>JAFLCP010000178.1 GCA_017303505.1 Planctomycetota bacterium | reverse complement strand
ATGATCGCGATCACCACCAACAGTTCATCCAACGTGAAACCGACACGACCCACGCGCCGAGCACTACTCGAACGAAAATACGAAGACATACATCACCCGCCAGCTAAAAACAGTTACTTAGTCAATCCGCTCTTCACGTGGCTGGCTTGAGCACGGGTGAGTCGACTCTCCGTCGCAACTACCGGCCCTCGGCTTGCTTCGTTCCCTCGTCTCCAGCCGAAATCCGCTCCGATTTGGACCAGTTTCTATTGCTGTTGAGACTCAGTATCAAATACATGTTATGCACAGGACGATTTTTGACAACACTTGTAGCGAAAATCGGGAAAAATCGGAGGCGAAAATGTCCCAAAGGGGTGGCTTTTGGGTAGGAGGCGGTTTGTTTAATCCGTAGCTGGATCGCAGCGGGGGCTAGGTTGCATGCGGCACCTTGTCGTAGGAACGATTGGAACGCGTCGACGCTCAAGGAGCGACTGATACGGCAGCAAGTTGTTGCCATATCGACAGTTAGGTTTCGCGTGTCACATCGTACCTCTGGATCTAAGAATCTCTATTTAGGATGGTATCGCCGTTGAATAATCGCACGTTCTGCGGGAATTTTGAGCATCCGCTGGTTACAATAGAGTTATGCAGTTTGAGCCGTTTGGAACCGAACTGTCCCACCTAATGGCCCCCGCCGAGTCTTGCCAATGTTTCAAAGATCGATGCTTCCCCAAGTCTGGGTTTCTGTTTGGGGATCTTTCACAGCTTTCGTAGCCCTATGCATCGCGAGCCAAGCGGTCACAGCCGCAGACTTTGCTCGCGACGTGCGACCAATCCTGTCGCAGTATTGTTTCAAATGCCATGGTCCGGACGATACCACACGGCATGGTGGACTGCGGCTCGATCAACGCGAATCGGCAATCGGTGCAGGCGAATCTGGGGCGATTGGTATTGTTCCCCAGAAACCTGATGAGAGTGAACTGATTCGCCGCATACTCTCGGATGATCCTGATTCGGTCATGCCGCCACCACATACCAAACAAGTTCTCACCGACGCGCACAAACAGATCTTGCGGGAGTGGATCAGTGAAGGGGCACCGTATGCGGAGCATTGGGCGTTTAAGGCCCCTGCCCTCTCGCCTCTACCAAAACCGACCGACAGCGAATGGGCACGCAACGCGATCGATTTGTTTGTGCTCAATCGACTTCAAACGCAGGGCCTAGCGCCCAGTGCCGAAGCGAAACCGGAAGAGTTAGTGCGACGACTTTATTTGGATCTCACCGGTTTGCCGCCGACGGAAGCCGATGTTGTTGCGTATCTCGAAGATAACTCGCCACAAAAATATGAAACCTTAGTCGAACGGCTCTTGAGCTCACCTGCCTATGGCGAACGTTGGACGCGGCGTTGGCTCGATCTTGCACGATATGCGGACACTAACGGCTATGAAAAAGATCGCGTTCGTTCTATTTGGCCGTATCGCGATTGGGTTATCAATTCGCTCAACGACGATATGCCATTTGATCAATTCACGATCAAGCAATTGGCTGGTGATTTACTTCCCAACGCTACGTTATCCGATCGAGTCGCAACCGGTTTTCATCGCAACACGATGCTCAACGAAGAAGGTGGTATCGATCCTTTAGAATTTCGTTTTCATGCGATGGTGGATCGCGTAGGAACAACGGGGACCGTTTGGTTGGGAATGTCGGTCGCATGTGCTCAATGTCACAACCACAAATATGACCCCGTAAGTCAAAAAGAATATTATCAACTGATGGCGTACCTCAATAACGCTGAGGAGCCAGAGTTAGAGCTGGTCGATGAAGCATTGCAGAAAGAACGTGATGAAGCGCAGCGAAAGATCCAGCATTGGTTAGCCTCCGCATCTCAACGTTTTCCAATTGACCTCCCCGAAGTGCAATGGCAGACAGCCGAAGTTGTGTCGAGTGTTTCCGACGGTGGTGCAACTTTTGAAAAGCAACGCGATGGTAGTTGGTTGGTTCGAGGAGAAATTCCTGACAAAGATGTTTATCGATTGAAGATCAAGTTGCCCAAGACGGCTGGCTGGGTGACCGGCGTCCGTTTAGAGGTGTTTGCGGATGGGACGTTGCCCAGTTCAGGACCTGGCCGTGCTCCCAATGGCAATATGGTGCTATCCGAATTGAAAGCTCGGATGCCCAATCTGTTGTCGAATCATCAAGCTTCGCAAGGGGCCAGTGCGACTCCATCGTCAGAGATGGCAGCGTTCGAATGGAGCGCGGCTCAAGCGAGTTTTTCGCAACAAGGTTTTTCCGTGGAAGATGCGGTGGATGGCAACAGTCGGAGCGGTTGGGCGCTTGATCCATTCCCCGCTGGGCCCAATTGGAATGCAACTTGGCATTCAGCGTCGCCTATGTATCAAGCAGGTGGTGATGCGCCAGCAACTTTGGAAATCGATCTCGAACAACTTTACGGTGGTCAGCACTTAATCGGTAAGTTCAAGCTTTTGATCGGATATGTGAACGCTGAGCCTGTGCCAACCGATATCGCTGCGGCTACGCGCGAACTCACAGCTCGTTCGCTGGATCGTGCGTTTGCCAATTGGCAACAGAGCACATCGCAACACAACGTGAGCTGGACACCCGTCGCTCCTACTTCGGCGACAGCCAACATGGCACGTTTGCGCGAAGAAGGAGATCGAGTGTTGTTTGCTGAGGGCGATCAATCCAAACGCGATTGGTACACGTTGGAGTTTGCGGCACAAGACAAACCGATCTACGGTGTGTTGATCGAGGCCTTGCCCGATCCACGTTTGCCCAAACAGGGACCTGGCCGCGTTTATTATGAAGGCCCCATCGGCGATTTCTTCTTGAGCGAAGTTACGTTGGAAACCGGTGATAAAAAGTTCGCTTGGGAAAGTGCGGAGCAAAGCAATGCCGGCGGAAACGCAGCTGCCGCCATCGACACCGATCCACTCTCGGGTTGGACGATTAACGGGGGACAAGGGAAGCGTCATTTCGCAGCGTTTCGCTTGAAGGAGCCGGTACCTGCGGGGCAAGCGGCCAAGTTTACGATGTTGTTTGAACGCTATTATGCGGGCCCTCTCGGAAAATTCCGCATATGGTTTACCGACAGCAACGCCACAAAACTGCTCTCGACTCTTCCGCCTGAATTCTCGCCGAGCGATGAAGCTCATGATCAGATGTTGGCTGAGAAGCTCAAGCAAGAGTTCGGTCAGAAGGAAACTTATTTTGCTAAGACAACGCCATTGATGAACTTGTGGCAAAAGGAATTGGATCGCTTGCAACAAGCGTTCAAGACGACCACGACATCATTGGTGATGCAGGAACGTCCCACCGATTTACCTCGCGCAACTTTTGTGCATCATCGGGGTGAGTTCCTAAGTCCTAAAGAGCAAGTTAGCAATGGTGGCCCTGCATTTCTTCCACCGGTGGCAGAAGGCTCTGCTGGTAATCGACTTGATTTCGCGAAATGGTTGGTGCGAGCGGATCATCCATTGACGGCGCGTGTGATCATCAATCGCAATTGGTCGATGCTCATGGGGCGCGGTTTAGTTCATACCGAAGAAGATTTTGGTTACCAAGGAAGTTTGCCGACACATCCCGATCTTCTGGATTGGATGGCGCGCAAGTGGATGGATGGGGCTGGTCAAGATGATCCGAATCGATGGTCGATGAAATGGTTGCATCGTCTCATCGTGACCAGCGCAACGTATCGACAGACCTCGGCAGTGGATGACGTTCGTTTGGAAAAAGATCCCGACAATCGTTGGCTCAGTCGCGGACCACGCAAACGGATGGAAGCGGAGCAATTGCGTGATACGTTGTTGACGGCTGCTGGCTTATTGGATCGCAAGATGCGTGGGCCAAGCGTTTTCCCACCGCAACCGTTGTCGGTAACAACCGAAGGGACGTATGGTCAATTGGCTTGGAACGTGAGCCAAGGTGGTGATCGATATCGCCGTGGTCTTTATACATTTGCCAAACGGACCGCACCGTATGCGATGTTCCAAACGTTTGATGGACCAAGTGGAGAAGCCTGTTTAGCGAAACGAGTTCCGACGAACACGCCATTACAAGCTCTGACGTTGTTGAACGATCCTGTTGTGGTCGAGACGTCGCAAGTTTTAGGACGTTGGGCGAAAGCCCAACAAGTGGCGGTTAAGGGAGAGCAAGGTAATGCTGCTGCCAACGTAGTTAGCTCTCTCTTCCTGAAATTATTAGCTCGCCAACCCGATCCTGCAGAGGCGGAAGCCGTTTTGGCCTATTGGAACGCTGAGTCGCAACGCTTAGGGGCTGAGATCGAAGCGACCAAGAAGCTATGTGGTAACGATGTGGCCGATTCGCAGCAGGCAGCTTGGGTCTTGGTAGCGCGAGCATTGCTGAACACCGACGAGTTTTTGACGAGAAACTAGGAATTGTAAAAATGAAACCAACAGATATCGCTCGTCGTTATTTTTTTGAGCAATGCGGTTATGGCATCGGCAAGTTAGCGCTGGCAGGAATGTTGACTGGACAGCTCGATGGTGGCTCGTTGCGGGCGGAGCAGCCAGCGGATCCACTTGCGCCGAGAGCTCCTCATTTTGCACCGAAAGCTAAGCGTTTGATTCATTTGTTTATGGCTGGCGCGCCGAGCCATTTAGATTTGTTTGATCCCAAGCCGAAGTTAGCCGAGCTGCAAGGGAAACCTGTTCCACCGGAAGTGATCGGCGGTCAGCGTTATGCGTTTATTCGTTCCGATTCGGCGACGTTGGGACCGCAGTTCAAGTTCGCGAAGTACGGTGAGTCAGGAGCGGAACTTTCGGAAGTGATGCCCCACTTAGCGAAAGTGGTGGATGATCTATGTTTTGTGCGATCGATGCATACCGACCAATTCAATCATGCGCCGGCGCAGATTTTTTTGAATACAGGTTTTGCACAACCAGGTCGACCCTCGATGGGGTCATGGTTGCTGTATGGTTTAGGAAGTGAGACTCGTGATCTCCCTAGTTTTGTGGTGATGAGTACGGGGGCAGGGATTTCGGGTGGAGCGGCGAATTGGAGCAGTGGCTTTTTGCCGACGACGTATGGTGGAGTGCGATTGAGAAATTCGGGTGATCCGATTCTCAATGTATCGAATCCCGAAGGTGTCGATGGACTGACGCAGAGTGAGTCGCTGAAGTTGATTCAAAAGTTGAATCAGCATCGATTGGAGCAAGTGAATGATCCTGACATTGCGGCTCGAATTGCGGCGTATGAAATGGCCTTTCGATTGCAGACGACGGCTCCAGAGTTGATGGATTTGACGAAAGAAGATCCGAAAACACTTGAGGCTTATGGTTGTGATCCGAAGAAGCCGTCGTTTTCGCGAGCCTGCTTGTTGGCTCGACGCATGATTGAAATGGGAACGCGGGTGGTGACCATTTATCATGAAGGTTGGGATGCGCATTCGGATGTGGTGGGTAATCATCGGAATAACTGCAAGCAGACCGATCAAGCTTGTGCGGCGTTGATTGCCGATTTGAAGGAGCGTGGTTTGCTGGATGACACTTTGGTGGTGTGGGGAGGTGAGTTTGGTCGTACGCCAATGATCGAGAGCAATGCAGCTTTGGGACGGAGTAAGGGGCGCGATCATCATCCGCAAGCGTTTACAGCTTGGTTGGCTGGTGGTGGTATCAAGGGAGGCATGACCTACGGAGCGACCGACGATTTAGGATTCCATGTGGTGGATAAGCCCGTTCACATTCACGATTTGCAGGCGACGATCTTGCACTTGATGGGCTTGGACCATGAGCGGTTAACGTTCACTTATCAAGGCCGCGACTTCCGGCTCACCGATGTCCATGGCAAAGTGGTAACGGACATTATCAAAGCTTGAGCTAACGTAGAACGAGCCTCCTGGCTCGTCTCTCCTCGTTCTCCTCGTTCCCAGGCTCTGCCTGGTAACGCACTGCCCTGGAGGCTCCTGCCTCCCGTGCAGTGCGCGAGCCCGCCGCGTGGACAAAACTCGCAGTCGGAAATCTTACGCGGTGTCGAGATGCAGAGGAAGAAGACGAGGCGGGAGCCTCTCATGCAGTGCGTTTCCAGGCAGAGCCTGGGAACGAGGGCGCGAATATGTTATAGGTATGGCCTAAAAGAATTTCAGCAACCATATTCACAGGGCTGGAAGTCTGCCTAAAGCCTTGTCACAAATGTTGCGTTCGACCATTACTTTTCAATATCTCGTCTGTTCGTCGGAATCAAAAAATGCGTCCAGAAGTAATCGGCGGTTTGGTGATGTCGGGAATTTCCAGCATCTTCTTTTTATTTGCCCTACTGGCACCGGAATGGATCTTTAGAACACGGCGTATGCAGAATAGTTGGATGGGAGGCATGAGCATCCAAGCAATTCGAATGATGTATGTAGGTTTTGGTGTTGTCATTCTCGCGTTTGGGATATTAATGGCAACTGGCTTGTTTGATAAGCTTCTGAACTATCTCGACCGGTTATCGAGATAATGTGTTCCTCATTCCCAGGCTCTGCCTGGTAATGCACAGCCCTGGAGGCTCCTGCCTCCCAAGCTGTGCGAGTTCCCGCCGCGTGCACAAAACTCGTAGTCGGAAATCTTACGCGGTGTCGAGATGCAGAGGAGGAAGACGAGGCGGGAGCCTCTCATGCAGTGCGTTACCAGGCAGAGCCTGGGAACGAGGAGAAAACATTATGACCAATACGCCAGCACGAGTGGACTCGTTTTATTCGTCGAAGACTTGGGTCTCACCCGATGCCATCACCCAGCTGCGCAACGCGACGCAGTTACCTGGCATGGAACGAATTGCGGCGATGCCCGATATTCACCCAGGCGCTGGTAGCCCCGGCGGCGCGGTTTTCGCCAGTCGACATATTCTGCATCCAAAATTGATCGGGGGCGATATCGGATGCGGGATGCAACTCTGTCGCACTTCCATCGACTCACGCGTCAATGTACGACGCCTCGCAGAGTCACTGGGAAGTATCGATGACGTGTGGGAGGGTAACGCGAGGGACTTTCTCAAATCGCATGATGCCTCGCTCCCCGACTATGAACGTGTGGTGGGAACTATCGGCGGCGGAAATCATTTCGCCGAACTACAAGTGATTCATGAGATCCATGATGCCAAGTCTTGTTGCGAATTAGGACTCGATCCCAAAAAGGCGGTGCTATTGGTCCACAGCGGATCACGCAGCTATGGTCAATCCGTTTTGCAACATTATGGTTCAGCAGCCGACCGAAATGGTATCGAGGCAACATCCGAGATCGGACAAGCGTACCTAGCGGACCATCAACGAGCCGTCCGCTTCGCGTTCGCCAATCGCTGTTTAATCAGCCACAGATTCGCCGAGCAAACCGAGTGCGATATCGAACGCGTGCTCGATCTGTGCCACAACTTTGTAAGCGAGCATTTCGATGACCAAGGCCCCCTCTGGTTACACCGTAAAGGGGCGGCCCCAGCGGACCAGGGTTTGGTGGTTATTCCGGGGTCGCGCAGTTCACTCAGTTATCTAGTGCGTCCCATCGGAAATGGGGTTGCCAACTTATACTCTTTGGCTCATGGAGCAGGACGAAAAGTGTCGCGGTCGCAAAGCGATGAAAAATTTGGTCAACTCTCCGTCGAAGAACTGCGGCGACCAAGGGATAAATCGATTGGACTCGATAACCTGGTCATTTGCGAACAACGCAATCTGCTGCGACAAGAACATGGAAAAGCGTACAAAGATATTGACCGCGTCATCGAGGATATGAAATCGTTTGGGCTGTTGGAGGTAGTCGCCTCCTTTCGCCCCATTCTCACCTACAAAACTCGCAGTGATTGCGACGATGGTGATGGTTGATAAAACCGTTAAGGATTGGTTTTTGAGCCCACAGGGACGTTGGGTCCGACTATACTGCTGCAAAACCAAATTGATTCCTTAGGCGGAGAAAAATGATGCGGATACGTTTTGGGTTTTTCATGGTTTGCGCATTAGTCCTGAATGGATTCACGATTACGAGCACTTCATTCGGCCAAGATGCTCTGTCGGCAGTCACTGCCGAAATGGATCCTGTTCCAACCGAACCTAAAGTTCGCTATTGGAAAGGGAACATTCATACCCATTCGTTGTGGAGCGACGGTGGCGATTTTCCAGAGATGATTTGCGAATGGTATCGAGTTCGCGACTATAACTTTTTGGCTCTGACGGAACATAACGTATTGGCAGAAGGTCAACGCTGGAAAAAAGTTGTCGATGTAGAAAAACGTGGTGGTCCTGACGTCATCAAGAAATACAAGACCCGTTATGGTGGAAGTTGGGTTGAGACGAAAGGAACGGCTGGGACTCCTGAAGAAGAGATTCGCCTCAAGCCACTCGACGAATATCGATATTTGCTCGAAGAACGTGGCAAGTTCATCCTCATCCCAGCGGAAGAGATTACCGATAG
Source organism: Planctomycetota bacterium (assembly GCA_017303505.1). Lineage (GTDB taxonomy): Bacteria > Planctomycetota > Planctomycetia > Pirellulales > Pirellulaceae > JAFLCP01. Next base: position 5,350 of record JAFLCP010000178.1, on the reverse strand, counting down.
TGCCGAAGGCAAACCGGTACATATGAACGCTACCAATATCTCTGAAGTGATTAAACCGGTTGGAGGGCCTACGGTTCGCGAGGCGATGCAAAATAACTTGCGCGCGATCTTAGAACAAGAAAAGAACCAAGGACGCGAGATTTTACCCCATGTCAATCATCCCAACTTTGGATGGGCGATCACGGCGGAAGATTTAGCCTCAGTTATCGCAGAACGCTTTTTCGAAGTTTACAACGGACACCCAGGTGTCAATCACCTCGGAGATAAATCGCGGATCGGTATCGAAAAGATGTGGGATGTCGCCAATTACATTCGGCTTACCAAACTCGACGCTCCTTTGCTCTATGGAGTTGCTACGGATGATAGCCATGAATACAGTGGCAAAGAAGGGAGTCGACCGGGGCGTGGTTGGGTCATGGTGCGATCCGAATATTTAACACCCGAACATCTCATTCGCGCCATGAAAAAGGCTGACTTCTACGCGTCGAGTGGTGTTACACTTCGCGATGTTCAATTCGACGAAAGTCAGAAGACACTTCGAGTGAATATCGAGCCGGATGCGAACGCAACGTACCGCACCGACTATATTGTTTCCAAAAAAGGTGACGATGCTACCAAGATCGGTATCGTAGTGGCATCATCTACTGAACTGGAATCAAGTTATGTTCTGCAGAATGATGACCTATATGTTCGTGCAATGGTCATTAGTTCTCTCAAGCCAGCCGATCCGGTTTGGAAAGAACAACAGCAACAAGCTTGGACCCAGCCGTTTTGTGTGGAAAGCAAATAGCACAGAAAGCGAATAACAATGAAAAAAGTGCTCATCATTGTCGGTGATGCGACCGAAACGCTCGACACCATGTATCCTTTCTATCGACTGATTGAAGCGGGTATGCAACCTGTGGTCGCTGGTCCGGAAAAGAAGAAGTATCAAATGGTTTTACATGAAGTGAAACCGGGTTGGACCATCACCAAAGAATGGGAAGGTTATACGATCGATGCTGATATCGCATTTCGCGATGTCAAGCCGGAAGAGTACGCAGGCATCATGTTTTCGGGTGGGCGTGCACCGGAATATATTCGCTATGACGCAGATCTCGTCCGGATCACCAAGCATTTTTTCGAGACGAACAAGCCGATCGCCAGTGTATGCCATGGTGTTGAAATTCCAGCCTACGCCGATTGCGTGCGCGGCCGGAAAATGGCAACCGTATTGAAATGTCGTTTTGATCTCGAAGTCTGTGGTGGGATCTTCGTCAACGAACCCTGTGTTGTCGATGGCAACCTGATTAGCGGACGGACCTTCCATGACAATGGACATTACGTCGGCAAGTGGATCGCTCTGTTAGAGCAAGCCCCTTAAGGCATCGCAAACTCTTTGCTCAAGGTCAGTTTTTTGTCAGCAACATAAGCCCGTGTGGTAAGCAACAATTTCTTGCCACCGGGTTTGTCTGCCGCATCGACCAAGATCCACACGAATTTCATTTCGGCCGATGTCGTGTCTTGAATACCGGGTGTCGGATTCGCGCGCTTCACGAGATCGGTGAGCACATTTCTCAGTGGTACACCGTTATGAGCAAACTGACGAATCTGTTGGTTCTGCGTGATACCATCTTTTTCCATCGACCCATAATCGAGCTCCATCGTCAGTTTGGGCTGATTGGCGGGGAGGCCATCGTTGGTAGATTCGGCAATCGATTGCAAAGCGATTTCTAACGATTCTTGATCGAAGGATAACTTGATCGGACGGTCCAAGAATTGGTCGGGTGTAAGGATCGGTTGATCGGTTGGCTGGTCATCTTTGTTGGCCACCAACGTTTTGTTGGAATCACTATGAGCTGCTAACCAACTCGCGACCAACACGTTGGGCGCGGCAACCTTAGGAAGATAGAAGTTAGCAATCGCTTGCCCATCTTCGACGTTAACCCGCAAGTGCTTAAGCAGCTCGCGCAACATCTGTGGATAGCGGAGGGAGAGTTTGCCCCAGCTTGCATCGAAGGAGTTAGCGATCAATCGCGATTCAATCTCGTCCGGGAGGTTGGTAAAGCGTTTGGTTAAATCATTGGCGATACGAGAAGCATCTTGATCTGAGTTACCAACCAATCGCAATTCTGCATACCAATTGTTCTTCATCGTAGTCGTTAGCAAGCCGCCTTGCATATCGGTGGCAAGCACTTGAGCTAAAGGATCACGCAAAGCGGGAACTGAGTTGGCTAAGATTTGACGACCATCAGTAAACAAGAAACCAGGTGCAAACAAAATCGTTAGATCTGCTGATGCGTCGGTGCGTCGATGCAATTGTTCCAGTTGCCTGCGCAAAGGTGGAATGCCGCCATCTAAGGCAACGAGTTCCTCGATCCGCTTTTGAGGGCCAACGGTAAATGATTTGATTTTTTGGTCGCTGGTTGGAGGTTCAAGAGAAACAAAATAGGCCTCACCGCGATCGTTCGTGTAGATCGTCGCTTTGCCCGACTTGGCATCTTGAACATTGCCCCATTTTGATTTGAGGCTGCTGAGCGTTTGCTCGCTAGTCAGTGTAAAGCGAATGGCAATTTCAGGTTTTCCTTCTTTGCCTGGATAGAAGGCGACCAAGACATCGCTGAGATTGTCGAGCGTGGTGCCAGAACGCGATGTCAAAAACTCTGTACCTGGAGCAATGTCTGCTTCGAGAAGAGACATCAATTGTTGTCCCTGCGGGTCTTGTGAGAACTTCGAGGCCTTCCAGTACATCCAGACTTGGGCTTCGGGAGGCAGCATATCCAAAGAAAAAGGATCGCCCGAAGTTGGTGGTGCCCAAGGTAAAGTCTTGTCATCGCTAACGACAGTGAATTTGTCATGCACTGCATCGCGAGCCACGGGTTTTGTGCCTGTTCCCGTATCGCCCGGTTCAGTTGAATCTACTGGGGCGGTAGGATCATTGTTGGCTATCGGCGGTGGCTGAGGAGCGGGTTGATTGTTGTTGCCCGAGAACTGAGTCAGCAGCACGAACACGATTGCCATGAACAACAAACTGCCGGCGGCCAAGGCAGGCATAACCCATGCAGGTCGCGTTTTGCTGCTTTTCTTTTTCTTGCCGCTCGAACCGGTCGATTTTTTCTTGCCACTCTTCTTCTTGGGAGCTTCGGTCGGTGCTGTCACCGCAGCTGCGACGGTTGTTGGGGCAACAGGTGGAGCTGCGATTGTTTCCGTTTTTGGCGCGGGCACGACCGGCTCAGCTTGCTTGGTCTCGGGTGCGGCTGAAGGTGGCGCAGCAACAACGGGTGCCTTAACAACCGCAGCTGGAATTACGGGCGCTGGAGCAACTGGCGCAGGCGCGACAGGAGGCGTGGCCGCTTTAGGTTGGGAAGGCTCTGGCTTCGGCAATTGAGGTTCAGTTGATTCCGTTTTTGGAGACGGAGTCACATTGGCGACCGGTTGTGGTACGGTGCTCGGCGGCTGTTCTTTAGCGACGGGTTCTTTCGCTATAGGCTCCGTAGCGATAGGTTCCTGCGCAACAGCTGGTTGGGCCTTGGTCTCTTTGGCGACGTCGCCCTTAGGTGCTTCAGTGCGGGTGACCTCGGGTTTCGTGACCTCGGTTTTTTGGCTTTCAGGTTTATTGATTTCGGGCTTTTTGATTTCAGGTTTTTTAGTTTCAGACGCAGGAGCTTCCGGTTTTGCCTGAGCAGGGTTGGGTTGAGCTGGCTTTGACTGATCTGGCTTTGATGGGGCAGGCTTTAGCGGGGCAGGTTTGGTGGCGTCCGTCTGAGCGGGCACCGACTTAACACTTGCGGGCACAGTTGGTGGCGAAGCCTGTGGTGGAACGGTGGTGGGAGGAGTGAATACGGGTTGAGCCGGAGTTGGTTTGGCTGTAGCCGGTTTCGGTGCATCAGCCTTCAACGATTCTGCTTTGGGCGATTCGGCCTTTGGCGGTTCAGGTTTAGGTGGTTCAACCTTGAGTGAAGGTGTTGAGGCGGCAGTTGGTTTTGCAACGTCCGAGCGTTTCGGTTCTACCTTGAGCGAATCGTTTTGGGGTGTTTCGACCTTCGGCGTTTCGACCTTCGGGCTCTCCACTTTCGGAGCTTCCGACTTAAGGGCGTTGGCTTTTGTCACTTCTCCCTTCACGGGCTCGGCCTTGGGTTTGTCCGCTTTCGCTTCAAGCTTTGGAGCTTTGGGCGTCACCACAGTGGCCGTTTTTTCGGTTTTTGACAAAGCCACTTCCAGGGCTGCCGCAAGTGCCCCTGCCTGCCCAAAGCGACTGGCTGGGTTCTTGGCAACGCAGAATTTAAAGCATTCTGCTAACCGACTTCCTCCCACATCGTTTTCTGAGACATATAGTTGAGATACGGCATGTTGTACGGCAACTTGATTCAGCGGGAACGATTGAAACGGAGCTGAGCCGGTGATGAGCCAATACCAGAGGCAGCCGAGCGAATAAACATCGGCGCTAGTGGTCCACATTTGCCCGGGGACTGATAGTTCTGGGGCCATGTAATGGACGCGGCCGGCTGGTTCGAGCTGACAATCCAGAGGACTCCACGCATCGGTTGTTGCGGCCGGATTGGGAGGAACCAGCGGATCGCGCAGCAGCGTTACTTTCCCTTGAGAATCCAGCCACAAACGATCGGGACGAATGTGCCCATGGATCATGCGGTTTTGATGCAGCTCTTGCAATGAACGAGCAAGCTGTAAGATCCACTGAGCAATATTGTACGGCGATGTCGCTTGAAGTTGAAACAATTCCCCTTCGATGGGTTGAGCGATAAGAAGTAGTTGGGTTCCTTGTTTTTCGAGCGGTTCAAAATTGAAACCGTCCGTTAACTTCATCGCAGAATTAATTTTGTTCCATTCGAGCGATGGGCCTGCTTGCCGAACATCCGATTGTTGCAACAGCGAATCGTTAACCACAAATAGCCAACGTTTGCGGCTGCGAGCGACATCATTACCGACAAACCAAGAACTGAACGGAGCATGCGGGACACGATCTTCGATCCGCCACGGACCTATTTTGAGCAGCGGCTCAGCTGCATCGGTCAACTGAGCGAGTTGATATTCGGTAAGCAGATTTTGTTCGCGCAGATAGATGACGATTTGATCGGTTTGAAGCGCAGCGGCAGCTCCCTGGGTGCGCGCAATGTCGTTCGCCCATTGCCGACATTGGTCCGGCAAGGCGATAGAATAGCTGGTTATTTTTTGCCAAAGTTCGGCGGGAGTGAGCGACATTGGAAAACGGTTTCGGGAGGTTTTGTGATTCAGTGATTCAGTGATTCAGTGATTCAGTGATTCAGTGATTCAGTGATTCAGTGATTCAGTGATTCAGTGATTCAGTGATTCAGTGATTCAGTGATTCAGTGATTCAGTGATTCAGTGATTC
>JAFLCP010000177.1 GCA_017303505.1 Planctomycetota bacterium | reverse complement strand
AGCATAGGTCTTGCCGCTGCCCGTAGGAGCATTTAATAATCCGTTATATCCGTTTAGATAGTATTGCCATGCCTGCTTTTGAAATTCAAATGGAGCTTTTTTGTTTTTATGAAGTTTCTTTCCGGATAAAGAGACAGCCCGGTTCGGTTTCGACAAATTAGAGACCTTTCATTGGGCGCAGAAGAATGGAGTTACTGTTCCATTCACAACAGTAGATCCAGACGAAGCCCGTAGCAAAATTCCGTTCCCACTCATTCGTAAGCCACGTTTTGGTTCTGCCAGTGTGGGGGTCAGTGTGATCGTTGAGCCCAAAGATCTGCTACCAGCAGAGGGGGATACTACCGAATACATTTATCAGGAGCGCATTGCTGGAACAGAGGTCAATGTCGAGCTCTGTGGTGATCTGAGTGGGCGTGTCATGAGCGTGAGTGCCTGGAGGAAGTTGATTTCTCGCAATGGCGAAACTCAGCTAGCGGTAACCACTCGTCGCCAGGACTTGATTGATAAAGCGATAGAGCTAGGTGAAAAAGCGAGAATCGTTGGGCCTTGCGACGTCGACATCATGGACCTCAATGGAGAACTCTACTTGATCGAGTTCAATATGCGCTTCGGTGGTGGTTACCCTGTATCGCATTTGGCTGGAGCAAATTTCTTAGAGCTCTTGGTAAAGGCTCAACGGGGTGAATGCCCGCCGTTGCACACAGGGTTTCAAGATGAGATCTTTATGATGAAGAGCCTGCATCCTTTCGGCGGGCCCATCAGTCAAGCCGCTGATCTCTTTCGGGCCAGCCCATTTCAGCTTTCCGAATCGCTTTAATGAATTGGTATCAAGGGGCTCGTTTGCGCAATTTGCGTTGTAACGAGCGTCGATGGATTCCCAGGCGTCGAGCTGCTTCGGAGATATTGCCGCTGCAATCGGCCAATACCCGATGGATATGTTCCCATTCTGCTTGAGCCAAGGTGGGGACAGGAATCTCTTCTTCCGCTTGTGGAATTTCCACGTCCGAATCACCGCGAGCGAAGGCAGCTAAGATGTCATCGGCATCAGCCGGTTTGGGCAAAAAGTTGGTGGCTCCCAAGCGAACCGCATCGATTGCTGTCGATATGCTTCCGAACCCGGAGAGGATCAACACACGGGTTTCGGGGGATATTTTCTTGAGTTGTGGAACAAGAGCTAGGCCCGTCTTGCCTGGCATACGCAGGTCGACGACGGCGAGGTCGGTGGGATGTTGGCGAAAGACGGTTAGGGCTTCGTCGTAGTTACTGGCAACTTCGACTCGATAGCCACGTTCTTGAAAAGCCTGTGCTAGTCGATCTCGCAGAACGATGCTGTCGTCGACGAGCATGATGCTTTGGGCCGCTTGCTGTGCTTTACCTTCAGTCATGGGAAAACCAATGCGAGTGATCATGGTTTAATAAACCGGAATGGGGGAGTTCGCTTGTGAAAGAGCAAGAACTTGGGAGTGTAGCGGTTTGTACGCAGGACGCATGAAACTCTACAACTCTATCTCTTATTGTACGCAAACCGCATCCGCCGTGTGGAATTCCACTGCGCCAAATTGTCGCGATAGCGCAGGTTTCCGTCCCTTTGGGTGGTGGAGTATGCCCCGAATCGCTCCACCTCCTGAATCACTTCCCCACTGAATCACTGAATCACTGAAAACTGAAAACTGAAAACTGAACCACTGCCTCACTTCCCATTCGCGGGCAACAAAATATGTGCAGTCGTTCCTTCGCCCGCTTGGCTTTCATAGCGAATGTTGCCACCGATCCCATTGATCACGTTGTGAGTAAGGTAGACCCCCAATCCCATTCCTTTGCCGGGTTCTTTAGTGGTAAAGAAAGGTTCGCCGAGTCTTTGGAGGACACTTTCGGGCATGCCGCAGCCTTGATCGATGACGAGGATTTCCCAACCTTGATCGGGTGTACTTCTGATCGCGAGGGTTACTTGTCGATCACTGGGGCTCGCATCTAGGGCGTTTTGAACCACGTTTCGTATGGCTAGAGCCACTGCTTGTAGAGGCAATTGCAACATGCTGGAGGGGAGCTGATTTCGATCGACGGCGATTCGATTTTTGTCGCGAATGCCGACCAAGATTTCATCGATGATGGTGGAGGCGGGGATATTGGCGATATGTTCGCCAGCGGCCTCCCCTGCCCCGGCTCGCATTCGATCCAGAATCGTTCGGCAATGTTTCAGTTCATCTTGGATCAGGATCAAATCACTTTTCACTGCCTCGGGTGCATTCCATTTTGGAACGTTGCGCGAAAGTTCTTTGGCGACTACGGCAATGGTCGACAAGGGGGTAGCCAGTTCATGAGCTGCACCAGCCGCTAAGGTTGCTAGTGCTTCTAAGCGTTGTACTTTGGCATCTTGCTGCTCGGCTCGCCTTAGTTGCTGTTCGCGTTCTAAAAGCTGCTGATAAAGCAAGCGAATAAAGTGTGTGACAACCAAGCAGCAAGTGAAGAAAGCAATAAAGAAGCTGAAGCGATGTAAGGGCGTACTTTGCGGTGAGTCGAGTGATTCGCTTAACAAGGGAATGGGATGATGAAAGTTCAACAAGAACAGAAAGCCGATGACCGCATTGCAAACCAAGAGCCAGGTGGCGGTCGAATGAAGCAGTACGCTGCCGATAGCGACGTTGACGAAATAGAAAAAGAAAAACGGATTGGTGGGGCCGCCAGAGAAGTAGAGCATGGCCGTTAGTACGTTCATGTCGAGTAACAAGATCGCAGGCAGCACCCAAGCATTGACAAATGGCGGAGTTGTTGGAGGTTCTAGGTTATCGAACTGACGCAGATAGAACCAAAATATCGTGTTGGTAATCGCCGTGATACCAACCAATCCAATTAATGTGCCGACATTCAACTCAACTCGAAAGACCCAGTGTGAGATGGCGATGGTTAAGAGTTGTCCGACGACGGCCACCCAACGTAACTGCAACAACCAGTGCGAGTCACCACGGCTGGGGTTGCTAATGACATTGAATGTATTGAATGGTTTCATGTCTAGTTCTGCGAGTGAGTTTGGCGGCGAGCTTTTATCCCAAAACAGTTTGGACGAGGTCTTTAACCCACAGTGGTTTGGCGCACACGAAGACTTCACCTGCGCCGCTGCCAACTTGCCCACCTGCTGCCCAGGCTGCTCCTCGGACCCGGTCGAAAATGTAGGCTTTTTCCGGCGGAAATTGAGTTTTGTAGCAGGCGATCGACTTCAGTTTTTGCTCTAAAGTTTCGCTGATATCGACGGTGATTTGCGAATCGAATCCTGGCAAGGCAGGATTCTCAAAGGGGAGTCGAAAGTAAAGTTGTCGTTGAACCGGATGCACTGGTAGCCCATCAAAATACTCATCCCACTTGGTAAGTCGAGAATAGAATATGGCCGCATCAGTGATGAGAGTCGCTTGATAATGATCGGGTGAGGCCATCGGAGTTCTATCGCCAAAGCCGATGACAATTTTGGGGCGATGAAAGCGAATACGTTTGGCTAAAGCGACACGATTTTCAAACGAATCAAAGAGTCGTCGATTGGGAAGCGGCAGAATTTCTCGGACTTGGATTCCCAATGTTTCAGCGGCCTCTAAAGCTTCGGCGACACGAATCTCAGGGCTGGGACAATTGGGAGTTGGTTCACCGTTGGTCAAGTCCACAATGCCGACTCGATAGCCTTGTCGAACCAACTTGGCTAAGGTTCCACCGCAGGCAATCTCGCAATCGTCGGGATGGGCACCGACAGCTAAGACATCCAACGGTGCAAATTCGCCCACGTAACGAGAAATGATCTCCGACATGTCTTTAGCTCAGTTCTTTCGTTGCGATGACCAAGAAGCTAGGGTTGGCTGCTTCCAATCGCAGTTGTTCCAATTGATAATTGCTGCGCGAGAGTTGGATCATCAAGGTTTGCGGCTCAATGCCTTGTTCCAGCAATTGCCGTTGCAGAGTGGCTACATTTTCTAGGCTCATCATGCTCGCGACCAAACGTCCACCCGGCCGCAGTCGTTCCCAAGCAGCGGCGGCTAAGTCCGAGACGGCTCGGCCGGTACCACCCAAGAAAACCGCGTCTGGCTGTGGAAGATCTTGCCAAGCTCGCGGAGCTTCACCCAAAACGGGATAAACATTACTGACGTTGAAACGCCGAGTGTTTTCGATGAGCAAGTTATAGTCGGCTGCTTCCATTTCGATGGCATAAACTCGACCGGACGTGGCGAGTTGTGCAGCCTCGATCGAGACCGAGCCGGTTCCTGCTCCAACATCCCATACCGTACTGGATGGTCCGAGATCTAATTGGGCTAAGGCGATCGCTCGAACTTCCATCGGTGTGATCAAGCCGCGCCGAGGTTGTGAATGCAAGAACAATTCGTCAGGGTTACCAAAGAGTCGCTTCCCTTGCATCGAGACGGGGCGGTCTGGCGCATTGGCCTTGCGAATCAACAGCAAAATATTCAACGGTGCAAACGACTCGGTCAAAATCTGCTCTAGCGAACCGCGTGTTACACGTTCGTCTTTGGCACCTAAGTTTTCACAAACGTAGACGTGGAAATAATCGATGCCACTTTGCAATAGAGCTTTCGCGATCACCGAGGGGGAAAATTCTGCGGTGGTAAAGATACCAATTTTCTCAGCGATACGAATCTTCTCAATGACGCGAGCTAGAGGTTGCGTCGCCATATTGGTAAGGTACGCGTCGTCCCAGTTCTCTTTCACCCGGGCAAAAGCGAGTTGCATACTGCTAACATGCGGTACCACTTCAAATTGATCTTTGCCTAAGCGATCGCACAAATAACGAGCGGTACCAAAGAAGAGAGGGTCGCCATGTGTGAGAAGCACAATCTTTTTGTTTCCCATCGCTTCTTCGAGACGCTCGACCAAGCGATCGAGATTCGCTGGCGCGATTTCTTTCGGTTGCGTCACCATCTTTAATCGATCAATCAATCCCGGTGGCCCGAGGATAAGTCCCGCTTCGTTCAACAGGCCTTGCGCATGACGACTTAGGCCTTCATAGCCATCATCGCCCACACCCATGATGTAAATTCGCTCGTCCATACTCGAATCGCCTGCCTTTTGTCGCGTGCCTTGGGATGGGATTGCCCGATCTCTGAATCATCAATTTACAAAAAAAGCCCGACCTTGTGGGTCGGGCTTGGCTAATTTGATGGGCGTAAGGATCGATAAACGTTCTCGGTCGTTCACCAAATCCTAGCCACATACTGAGTGGGGCTGGGCTTATTCGCCCACTGCAACTTACGCTTGGAAGGAGCTACCGCAACCGCAGGTCTTCACAGCGTTTGGATTGTCGAAGGTAAAGCCTTGTTTTTCAAAGCTTTGATACCAATCGATCTTCAAACCGTCCAAATACAATGCGCTCTTCTTGTCCACAACTACAGCGACACCGTGTTGTTCGTAACGGCTGTCTTTGGCATCGTCGAAATTTTCATCGAATGCGATCGCATAGCCTAAGCCACTGCAACCACCGCCGGTTACACCGATTCGCAAGAAGGATTCGTCACTGCAATTGTTTTCTACACGAAACTTCTTGATCTGTTCTGCAGCCTTTTCCGTCAGAATCACTGCCATGGGCTTATACCTTTCCTCGAACCAAAACTCTATTGAAAATGGAATCCATTATTCCAGGCACATTGCCGTAAATGACTTTTCGCGGTGCGCATCAAAATGCATCACACTGCCTATCTATAAATGTATGCGCGATGGTAGGGAAACGACAAGGGAAACCGACGCGGTTCCGGGCTGATTTTTCACAACACCGGTTGTTTTTTCCCCATTAGGCTGCTTTTAGCCCATTTTCACCAATTTGTGGTACCCCTCGGAGAGTAATTGGATGGCTAGGTCTATTTCGGCTTCGCGATTGAAGCGCCCTACCCCAAATCTCAGGCTGGAACGGACTCGACCTTCATCCAGCCCCAGCGACATGAGCACATGGCTTGGATGTGGCTCCGCCGAGGTGCACGCACTGCCGCTACTGACGCACAGTTCGGGGACCGCCAGCATCAAGCTTTGGCCTTCCACACCAGGAAATGCACAATTCAAATTTCCTACCAAGCGTTGATCGGATCGCGCCAAGTCGGGACCGTTGAGTAAGATGCCGGGTATCACTTTCTGCAAGCCATTCCACAGTCGATCGCGCAAGGCTTGCGAGTGGCGTAGATCGTTATCCATTCGGGATATGCTCAAACTTAAAGCGGCGGCCATGCCGATGATACCAGGCGCGTTCAGTGTGCCGCTGCGCAAGTTATGTTGTTGTCCACCTCCGACAATCTGTGCATAAAGTCGAGTCGAACGAGGTCGGCGACGTACGTACAAACCTCCCACACCTTTCGGTCCATAAAACTTATGCGCTGAAAAGCTGAGCAGATCGACATTGAGCGCATTGACGTCAACGGGAATTCGCCCCACTGCTTGAGCGGCGTCGCAGTGCAATGGTACACCGTATCGCGCACAGAGTTCGGCAATTTGTGTTAGTGGTTGCAGTGTGCCGATTTCATTGTTGGCCAGCATCACGCTAACGAGCGCTGTCTGTTCGCTCAAATGCTCTTGAAGTTGATTGAGATCGATCACTCCAGGAGTTGTGCTCGATTGCGGAGCAACAGGAATTAGGACCACTTCACGATCTTGCTTTTGCAAGCGTTGAAGCGGATCGAGTGTAGCGCGATGTTCGGTCACTACGCTGATAATTTGGCGACGTTTTTCGCGCGGATGCAAAACGGTTCCGAACAGTGCGAGGTTGATGCTCTCTGTAGCGCCGCTGGTAAAAACAATTTCGTCGGCTGAGGCACCAATCGCACGAGCGACGGTGTGAGTGGCTTCATCAACGTGTTGCGCCACCACTCGGCCCGCTTCATGCGACGAACTTCCTGGATTGGCGAAGTGCTCACTGAAGTAAGGCAGCATCGCATCGCGAACGATGGGATCCATGGGAGTAGTGGCATGATGATCCAGATAGATCATGGTGCGGACCTCAGCGAGCAACGGATCATGAACCGCTCATACATTATCGCCTAGAACAAGTTTTGAACGCAGAGTTGCGACCAAGTTTCAAGACGCTGAAAATTCTCTTTGAGTTGAGCCAGAGGAACGAAGCCACTTTCGAGCAAATCGGCTTCGCGGCCGCGAACTGCGGGCGATTGCAATTTGAGAAAATGGACAAGGCCCAAATGAACTCGCCCCACTTCGGTCGTGTCGTCAAAGATCATACCGGCTAAGGTTTCTTCATATGGGCTTTCGATGATCACTTCTTCATCAAGTTCGCGGCGCATGCCGGTTCGATAGGGTTCGTTGCTGCCGGCAGCATCTTCACGAGAGATATGGCCACCAATGCCGATGCTTAGTTTCGCATGCAACCGTTGTTCGCCTTGGCCTTTGCCCCGCGTGTATTGAAAGACGTGCGTTCCCCCATTGGCATCGGTGTGAACCAGAATGCAGTAAGGAATCAACTGCTTAAAGGTCGGGTCATCTTCCACTTGCCCTCGGGCTCGAAACTGCATGTTGGCAGGATTGAGAAGTTCTGTGAGGTAAGGCGTGACATCTTTTTGAAAGCCCGAAAATCGCCCCAAGTGCTCGAAGAGTTTTTCGGTAATGACCAGTACTTCTTCTTCCTTATTCATTGCATATCCTGGTTGGGGTTAATGAGTGAAACAGATTACAAGAGCAACATGCAATCGCCGTAGCTATAAAAACGATAACGTTGGTCGATGGCTTCTTGGTAGGCGGCCATGATGTGTTCGCGGCCGGCGAAGGCGCTGATCAACATGAGGAGTGTGCTTTTGGGTAAGTGAAAGTTGGTTAACATGCCATCAATCACTTGGAACTTAAATGGTGGCCGAATGAATAAGCTCGTGTCACCGGAGCATGCGACCAGTTTTCCATTGCCTTGGATTGCGGCGGTTTCAAGCGTGCGAACGGTAGTGGTACCTACGCCGATGATCCGGCCATTCGCCGCTTTGGTGGCGTTGATTTTTTTGGCCACTGCGTCACTCACTTCATACCATTCACTGTGCATTTTATGTTCGCTGAGTTGGGTTGCTTTTACCGGTTGGAATGTCCCCATACCGACATGCAGGGTGACTGGGGCAATGGCAATGCCTTTACCGCGAAGAGCGTGTAGCAGTTCTGGAGTGAAATGTAGGCCGGCTGTTGGAGCGGCGACGGAGCCTGGGTTGCGAGCGTAGACGGTTTGATACGATGTTTCATCTGAGTCGACCATTTGCCCATCACGGATGTAAGGAGGCAATGGAACACGGCCGAAGCGTTCGAGCATTTCAATGACAGGCGAATTGCTGCGAGAGCGAACGAGGAGTTTGCCATCCTCAGTCGAAGAGACCACAACAAGCTCTTCGGCTTCACGTCCTTCGCGATCACGCAAAGTGAGCGTCTCCTCGGGCTTGAGTGTGCCACGTGTTTTGCTCAGCAGTTCCAGAATGCCGCTGGCGTCGGATTGGAGATACAGGCCTTCCCAGCGTCCGCCGGTGGAAGTTCGAAAGCCGATCAAACGAGCTGGAACAACTTTGGTATCATTGACGATAAGAAGATCACCGGGCCGAAGCAGATCGACCAAGTCGCGAACATGATAATGATTCATGACTCCACTGCGTCGCTCAAGGTGAAGCAATCGGGCGTCACTGCGTCGATTGAGCGGGTGTTGGGCGATGAGTTCGCGGGGCAAATCGTAATCGTATAATGATAGTTCGTCAGCAGATTCAGACATCGTCTAGCCTTCTCCTCAAGATTGTGTCAGCATAACGCCCAACCGATGTTTCGACGAGACGAGGTCATGGATTCAAACGAGCATGCACAACGGCAATAATCAAGCGATAAGTCCCCCGCTAACGCTGTCCGGGCGCAGGATCGATTTGTTCATCACCGAATTGTATGTCGGTGGGGCAGAAAAGTGTTTGACGGAGCTCGCTCTGTACCTCAAAAAACAAGAGGCGGCCGTGCGGGTGCTGTCGTTAGCGTCACTCCCAGCAGGTGCAGATGGCATTTTGGTGGATAAGCTACGCAATGCGGCGATCGAGGTATATGGACTAGGGGCCGCGCGAGTTTGGAATGCGCCGTCAGCCATTCTGAAACTGCGAAAATATCTGCACGATTCGCCTCCCGATATCCTTCAGTCGTTTTTGTTCCATGCCAACATGATTGCGTCTGCCGCCCTGGTTGGGTTTCGCGGGCGGACACGAGCGGGGGTTCCACACCGCGTTCGCTGGATTGCGGGGGTACGTGTGGCCGATCCACGACCACAACGTTTAACTATGGAGAGTTTAGCCTTTCGACAAGCGGAACGAGTTGTGGCGGTGAGCGAAGGTTCGCGTTTGGCCTACCGAAGATTTAGTCCCATCGAGTCCAAGCAATGGCTGGTGATTCCTAATGGCATCGAATTGACGGCTGCTCAGGTTGACTCAAAAAATTGGGAGACCTGGGGGCTCCCTCCAGGGGCAAAAGTCGTATTGTTTGTGGGGCGACTCGATGCACAAAAGGGAGTCACTTGGCTCATCGATTCAGCGGTTGATTGGCTGCGGTTACTGCCTGAGCACCATTTGGTCATAGCGGGCAAAGGAAATCAAAAGAGTATCCTTGAACAGCAGATTGAAGCGTTAGGGACAGAGCAGCCTGAGCTGCGAAAAAGAATTCACTTGGTGGGCTGGTTGGAACAACCACGTGCCTGGATGCAGAAGGCTGAAATGTTAGTGTTGCCAGCCCAATATGAAGGGATGCCCAACGTTTGTTTGGAAGCCATGGCCGAAGGGAAGCCCGTGGTGGCTTTTGACGTCGAAGGAATTCGAGAGCTGCTAGGCGAACCCAGTGAAGGACAGGTGGTTGGTGTCCAAGACCGGAGTGCTTGGAGCAACGCGATTCTATGTATCGCCCGCGACGAGGCGACTCGCGAGAGGCTGGGCAAGCGTAATCGACAGAAGATCGAAGCCGATTTTCAGATCGAGCACCAGTTGCAAAAGTATGTCGAACTCTATCTCTCGTTCTGTAGTCACGGCTCTTGAAATGCGCATGAAAAAACCCTCGAGTTTGCACTCGAGGGTCGCGCCTGTTGATTGTTCCAGACTTCGGCGAATCTCACCCTCGCCAAAAGTTTGGGTTACTCTTTCTTGGCTTCTGTTTCAACACGTGGCATCGATTCGACAACCCGATCGATCAAGCCATAGCCAACAGCTTCTTCCGCCGACATAAAGCGGTCGCGTTCGGTATCTTGTTCGATCTTCTGCAAAGTTTGGCCGGTGTGTTTGAGCAAAATGCCGTTGAGCTTTTGCTTGATGCGTTGGAATTCGCGAACATGGATGGCGATTTCTTCCGCAGTACCTTGCATACCTGCCAAGGGCTGGTGAATCATGATGCGTGCATTGGGGAGAGCAAAGCGTTTGTTCTTAGCTCCTGCCGCCAAAAGTACAGCTCCCATCGAAGCCGCTTGACCAATGCAATAGGTGGCGACATCACACGAAACAAATTGCATCGTATCGTAGATCGCCATACCCGCACTGACGCTACCGCCGGGCGAGTTGATGTAAAGATGAATGTCTGCTTTAGGATCGTCCGATTGCAAGAAGAGCATTTGGGCGACCAGCGCATTGGCAACTTGGTCATCCACTTGGGTACCCAAGAAGATGATGCGGTCTTTAAGAAGTCGGCTGTAGATATCGTACATCCGCTCTTCGCGACCACTCTTTTCGATCACGTATGGAATTAAAGGCATCGTATTTGAAATCCTAGTTGAGTTGTGTTGGTACGGTCAGCGAACTATTTGTCGTCGTCATCGGACGCGACTTGTTGCTTGGTCAACATTTGGTCAACCAGGCCGTAATCGATAGCTTCTTGTGCTGAGAGGAAGAAATCGCGATCGGTGTCTTTAGCGATTTGATCTGCCGTCTTGCCGGTATGGCTCGCCAGGATGCCGTTCAGGGTTTCACGATACTTCAGAATTTCAGCGGCTTGAATTTCAATGTCCGTAACCTGTCCGCTCACACCACCGGCAGGTTGGTGAACCATCACGCGGCTGTGAGGCAGCACATAACGCTTGCCTTTGGTTCCGCCCGCCAACAAAATCGCACCACCACTTGCAGCTTGTCCCACGCAGTACGTTGCGACAGGGCAAGAAATCATCTGCATGGTGTCGTAGATGGCCAAAGTGGCAATCACGTCACCACCGGGAGAATTGATATAGAAATGAATGTCCTTGCGGCGGTTTTCGCTTTGTAGATACAAAAGCTTCATCACCACTTCGTTAGCATTGCCGGTGTAAATCTCACCTTGCAAAAATACGATTCGGTTTTCAAGCAGCAAGTCGCCCAGTGTCAGCTGACGTTGACGCTGAACACTTTGATAGCTGTATGAATCCCGGATCGGCGGTAAGTTTGAATACGGGCTCAATGTGCGTTCCTTCATGAAGAGCAGTAAGATTCCACAGCCTGTGCCTTAGTGAGCTTTTGGCCTTAAGGAGTTTGGGTCCATGGAGACTAGCAAATCTGTATTCCATATCGTTCCCATTTGCCCTTGCTTCGGCAAGATGACTACATCGAAATAAATCGCATTAAGTGGCACAAAGCAAAATTGGATTTCGCCGTGGATTAGATAATCCAGCTCTCTCAACGCATTCAATGTGAATTATCCATCCGTTCGCAAAGACCGGGATAAGCCACACCCCTCTCTTTTTTGGGGCTCAGCGGTTTCCTTCCCGGTCGTCCACAATTTTTCAGGGGCAAACCAGGCTAGGTGTGATTGGATTTGCGCCTTGAAGCTCCGCTGAGCGATTGGATATTCAGACGTAACACGATTCCTGGCAAAGGGTTATCGCGATAGGTACAAAAAAAGAGCCGACGTTGCCGTCGGCTCGTTACTATTTTTGGACTTAGGAAAGCCAGTCACTATTCGTTGGTTGGCTTACCTGTCTTGGTGTCAATCGAATCTTCGAACTTCGCTTCTGGAATCGCGGTGACTTCAGGGGCGATGGTTGAAGAAAGAGCATAGCTGGTTGGGGCTTCCGCAATCAGCTTGGAGTCTTCGTTGTCGGTAACCGATGCAGCTTCGGTGATAACACGAATCACTTCACGTTCGATGATCTGGTTACGCAAAGCGTCCATCTGGCCGGTCTTTTCCAAGCGAGCGCGAACTCGGCGTGGGCTGGACTCGGATTGCTCTGCGATCAATTCGATTTCTTTTTCGTATTGTTCTGCATTTGGCTCAATCTTGAGTTCTTCAGCGATCTTTTCCAGGATGAAGTGCTCACGCAAGGCCTTGATCGTGATGGCTTGTGCATTGCGTCGCAAAACGTTGGATGCTTCGCGAATGGCGTCTTCGCCGAAACCGCTGCGTTGCATTTCAAGAACTTGGCGTTGGATTTCGCGAATTGATTGACGGCGAACGAGATCGGATGGGAGCTCAAAATTCGCGTCTTTGGTCAACTCAGCGGTGATTTGATTTCGCAAATCTTGTTGTTGGCGATATTCCAACTGGCGTTCGAGTTCAATGCGAACGTAAGTCTTCAATTCGGGCGTATCTTTGAAGCCAAGTTGCTCGAGGAACGATACCGAAAGGTCATTCAAATCGAGTCGGCTAACTTCAATGATCTTGACTTCGACATCGACTTCCTTGCCACGATATTCTTCGTTAGCGCTTTCAGCCGAGATAATTGCTTTAACAGAGCGTTTCTCGCCTTCTTTAGCACCAACAACGGCCGAACCAAAGTTCGAGATTTCGGCGTCAGGGAAGCTGAGGGTTTCACGCAAATCAATGCGTACTTCTTCGAGCTCGTTGAACTTCTTGCCATCTTTGGAGAAGGTGAAGCTAACAAACAATTGGTCACCGATTTTGGCGGCGTCGTCCACTGCAGTAGCTGGAGCAAATCGCTCTAAGGTACGGTGCAGGTGGCGATCGATTTCGGCATCGGTGAAAGTATGGACTGGACGCTTGAGCGACAAACCCTTCCAGTTCGGTGTATCGAATTCTGGACGTACTTCGATGGTGAATTCGTAGGTGAAGTCGCCATCTTCAGGAAGTTCGATTGCGTCGATTTTGAAATCGGGTTCGCTAATCGCCGAGAAGTGTCCACCTTCGGTTACTTGTTGCAAGCTTTGCATGAGCAAGCTGTTTTTCACTTGGTCTGCAACTTGTGGATAAAACTTCTTCTCGACTAGCTTGCGAGGAGCTTTACCAATACGAAAACCAGGCAGGTCAGCTCGAGGTCGCAAGTCATCAAAAGCTTTGTGCAAAGCCTTGGTGATTTCTTCGCGAGGTACGGTCACAACGACGTGACGAACGCAAGAGCTTGGGCTGTCGATTTTGTGTGAAATCTTCAGAGCTTCAGAAGCTCCCTCAGATGTTGCCAAAGCAACGCTTTCCGACGATGCAGCAGACTCGACCATCTCAGTAATCCACCCCGGATGCCGGGAATCCAGAAAGTTCAAGGGAACAAAAAAACAAAGGGCAAGCATGACCTTAAGAGCGGGTGATGGGATTCGAACCCACGACAACAACGTTGGCAACGTTGTGCTCTACCAACTGAGCTACACCCGCTTGCAGTACTTTTGCATTTCGTACTTCAGGTCATTCGCTTGCCCCACCGGATCATTAGACCGGTAAGATTTGCGACACTGTCACGCAAATTGAGGTTGGGATTATAAAGATTGCTGCGAGGCTTGCAAGAGAACCTTGCCGGAAAGGTTTGCGGTTCTCGAATCTCCTCTACATTTTGCATGATTTGCCCAAAAGTTCCAGGGTTTCAGCCCCCATTTGCCTACGATTTTTAGTCGAATGGAGGGAACTTTCCCGAAATGTGGACCCAAGTTCTATCGGCGATTTACTCCCGAAATTTAACAAACTGTGGAATCTATCCACCGAAATTGTCTCGATCGAACCTCGGCCATCCACTCTATCTTTTTTCCCCAATTTTCCGCGCATCGCTAAAATCCCTACGAGTGGTAGTTGGGTGAGGTGGTGTTGTTG
>JAFLCP010000176.1 GCA_017303505.1 Planctomycetota bacterium | reverse complement strand
GGATGGTGGCTCAACGCATGAACAGCGTTTATTGGCTCTTTTCCCTCCGCAATGGTTTCATGAGTTAATTACATTTTCGGATGGGGAATTGGATTACAAAGCCCATGACGGGCTGGGCGCTGCAGTCCTCTTATTTTTCGCCAATGGTGCGGGAAGCGGCACGAACGACATCCCTTGGACTGAAGAAGAGCTAAAGCAGGCCGAAACGATTTATGTAGACGGCTTTAATTCGGGTAGCGAACAACGAGCAATCAATTTGCTTCACATTTTGGCTAAAAGCCGACTGCGTTATGACTCACGAGTGATCATTAAACAAATAGTCCTCTCTGGGCTGAAACATGAACAACCCAAGATCAGGGAAGCGGCGGCAATCGCGGCAGCGAAGACAATTCCTCATGAGACTTTACAGCTTGTCTTTGGCCAGGATGATCCAATGATCGTACGTTCCTTCCTCGAACAATTCGATTCCCGGGTTGCGCAAGACCTCGGAGACTTACTCGTCGCGCAGATCAAGACATCATTGGCAAGAAGTAAAGATCCGAGTTTCAAGAAATATCTGGAAGACTGGTTGATTTCTCGCTCGCTTACCAACCCCTAGGACAAAGCTCTCTGTCAATTGAAGCTCAGGTGCAGACTCAAAAATGCGAAGAGGCAGATCGCGAAGCCATCAATACAAATAACTTGAGAGTGGCTACGGGTGATGATAGACTCCTTCATATCCCACCTTTTTCTCCATCCTCTGCCGCAGATTCGACGACATGCAATGAACGAACAATTGCCGGAACTTCCACTTGCGATTACTGGCGACGAATCAGCCCTCACTACGTTGATATTGACTTACGGACCGCATATTCAGAAGCGAATTCAGCATTTAATACCTGCTCGTTTTCAAGCCCTTTTGGATGCTGAGGATATCATGCAAGAAACTTATGCCGAGGTTGTACTCGACATTAGCGCGTTTCGTAGGGAGATGTCTTTCGAAGGTTGGATGATGAACATCGCTAAACATAATCTCATGGATGCGATTCGTGGGCTGAAGTCGATAAAACGTGGCGGGCGATCTCAGCCAAAGCGAAGTGGTACCACGCGAAGGCACTCGTCGGACGACAACTTTGGCGATGACTTCTTAGACTTGATTCCAGGCTCGGGTACCACGCCGAGTGAACGATTGGCTCGTAAAGAAACTCGCGAGTTAGTAGATGGATGGCTGGCTGCCATTCCCGCAGGATATCGCAATGTCCTAATACTTTATGACATCGAAGGGAATCAACCGGAAGAAGTGGCAATGTTACTCGGTTGTTCGATCGGCGCGATGTACATGCGACGGTCACGCGCGCTGCGAATGCTTCGCCGAATTGCGCCCGTTCCATCACATCTGCTTTCCGAACAAGCTGAACTCTAGTCCTAAAAAGTCATTCCAAACAATACAGTGTGCCTTTATGACTGAGCACGAACGTGACTCAATCAATTCATCCATCGAATTGCTGCAAGCTGCTAAGCGGTTTCTGGGACCGCAGCAGTCCTTCGATTCGTGGAAGAAAGTGCTAGAGATTACGTCGGAGGATAGAAACCTTCCAATAACATTGGGCAGCTATACCATTGTCCGCTGGATATCCTCGGGAGGAATGGGGACAGTGTTTGAAGCGATCCAAAGGTCTCCTTCTCGGCGTGTGGCTGTAAAGTTCATTCGCGCCGATCTCTTGACGCCACGAATTACGCAACAATTCAATACCGAAGCCAGTGCGTTGGCATTACTAAACCATCCGGCGATCGCCCAAATCTATGAAGCGGGTTGGGAAACATTCAGAGGCGTTAATCAGCCCTATATTGCCATGGAGTTTATCGAAGGCGAGAAACTACTCGATTATGCAGAACTGCACGACTTAACAACCAAAGAGCGTTTGGCCCTATTTCTCCACATCTGTGAAGCTGTGCAACATGCTCACCAACAGGGTGTAATACACCGCGACCTCAAGCCGTCCAATATCTTGATCACCGCCAATGGCACCCCCAAGATCCTCGACTTTGGCTTATCCCGTGTACTTGATTCAGGACATTCCACCATTATGGGCCAATCGACGCTTGGCTGCGCGATCGGCACCTTGGCTTACATGAGTCCCGAGCAAGTAACTGGGGATACTTCCTCAATCACCTTTCGAAGCGATATCTATGCGTTGGGAATTGTGCTGTATGAGTTATTGACAGGTAGTCGCCCTTATGGGGGACGTGGAACTTCTTTGGCAGAAACGGTCGCAGCGATCTGCCATTCGCCGCCACGTCCCATTAGCACAATCGACAAATCGCTACGCGGCGACCTAAGTTGTATTGTTCATAAAGCGATCGAAAAACTACCATCCGACAGATACCTATCCACTGCCGACTTGTTGTATGACATCCGCCTTTATCTTGAGGGGAAAGCGATTCTGGCACGTCCGCTTAGTTGGCCTGTTAGGGTATGGCGCTGGTGTCGCCGCGAACCGATTGTTACTACACTTACACTGGCACTGCTATTGGTTCTCGCGGTCGCCGTTACGATTTCGTCTGTCATGTTGTATTTGGTTACCCAGGCTCGTTCCACAATCGAAGATGTCCTCGACCAGAACAAGTTGCAACTCTACCATGCGGAGATGAATCTCGCTTTCCAGGCGGTAAAACGAAATGACTTCTCCAAGGCTCGAAATTTCCTCATTCATCAACGAGAATTGGGAGCGGTTCATGACTACAGCTGGGAATGGCAGCACCTTTCAAAGTTGGTCAATTCGCCGCATCAAGTTGTATCCGAAGAATGGAATGTTCGATCTTTTGCACTGTCATCACAGGGCGATCGTGTTGCTGCCGTTACATATTCTGGACAATTGATTATTTGGAACCGATCGAATTGGAACATACTCTTTCAATATCAGCTCGAAACTTCAGCTGATGGACCTGTTGAAGTCGTATTTCATCCAAACGGAGCTGCGGTCGCAGTCGGCTTTCGCGATGGAACTCTGCGAACAGTGGAGATCGATACTGGAAAGATGATTCAAAATTTTGCTGGAACGATTCAGCCCGCGAGATCATTGAAGTTTTCTGTGGATGCAAAACTGCTCGCTGTTGGCGCTGGCAATATCGTCGAGACAACTCAGGAAGGTTACTCAGACGGCGAAGTCATTCTCTGGAATACCAAAGAGCCCCATTTACCTTATCATTTACTTAGTTCCTCAACTCAGGTTTCTTCCATCGATATTTCGACAAACAACCTTCTGGCTGCCACGAGCTGGAACGGGAACTTGCATATGTGGGATATTGCTACGAAGGAGGAGTGTCCGCATTCTTTCGGTGATCTAAAGGAGTTGTCCATTGTTCGATTTGATTCAACCGGACGTTGGCTAGCAGTGGGTGGATGGACTGATTTCGTCGTCATTTGCGATCTAGAAAATAAGCGGGAACATTGCCGACTTCCAGTTAAGCATGTCCATTCGCTTGCATTCTCTCCCGATTCACGAACATTGATTACCGCATCCGACGACACACAAATCATAAGTCAGTGGAATGTCGCGAAAGGAGAACAAGAACTCGAACTGATTGGACACGATACTTCGATCGTTGATTTGCAGGTTACTCCAGACAATGAACAACTGATATCGCTTACCTCTGACGGCAGACTCATCGAGTGGAAGCTGGATACGCTACCTGCTCGAAAGGCTTTTATCGGCCATCGGGACGAAATCGACGACATTGCCGTTAGCCAGGACGGTCGGCTTGTTGCCACAGGGGCTAGAGACCGTACAGTAAAACTCTGGGACGCACACAGCGGTGAGATTTTGATTGACCAGACGCTCAAGGGCTTCGGTGTACATGCCGTTGCGATAAGCAGAGATGGTCGGTACTTGGCAGCGGGGAGTGACACAGTTTGCGTATGGGATTTGATTTCGCGAGAACTTGTGCGTGAAATTCCATTGCATCCTTCAGGAGGTGTCATTGAATTTGGTGTGCGTACACTTTGTTTTGCTCCTGACTGTCAAACCTTGTTCGTTGGTCTGCATCGCAACGCACCAGACTTAGAAAAAAGCGATGGAAAAATCGTTGCCTGGAATTGCAAGACTTGGGATGTCGTTCCAGCGTGGAACAAGGTGCTACCGGAAGGCATTTGGGCAATCGAAGCCTCCAGCGACGGCAAGCGACTCTACACGGGCGGAACCAGTAAAATGATCTCAATTTGGAATGTGCAGACAGCTGAGATACTGAAAACCCTTCCTCATCCAGGCTGGGTCGTAACCATGACGCTGTCGCCCGACGAAAAAGCGATCGCCGCAGGTTCCTGGATTCTAAAGGGAAACGACTCCCAATCCGCCCCAATTTTAGTTTGGAACCTCACCGATCATTCACTCATCAAACAATTAGACGGGCACAATCGCGGTGCCATTTCCGTCGACTTTTCTCCCGATGGCCGCAGACTAATCTCCGGGGGGACTAGTGGAGATCTATGTTTTTGGGATACAGAACGTTGGGAACCGAAGGCATGGATGGAACTCCCCTTATCTGGTTGGGTTTTAGCAACTAAATTCTCCAAAGATGGTAAGTCACTTTTCGTAACTTCTGGAAGTCAATCTGAACAAAGTCAAATGCTACGCTTGAACATCGACTAGCGGTACCATTCCCGTTTGTATTGGTCTTTCTCTTCTTACAGCCAGATGCATCACCAACTGCGCGAATGTCGATTCGCGTGAAATATCTGCAATCTGAGCTCTGTCAGTTGCGCTTGGTCCTATGGACTTCTCTCACCATGCTATATCAAACACTAGCCGACTCGTAAGCAGTTCTTCGCTCTACCAGTTATTAGGCAAAAAAGTGTCTGGCCACACGCCGCTTTGCTGAGTTTAAGTTTATACCATGCCTTGACTGAACATTGAGCCCTGGCTCGCTTAGTTTGCACTTGGGCGAGTGGCTAGATTCACCCGGTCCGTTATCCAGGTCGATTTATTCCACCCTGTTCAAATGGCCCAGTTTTGACTCTCGTCATTGTTATTGCCGAACAACCGATCCACATGTTCCGCAAACGCACGATGAGCTATTTCCATCAGTTCAGAGCTTTATCCAATAACAGTTATCTCATTAGGAAGTGTTTGCTGTCCGAGTTCCGAAGTTCATGCCTCCCCTATTGTGATGCTTAACAGCAAGCTCGACAGGCATGGTCTAATCGAGGAAGTCTTGGTCCTCGAGTCGATCGGGTACATAGGTTTCGGTGACGAAGCTGATACCGCGATTGACCAAAGCTTCGACTTCAAGCTTGAAATCGTTTTCGAGCATCTTGTCGATTTCTTGTTGCCATTTTTTCTTCCCTTCAAACCAAGGATATTTCTTGATTTGAACAGCTCGCTTGCGGTCGTTGTCGTTCAGGCGAATGGTGACGTTGCGAGATAATTCGCAGCGTTCAAAGTCGATACTGCGGATGCCAAGGTACCGAGCTTCGGGAATCGCCATACGCGCCGACTCAAACGCCAAGTTGATCGAGCCCTGTTTGATAACGCTGTAGATGTAATATCCCCATGGGTCATTATCTAGCAAGCAATAGACGGGCAATTCCAGTTCGTTATGTAGGCGATGAAGCATTCGGCGAACTCCACGCGGTGGTTGACCACCACCGTGGGTCAGAATGCAATTTTGCTTCTTCCAGAACTTGTCTTCGTTGAAGCGTTGCCACACCGTATTCTTTTCGACATGCAAGATGAACTTGGCTGTACATTTTTTGAATTGCACACGATCGGGTTCAACGATCGAAGGGATACCATATCCACCGCTACCCATGCGCGAACAATCGATTTCGTCGCCATTGTCGATCAGGGTGAGTGGGCCAACCATCTCTCCTTTTTTGTCCGCGTAGAGATGTAGCTCTTCACGCAATGAGGAGCTTAGTACTTCGAGATCCTCGATGATAGGGTCCGACTCACTTTGTTCGTTGAAGGTTTCTTCTTTTGTTCCTTCAATGGTATGTTTGAGCAAGTAATACAGACCTCGAATGCTCGTGGTTTTTCCTTGCTTGATGAGTTGCGTGCAGCCACTGCCGATGAGCAGTGTTTGCATGTAGGCCTTGGCTTGTGAAAGATTAAAGAGATGGCGGCGATTGGTGTTTTTGCCCATCTCGATGAACTTTTTAGTGCGATTGAACTTAACGTTCGAGAGTGAGCGTGACGGGATATCCAAAAAGGGATCGCGAACACGTTCGGCCGCTTCGATGACGGTATCTGCCAATCGGCAGAGATTATCGAGCGTCTTTTGGTCTTGCTTGCTCAGTTTTACTTCAGGCTGTTCTTGTTCTGTGTTGGGGCGTTTCTTGGCCATATTCCGTTATCTCGTAGGTGTGTTTTTTGAATGTTTCCAGTGGAGTGTCACGCGTGATTAAGTTGGGGGAGCGATAATGATGACGTTGTCATCTGCCTCAAGCGTTTGTTCAACTTTCTTGCCCCGTTCGTCCAGCTTGATGTCTGCTGTCGAAGTTCGTTTGATGGCCACTTTCTGGAGACGTTCCAAGAGTCCTTGTTGATCTTTGCCCTTGATTTCGGAGACGCTCATGGCGACTTCCTTGAGATAACGCAGGAAGATGCTGCGGCGTTCCTCCTCTTCAGCCACTTGTTGTTTGCATCGCAAGTACATCGAGAGTTTTCGGCCGACGGCTTGCAAGCCTAAACGCAGCTCTTTCTCAATTTCAGGGTAATTGGCGACAGCTTCTTTTGATTCGCTAGTGAATGGAACCCAAACGCTGGCGATGTGGACCATAACTGCAATGGGCCCATTGGGGAGTGAGCCTCGGGATTGAGTTAAGCCATACGACCGCCAGTTCATATTGATGATCGACTGGGTGATTGCACAAGCGCCTGCTTGGAACTGCAGCGGCACTCGGTTTGCGAAACGCATCACGGTCATCGCTTGGCCTTCGCTAATGCTGACTTCATGTAAGGCTTCGTGAAGTGCAGCACGTTGGTCATTGGTTAATTTGGCGGGCGAACAGCGAGGAGGTATCTTAGCTTCCTTCAAAATGCGATCTGCACTTTCGCCGCCAATGCCTTGGAAGGCATCGATGAGGAACTTTCTCAGGCTGCGAATATCGCTTTGAACAAGCAGTTCATCGAGGGCATCGCGAGTTACTTTTTGGCTTTGCGGTGCGCCGCCGTAAGCCAGAGCGACTTCGACTATAAACGGGTTGCCACGATACACGCCAGGTGGTCGAGTTTCTGCGGCATAAAAGGTGCCAGGCACGACATGCTTAAGGCCTTTGAGCAGTAGTTGTTCGCC
Source organism: Planctomycetota bacterium (assembly GCA_017303505.1). Taxonomy (GTDB): domain Bacteria; phylum Planctomycetota; class Planctomycetia; order Pirellulales; family Pirellulaceae; genus JAFLCP01. The sequence goes on along the minus strand of JAFLCP010000176.1, from coordinate 6,803 downwards.
GATGGGAACGATGCAGTCCGTGGCTGGTGGGCGAATTCGCGTCTCTTGGATTGCATGGTAGAGGCGGTCCGCTTCGGATTGGCCAACCTTGATCGCCTTAGTGCGCGGCGAAAGTTTGGCGGTGTCACAAATCGTTTTGGCGACCGATGGCGAGACGCACGAAAACGAATCGCACAAGAACCCAGATAATGTCGCACCTTTATCCTCGGCGAGCATGGTCATTAAACGCCCGAGTTCAACGCCATACGGATGCGGCTTGATTTCTTTGGCTTCGGCAGGGAGTTCCAAGGTGCTGCGATGGTAGGAACGCGACAAGCCTTCAGGGTCTTTGTAATGAATCGTGACGTGCGGGTTCGCGATCGCTGTTTGTTCGAGATATTCGTCGACGCTTCCTTTCCCCCGCTTGTAGACTGCCGCTAATTCGATCGTGACACGAGTGCCACTGGCCACTTCTTCCGCTACGGGATGCTGCTCGCTGATGGGGTATTCATTCTCCCAGGCGATTTTGTTGCCTTTGATGAATTGCAGCCCTTTTTCGCCGGGCTCGATGTCGATCCCCTCCCCTTTTCCATTGATGATCTCAGGTTGATTTTTCTTGGTATCAATCTGCAATTCAAAATAGTGGAGTGGCTTTTTAGGGGAAAGTTTGGACACGATCAGTACTGGTTTACCGGTTGTTAGCATCCCGTTCATACCGGCGGCGCTAATCCCGATCCCTTGCTGTCCTCGGCTCATGCGGAGGCGGTGAAACTTGCTACCGTAGAGCAATTTGCCGAAGATCAACGGGATTTGTTTCTTGACGATACCGGGGCCGTTATCTTGGACAGAAACACGAAATCGGCCGGATTGAGTGGCATCGATGGAGACCCAGATCTCGGGTGGAATTCCAGCTTCTTCGCAAGCATCAAGAGAGTTGTCGACCGCTTCTTTGACCGTTGTAAGTAGCGCTTTGCGGGGGTTGTCAAAACCTAACAAATGCTTGTTTTTTGCGAAAAACTCGCTGACAGCAATGTCTCGCTGTTTGGTTGCCATGGTTTCGGCAGTAGCCCGGCGAGTGGCGTTTCGCTTGCCGGTGCTGGAGGAACTAGTGGCAGGATCGGTAGCAGTTGCCATAGCTTAAGCGTCCTAACTCTTGAGATGCAGATTCCTGTTTTACCAGAGGACTATCGTCCGTTTGGCACGTGACCGTTTGGTAAGATATTCCGATTGTATAAAAGAAAAAAGCCTGCTTGGCGACCCCGTTACCGGAGAGATTCGCGAAGCAGGCTTAGAATTCAACGTGGAGATTTAGCAATTCGCGATGCTGGCAATGCGTTTTGCTGCAAATCCAAGGGGCCAAGCTGGGTTACCAGGGGGCTCGGACCGGGTAAACGCCGAACTGGCTTGAGTTACTAGGCCAGCGAGGTGTGCCGTAGAACATTCCCCCCCCACCACTTGGAAGTGGGCGGCCGTACTGGTGATAAATGTTCGACATGCGGTTTTGGCTGACGCCCCAAGAGTAATTGGTTTGCATCGAAGCCGTGGGTGGGACAACCAAGGCGGTTGGTTGGCCGTATTGCAAGTAGTAATGTTGTCCATGCCAAGGGCGGCTGGAGGCGAAGTTCTGAGCATAATAGTCAGTGATGGTGTATGGATACGCCCACTGGACCATTTGCTCTCCCGGTGAGCCGTAGGTCTGGGCGTTCGACGATCGCTCGCCTATTACCAAGATGCCTGCGACGGTCAGCAGTAAGAGTGCAGTTCGTAACATGAACAGAGTCCTCAAATTTCCGCTCGAACTTATCGAGCAATCTTGATTTTGTTGATAATCGAGTGAGTTGCGGTGCGAACTGGCGGAGCATAGTAGTGAGCGCTGGTTCGGTTCAAGCCACGGCTGTTATCGTAGTAGGTGTGGTAAGTATCTTTGTGCCAGTACATGTACTGATGAGGATAAAGTGGTTGATAGGTGTAGTAGGTGTGGCCTACCCAAGCAGGTACAGGACGAGGTGCGATGAACATCTCGGCGGAGGCTTGGTTGGAGTAACCTTGCGTGTAATAGTTGTGGAACAGGTCACCGGATCCGTTGACCATGCTGAGTGAGTTCACTCGTTGACCTGGTAGTGGTCCGTGTGGGATTCCACCCCAAGCGATTCCATGGCCCATATGGCCGTAATGTACATGGCCGCAATCGCCTGTGGCACAATCTTGTGCTTGAACGTTCGATACAACGGAACCCAAAATTGCAACTGCGACAACGCATTTCAAAGCAAGCTTGATGCTACGCATAATAATCCTCCCTAATCGCCAGCGACGTTTGCGCTGCCGACCACTGAGTGGGCAACGCCTCCTATTATCCTTGAGGATTTCGTCAGCAATTTTTCAAAAGGGTATAGATTTTTTTTTCTGTGCTACAGCTTGCCTAGGTAGATCTTAGGGCTGGTAAGCCGTGCTGGGAACGCAAGCGATTCAGGCTATTCCAAGTGGCTTGGTTTAATCCGAAAAGTTTGACTAATTGGGATGGGCTGGTTTGCAATTGAGAAGCTGCGGCTTTCATTTCGAAATTCACTGAATGGAGAACCGCGAGGGATTCAGCGATGAGGGCCGCAAAATCGTTGTGATTAGGAGAGACAACGATGCGCGTATTTTTGACCCGAGATAGCCACAGCTCAGTGGGACTTTGGGTTGCAAGCGACTCATCGATGATCTCGTAGGCCAGGCGAATTCGAAGTCTCTGGAAGGCGACCTCGCGATTTTCAGATTGACTGCGCCGTTCATTCGCTTCCGCCGAAACGCTGCTGGGTTGATGGGTGACAATCACAGCGGTTTCAACTTTGTTTCGATGTTGGCCTCCAGGTCCGCCGCGGCGAGTTGTTTCGACTCGGCACTGCTTCCAAAGTTCGTCGATTGCGAGTTGAGACGGGTGCATGATTCGGTCCATCGAGTATTGATGTTGGACGCAGTCCAACTCGCATGGTGATGACGGTTAGTAGGCTGTCGGCTGTTTCCAAACCACAAGGAATGTTTTTAGCAGAATCTTAACGTCCAGCCAAATCGACCATTCGCGAATATAGCGATGATCGAGTTCGACACGTTTTTCCATTTTGTCGAGCGTGTCGGTTTCGCCCCGAAAACCTTCGACTTGTGCTAGGCCAGTGATTCCCGGTTTGACTTTGTGACGAAGCATGTAGCCTCGGATCAAGCGGCGATATTGTTCATTGTGTGCGGTAGCGTGAGGGCGAGGGCCGACCATCGACATATTGCCTTGCAAGACGTTGAATAATTGAGGAAGTTCGTCGAGCGAGCTTTTGCGAAGGAATGCACCGAATGGTGTTATGCGGGGATCGCCTTTGGTAGCCTGTTTGATGACAGGTCCATTGTCGCATACTCGCATGGAGCGGAATTTCCATACCCAGATTTCGCGACCATCCAATCCGTAGCGTTTTTGTCGGAAGAAGATTGGGCCAGGTGAAGTTAATTTGATGATCATTGCGACAGCGAGCATCATCGGAGCGGCCGCAATCAGTGCGGCCGCTGCAGCGGCGACATCGAGGACACGTTTGGCCCAGCCGTCCACTCCATATAGCGGCGTTTCGAACACGCTAACAGCAGGAATGCCACCATGATTGGTCCAGCGGGAGTGGAGTAATTCGAATACGAAGAAATCGGGGACGATGTACACCGAGATGGTTGAATCGCTCAATTGGTCTAATAGAGATCGAATGCGGCTTTCCGCTCGCATCGGTAACGTGATATATACCGTTGCGATTTCACCTTGTTTGGCACGCTCAATCAATTCGTTAAGTTTGCCTTGGTAGCCGGGCATATCCTCAGGGATATCACAGCGGCGCCCTTCGATTCGATCGTCGAAGAAGCCTACAAAATTGAGGCCGTGAAGGGGATTGCTTTGGATACTCTGAGCGAGTTGCAAGCCCAGCGGATTCATGCCCGCGATGGCAAAACGCCGTTGATGGTGCGGACTTCGAATAAGAGTTTCGAGCATGGCCCGCAGGCACATGCGATTGCAAGCGAGGACGGAAAGCCCCAGTATTCCCCAGGCAGCGAAGCTGATACGTGAAAAGTTGGCTCCCATTTTCAAGAAAAATGCGAACACGAGGAGCACTGTAAGTGTGCAGATCCAGTTGAGCGTAACGACGGCGAGATCGCGGTCAGGCGAGACGGCGCGTTCAACACGGTAGATGCCGGTGCCTTCCGCAAAAAGCACGAACAGCAACGCTCCCATCATACCGGCAGCGAGCGTGAGATCGCTAATCTCTTGCCCCAAAAGCCAACGGGAAAGTGCGTAGGTTCCGACGATGATGATGCAGTCGACGAAGCGAAGCAGCATGGGCCATGCGTTGCGATGCTCTCGAATATCACGATCTACGTTGGATGCCATGATGGTCCTATAGGCTGACGATAATTGAAGGGTCCAGTGGTTTCACTGTGAAATCACTGGATACTCTGGGGGGATCATCAGAAAGCTAGGACAAAAAATGGTCTTTGCCAAGGAAAAGTGGCAACTGTTAATCAAGCCAATCCAAACCAAGGTCAAGGTTGATTGCGGAATGGGTTAATGCGCCGACGCTTATTCGCTCTACGCCAGTGGTAGCGATTGCAGCGATTGTGTCAAAACGGACTCCACCTGAAGCTTCGAGTTGGGTCGTGGATTTCCTGTCATTCCGAATGGCAACGGCCTCACGAAGTTGCTCGTTGGTCATGTTGTCAAGCAGAATGATGTCGGGAGACTGTTGTATGGCATCGTGAAATTGAGCGATGGTATCCACTTCGATTTCGATCATAACATCTCGGTTTTGGCAATCGGGCCAAGACAACGCAAAGGCTCGCGCTCGTTCAACTGCTTGGGCTGGCGAAATACGTTTGCCAGTTGAATCGATATGAAAGGCAAGGTGATTATCTTTGATGAGAATAGCGTCGAAGAGGCCGAGCCGATGATTTCGTCCACCGCCACATTGAACGGCGTATTTTTCAAGGTAACGCCAACCAGGTGTCGTCTTTCGGGTATCGTACACATGGGCGCGAGTCCCCTGGATTAGCCGAACAAATTGGGCTGTTAGGGAAGCAATGCCGCAAAGTCGACCCAGGAAATTTAGTGCAATTCGTTCGAGGGAAAGTAAGTCCCGGACTTTGCCGCTTAACTTGCACAGAGTCTGAGATTTTTCAAATGACGCCCCATCGTGAAGGCATAATTCTAGTTCTACATGGGCTTCAATCTCAGATAGGATTTGTGGGAGCAAATCTAGGCCGGACGCAACACCTGCTTGTCTGGCGACAATGGCGGCAGAACCGATGGAGGATTCGGGGACCAAAGAAAACGTGGTGAGATCGACGCTGTTTTGAAGGTCTTCCCATATGGCGAGTCGAACCAGTTTGCGGAGCTCGCTACCCAGTCTCGAATCGCCTGCGTTGATTTGGGTAAAGTCTTTCATTACATTTCCTTTGGCAAAACTCTGGAGGCCGTGTTGGTTTCTGAAGGGTGTTTGCTGTGGCGGGGTTTCAAACGAAGCCTGCATTACATTGGTTTGAGAACACCAGCTTACGGATTGAAAATGGTATCGAAAAGCCGTCAAGAACAATTGCAGCAACTCTATGTTGGGGCTTCGTTTGGTCGCGGCATCGATCACGATAAGTATTTCAGTATTGGAATCGTTCTGTGGATGCTGGTAGCGTTTGGTTGGTATCGGGGGTTTTGGGCATACAAATACGCAGTGGAGAAGAACTCCTCCGTCGTACAACCGATTTCGACGTTGATCCACATCAACACCGCCGGCAAGATTGAACTCTGCTTATTGCCTGGCATTGGACCCAAAATGGCGGATTCTATTTTGGACTTTCGAATGAAGCATGGTCCATTTGAGTCTTGGGACACGCTTGATCAAGTAAAGGGCATTGGGCCAAAGACGATAGAGAACATCAAACGCTTCGCGACCCTTGAGTGATTCCAGTCACTCAACATCTACCGCGTCACAAAGCTAGCAAACAAAAGCATAGCCATAATGGTGCCTGGCACCTTGTGTGTGTTTTCTGATTCTATTTTGGACTTTCGAATGAAGCATGGTCCATTTGAGTCTTGGGACGCGCTTGATCAAGTAAAGGGCATTGGGCCAAAGACGATAGAAAACATCAAACGCTTCGCGACCCCTGAGTGATTCCAGTCGCTCAACATCTAGAGCGTCACAGAGCTTGCAAACGAATGCATAACCATAACGGTGCATGGCACCATATCTCTTGGAAACGGCTTTGCTAGCAAATCGCGTTTCGCGTTTTAGGATGCCCGTTTTAGGGTGCCTGGCACCTTGTGCATGAGGTGTCTGGCATCTTGCGATACCTTTGGATGCCTGGCACCTTGTTTGTGTTTTTTTGTTCACTTTATGCGGGAATGGGAAAATCAGAGTTGAAGCTGTGCGAGCATATCGTATGCCTCCCCGAAAACCTTTTGCCCGCTAGCAAAAATCAACTATTTCCAAATAGTTTCGAAGATCATGATTCTCCAAGCAGTCATGCGCTTTGCCATTTTGATCGCTCGGATTTTGATAGCAAATGCGATACAAAAGTATTTGTGAACAAAACGCAACATGTGTCTTGTATGTTTATGTTCCCGCTCTTAGAACTATCTTGTTCACTATTAGTCTAGGAGTTTCATATGAGAAAAAAGAGAACCGAAATCGCAAATCCCGACTTTTCCAACACCTTCCACATCACTTTCCGGTGCGTGCGGCAGGAACGCCTACTCGAGGGCTACGTAAAGTTCAACGGAAAGAACCATAAGCGAAAGCAAATCCTCCTCATGCGCATCCAAGCTCTGG
>JAFLCP010000175.1 GCA_017303505.1 Planctomycetota bacterium | reverse complement strand
AATCGTTTTGCATTATGGCCCCAAACGTCAATGTTATTTTGACCACGGACCATCATCGTTCGCTGGTCTAAGTGCCCTTCAATCGCTGGTTGGCCATTAGTAGGTTTCGCCACTAGATCAGCCAACGTTCCTTGAACAGCGGCATCAGGAGTCGCACGAATCATCATAGGTACTGTGCCGAATGCTGCTGGCACCGTGAGTGGGTCCAGCGTCATACCAGCTGGAGCATCTTTCAATTCAACGCCGAGGTCACCACCAAAATTGGCGCGATTCGCATTGAGCATTACAGCCATGCGGCGTCCGCGTGGAACGGACACAATCGTCGGAATGTACTGTTCAAGCTCTGCGATGCCGAGCGTCAAGGAGGGAACAACAGGCTTCACTTCCACACGATAGGCGTGGAATGGTCCCCCGCCTCGCAAATGGTCTCGAACGGCCACGCGATAGACACCATCCGCAGGAACTCGGAATTGCAGATAACTATCAGGACCACCCGAGTCATCATTGGAGGCAACAGCTTGACCAGCCGCATTATAGATTTCTAATACGCTATCCAATGGAGAGCGAAGAATCTTGCGAGCATAGATGTTGATGTCAAAGACTTGGTCTTTGGTCGCTGAAAAAGTAAACCAATCCACATCACCCTTAGTCTGAATAATTCCGTTGAAAGCAACGGGTGCAGCGCTAGGTGCAATCGCCGCGGGATCTTCATTCGGTTCTTGCTCATTCATGTTGGGGAGAGCTTGAACACGGAAAATGTTAGGGCTAGCAGCGATCAGGTCTCCCTTTTTCGCGAAGACTGCGAACTTTGGATCTTCTGCAGCAGGCAGAGTCACTGTGTCTTGCCATTGCTCTCCGGTGGCATCAATCCAAGTGACATTGAGCTGCTCACCAGGTGCACCTCCGGAAGGCACAACGGCTAACGGACGAGGGAATGAACCAACATGCAAACGATATTGGCAATTTCCGTTTCCGCCGTAAGAACTTTCTCGGACTTCAACAATGTACTTACCTGCCTCAGGAGCAACGATCGAACAAATACCATCTTGTTGCAACAACGGATTGTCATCGCTACGAGCCAATTCAAATCGCTTTGAATCCAAGATGGCAATGAAAGGATCGAAGAACTCGGTACCCAAACGAATGCCTTCCAACTCTACAGCCAGCTTTTGTCCTGCCGCGAGTTCGATTTGGTAGTAATCGACATCTTCGTTTTGAACAATTCCGACCACAGTCGAATTGATACCGACGGGTTGTGGCTGTTCGAATAGACTGTTCGGTTCCACTTCTTCGACTTGTGGAAACTGTCCCACTCCAAACATGCGTAGGTTACTGATTCCCGATTCGGACACCAAACGAAAAGCATGGATACCATTGGGATATTCGGCTGGGACGCGCAAAGTGGCTTTCACCGATGCGTCATCCACAACTTCGAACGCGACGACTTCAATGCCAGGCTCATAGAACAACAACTGCTTGGCATCCGTGAGACGGGCTCCACGAATAACAACGGCATTATCCGTTCCACGTTGAAGGCCGGGTGGCTCGATTCGGCTCACAGCCGGCTTGGTCGCAAAGGCCGTTGCGGGAGCGAGAATCAATAGGAGGATAAAGGAGGCGAGAGTCGAACCGTGTAGACGCCGATGGCTCGGGTTCATAACTTTTTCTATCCGAATGACTGCGAAAAACGAACTGTTAGCGTGCCTCAATGGGCAAGCATTTAGCACAGCCTGTCAAAGTCAGTAACTTCAACAGGCTGCCTGATATTGATTTCCAACTAGGGCAAATTGCAAACGCTCACCGTTCCAATCAGCCCGTATCGAAGCTTGGCGATTAGGCCAAAATTCCGTCGATCACTTTTCCACCATCAACGATTTCGATGGGGCGATCACCTGGTGCCATCAGTTCTTTGTCCGCCACAATACCGAGCAAACGGTACATGGTGGTGGCCAAATCTTCTGGGCCAACTGGATCCATATCTGGTTCGGAAGCGGTTGGGTCGGATGTTCCGTAAGCCAAACCACGTTTCACGCCACCGCCAGCCATCATCACGCTGAATACCTTTGGCCAGTGATCGCGACCAGCAGTGTTGTTGATCTTTGGTGTACGTCCGAATTCGCTCGACACCATGATCAATGTTCGATCCAACAAACCGCGCTGTTCCAAGTCGGTAATCAACGTGTGCAACGCCTGATCCAATGGAGGCATCTGACCTCGCATGCCGCCCGCGATTTGGTTGTGCATATCCCAACCACCGTAGGTCAACGTGACAAGGCGAACTCCAGCTTCCACCAACCGACGAGCCATCAACAAGCGTTGACCAGCGGTGTTGCGACCATATTGATCACGCAAGGCTGCAGGCTCAGCTTCAATGTTGAAAGCTTCGCGAGCCTTCTCCGAACTGATCAAACTATAAGCTCGCTCGTAGAAGGTATCCAAAGCGGCAACGTTATCGGATTGTTGTTTCGACTTGAAATACTCGTTGACCGCATCAAGAGCTGATCGACGGCGTGCGAAGCGATCCGCATCCACTCCACCGCTCAAGTTCAAGTCCATAACGCGGAAGCCATTATTCGCTGGATCGGAACCTAAGCTAAATGGTCCGTAAGAAGAGCTCAAATAGCCGCTGCCAGCAAATTCGTTTGGAACGTTTGGAATGCAAACGTATGGAGGCAAGTTGTTGCGAGGTCCATATTCGTGGCTGACTACGCTACCAAAGCTTGGGTAAATCAAGGCCGGACTTGGCTTGTAGCCAGTGAACATGTTGTGAGTACCACGTTCGTGAGCGGCTTCACCGTGCGTCATCGATCGAATGACGGTCATCTTGTCAGCAATGCTTGCCAACTTGGGAACAGTCGCACTGAAGATATCGCCGGTGTTGGTCTTGACGACGCCCATTTCGCCGCGGAACTCAAGTGGGCTGTAGGGCTTAGGGTCGAATGATTCTTGATGGGCCATACCGCCCGGCAAGAAGATATGAATCACACTGTCGGCTTTGGCTTCGACAAAGTCGTAGCTTTTCTGATCGGCTCGCAGATCTCGAAGACGGAGCAAATCGCCGAGGGACAAACCTAATCCGCCGAGAGCTCCAACAGTCAAAAATCCACGGCGACTAAACATGTTTCCAGGACATCGCATCGTTCGCTTAACTCCCTAAATATTCCTGACGATGGAACGTTCCATCATTTCGGTATCACAATGGGTTAGTACCAGTCTGACATCGGTTCTAATGTTTCATCCCCGGCCCAACTTGTCAGCATACCGATTGTCAGCATACCGACCAGTCAAAGCACCCAGGACTCAACTAACACGTCGCTCTGAAAAGTGTCATTCAAGATCAGCGCTCGTTTGCCCAATCCATCGCAGAAGCGAAAAACAGGAAATCCACCCTATTAGTCACTGAAAATACAGCGATTAAGGGAGCAATGCTTGAAACGCAATTCAGGACAACTCTGCCAACATTATGTATCTGTCCACCGAAAAACGCTAGGGTTCACCAGTGGGGGACTCAGATAATGAATAACATTCGTTCAATATACGAAACCGTTCCCTAGTTCGGCGATCCGACTCGTTCGGCAAACAGTTTATAGGCGGGGTAACAAGCTGCTTGCGCAACCTGGGGAGGATAATAGGACCTAGTAGACGTTAGGAAAAAACCCCGAAAACCGCTGCCCTCGACCCGCTGGAGTGGGCAAAAACCTTGCGGCATCTGCCAATTCCAACCAAATCCCACGATTTTGCAGGGAATCTTCTACATCAACGTCGCTCGTATGAACAGGATTTGGGAGTCCTGTTCGCTACTAATTGAAGTTAATGCTATTCGCCTTCTATGTCAAAAGAATAAACGCTTTCGATCCCGAATTGTACACATTGCTGCGATTTTTTGCGAAAATAGCAGCCAAAACAACACCGCAAACACCCTATACCACCCAGACCATCGCCATTAAGCCCCTTCAAGTCGCCCTTAGGTGCGTTGGCACAATTTCCCGGATGGAAGTTGCTAGCATTTTCGGAAGGGCCAATGCTCGTCAGTGAACATGTCGGCCTGAGCCGGAAAAGCTTCCGCATTCGATGTTTTCGAAAGGACCGAAACTCCGTCGCCAGAGATGATCGCTTCAACGGCAACGACCGGACCATTTGGCGGGTAAAAAAAATGCGGCTGTACTCGGTGGGTCAGGCCAAGTACAGCCGCTTGCTAGGACGAATCCCTCCTCTGCCACCGAGGAGGTTGTGAGAGTTACACTCTAAATCCAGCCGACACTTTAGGTGCTTATGGGGAACTCAAGCGGTCGAACAAAGAGACTGGCATGTAGACCACAATCTTTTGGACTGCTGGCGGACCTTGCGGGGACTTTTGATCGCACCACTTTTCAAGGTCTCTTTTTGCTTTCTTGCTCTTGTGCCTAACGTCACTTCAGTATCCTGCCAAGCGGATACCTTTTACTAAGGTTGGTCGTCGCTGTCTTTTAAGCCCTCCGAATTCACAAGTGTCGCATCAAGCCGCACGTCGCGTCACTTGCAGGTTAATCGGTAACTCTTTCTGCTCATCATGTTTCTGGAGTTCATTCCGCAGAACTCGAACGTTATTGGGGGCCTCAATTCCGATACGCACTTTGTCACCGGCCACCCGGATGATCGTCAGTACGATATCGTTCCCCAGATAAACTTTCTCTGCCTCTTTGCGGGATAGTATCAGCATTCCTTTGCTCCTCTGTTAGTATGTCTTGTTGCATGATTTCCTGGCATTTTTCAACGAAGTGGATTTCTCTCCTGGTCAATCCACTCAGTCTGCTGGCAAGTGCCGTACGGTGTCACGCTGTCCCAGCGTGTCGTACAGAATTACAGCTTGCCGTGCCATGTCCCAAACCGCAGTTATCCGAATACTGCGTGGACCATGCATGCAAAAGAACATACCACAAGGACGACCTTGGCGAACAATCATTCGCTCGGTCATCGGGAAAGCGTTCTTCTCCAGTTGATGGCGTTCACAAATCTCGTCCTTCACTAACTCACGAACCAGGGGCAGTTTTGGTTGCCCGATGGAATGTTCCGTCATAATTTTCTATATCTCCGCGTCCTGCGAGAATTTTATTTTTAGGAAAGATTGGATGCCTGACTAACTCAGGCAGACTAGGTTATCGGCGTAAACCAGGAGGCTTTTTAGAAAGAGCTAAGAGGTTCCGGTTTACCACATATGCCGATTTTGACGATTCCCAATTCGCAAATTTTCAGACTCTAAATCACTTTCATTTAACCTTAGTTTTTCAGCTCAAAACGAAGCATTTTTTCGATCGCCTCGCGCCCTGTCATCCCTACAACTACACCTAGTTTTTCGGCTGGAACACTCACTTCCACGATTCGCGCCTCAAGTAAATCCTCTGGCTCTACGAGAGGCTGCGTTGGCGTGCCGCGAGCGATCGCAAAAGCCATAGAAAAAACTCCCGCAATTTTTGTATCGAAGATCCCACACCCCACCACTCCGTGGTCCGTATGTATCGCACAGTACTGACCTTCTGGCCAACGATAACTGAGCCCCTCCCCTACCCCGTTTTCGAACGGCATGGTGATTTGCCGGATCACTAGACGATCTGGACGATTGCGAGTCGGTTTCTGTTGAGTCATGTTTTTTCCTAAAGAAAGCGTGATGGTTTCTTTCGCAAACAGTCAAACCTAAAACACCTTGTGCGCCGTGAATTTATTGTTGAATGAAAACATCAGCTTCCGTCAAGATTTCAACGACTTCAGCTTCAATACTCCTTCGACACGCCAAGCAGAAATACCGCCAGGGAGATGAATCGCTGGTACCTCGTCTAGCGAGTTAATGAGTGCGAATAAACGTTGCCATGTTCTAGAGTTCATCGCTCCCATGGGCCAGCCTCTCTGCTTCCATATTCGCGATAGCGCATGCCGTTGGAGGGGACGTTGTTGTTTAGAGAATTCCACGCAATCGACTTGAACTTCAGTACCATCCCAAGAAACGACACGATCCAACAATGGCTCGACTAAGGACTCTAGCCATTCCTCAATTTCCGCTGCATGCTCAGACAGTCGCAGTACAGCCTGACGATGATGGATAAATCCCAAATCATCCAAGAATGGGCTTAGTTGATTTCGAATTTTATTGCGGGTAAAGCGATTGTTGAGATTGCTTTGATCCTCACGAAATGACAGTTTTTCTGACGCCAAAAAATTGCGAATGGCCTCTCGATCTGAAAGCAGTAACGGGCGAGCAATCACAACCTCTTCGCCCAAGTTGCGAAACGGCTTGAGGGAAGCCAGGCCCGCAATACCCGTTCCTCGAAACAAGTGATGAAGAACGGTTTCCACTCGATCATCCGCGTGATGGGCTAACGCGACATACCGAGCCCCAACTTCGCAGGCTAACTTTTCCAAAAAGGCGTATCGCTGCTCGCGCCAGACTTCTTCGGAATCAGCTATTTGCGGCAACATTTCGGTATTCGCATCTCCCGCCAAATCCGCGATTGCGACCGTATGATCAGGGGCGTGCCCAACCTCGAAGCGGAGTCCGAAAGCTGCGGCCATGTCCCGGACAAACGCTTCATCTCGATCGCTTTCAATTCCCCTTAAGCGGTGATTGAAATGCGCAACGATTAGCGATCCGCAGTGAGCATTTGTTACAGCGAGTTGATGCATTAAGCCCAAGAGCGCGATACTGTCCGCCCCCCCACTTACCCCCACCACCACCGAAACATCCCGCCAACGATTGGGGGGCCATAAGCTCTGCAGCGATTCGAGCGGTGTGAGTGACATGGGAAAGCCCACAAGTAGAAGAAACCAATAACCACATGCCAACCTGAACAGCGAGCAAAATATCTCTTTAGCCAAGGCCGTTTTGTATGCCTCTTTTCTCCGAAACGCAAAGGGGGCCAATTCGGAAAAACCGGGCAAAAAGACCGACCATCTACCAGATAGTCCACTGGTCGCGTTTCAAATCGGATGCGGATTTGGTACATTGAGTGAGACGAGCCAAATGGCTCTTAAACATATATTGTACCTGGACCAATTTACTCAAAACAAAAGTTACGCGACCCCGTTTACCATCCCTGAAATTGATAACCTGCCGGCCAAAAGCCATGCCCATGTGGAGAATCGACAGCTAAAGCATCAGTGAACAAAACAGTACATCCTTAGACTCACCCTTTTCCAATTTTTTCCTTATCCAGCATATCCCTACCGCAACCCGCTCGCACCAAAAATCGGTTGCAGTGCGGCTTTGGTTTCATTTTGTGGATGTGTGTTTGACATAGGCGAAAGACAGAATCGGGGAGGCCCCGAATCGGCATAAACTGACGACGAATTTTGCTTCCAACACTTTCGATGATTGCAAGCCAAGTTTCGTGTGCCGACAGCCAGGGAAAGTTGAACTTGTTTTGCTTAGACTGCTCCTCTTTGGCCCGGGCTAGATCAATTCTGATTGTTTACGGCTTATACGTAACGATTGAATCAAAAGGATTCCTTCGTGAACGTTTCTCCATTGCTCCATTTTTCTTTTGCGTCACCACTGGGTGAGCTGGCCTCGATTGATACTAGGCCCATCCTTCCTCTCGGCTCGGAACTCATCGCGCAAACCCCGTCGGTTGGCAATACCGTGATCACCATTGTCGTGGGTGTGGTCGCCCTCATCGTTGGGGCGGTGATTATCAAGCTCATCGATCGACTCCGCATGAAGGACGCCACCACCGAGTCCAAGCGGATTGTAGACCAAGCTCGCAGCGACGCGAGTAACTTGCAAAAACAAGCGGAACTCGAAGCCAAAGAAAAACAGTTGGTTGCTCAACAATCGATTGATCGAGAATTGGCTGCGCAACGCGAAGAAATTCGTAAACGTGAGAAGATGCTCGATCGTCGCGAAGAAAGCTTGCAGCAATTAGGTGACGACCTAAGAAAACAAGAAAAGATGGTGGAAGCCAACCAACGCAAAGCAGCAGACCGCTTTGCCGAAGCTACCCGTCGCAACGAACAGCTCGACAAGATCTATCAACAGCAACAACAAGTACTGCAAAAAGTCAGCGGCATGTCCAAAGACGAAGCCGTGAAGCAACTGTATGAAGTCTTGGAAAAAGAACTCTCACAAGAGATTGGGGCGCGAGTACTAAAGCACGAACGACGCATCACCGAGATGTGCGATCAAAAGTCCCAAGAAATTTTGTTGACCGCAATGCAACGGTATGCGGCCGCACATACGGCGGATTCTACCACGAGCACGGTTGACATACCGAATGACGAAATGAAGGGCCGCATCATCGGTCGTGAAGGTCGAAATATTCGAGCCTTCGAAAAGGCGACTGGAGTCGACGTCATCATTGACGACACACCTGGGGTTGTGATCGTGAGTGGCTTCGATCCGGTGCGACGTGAAATCGCCCGACAATCGCTTGATAAATTAATCGCCGACGGGCGTATCCACCCTTCGCGTATTGAAGAGATTGTTCAATCCACCACTACCGAAATCGAACAATTCATCCGGAAGAAAGGTCAGGAAGCCGCCGAGGAAGTCAACATCCATGGCCTCCATGAGCGAGTGCTCTACATGTTGGGGCGATTGCATTTCCGAACTAGCTTCAGCCAAAACGTTTTGCGACATAGCATCGAAGTGGCCTTCTTGTCTGGTTTGCTGGCCGAGATGATCGGACTCAACGGCGACCTAGCTCGGCGTTGCGGACTTCTTCATGACATCGGAAAAGCAGCCGACCATGAACTAGAAGGTGGACATCCCAAGATTGGTGCCGACTTGCTCAAACGGCACGGCGAAAACGAGATTGTCGTACATGCTGCCTTGGGGCACCACGATCTTCTCGTAACCGAATATCCTTACACTCTGATCGTGGCCACTGCGGACGCCTGCAGCGCATCGCGTCCAGGTGCTCGCCGCGAATCGCTAGAACGCTACATCAAGCGAATGGAAGAACTTGAATCGATTGCCAAGAGCTTCAGCGGCGTCGAACAAGCTTTTGCTATTCAAGCGGGTCGCGAACTCCGTGTCATCGCCAACTCGCGCGAAACCGATGATGCGAAGGCAGCAAAGATTTGCCGAGACATTGCCGAAGCTTTTGAACAACAATTGACTTACCCAGGAGAAATTAAAGTCACTGTAGTTCGCGAAGCTCGCTTTACCGAGGTAGCTCGCTAACGTGTTGCGTCTCCCTAATCTTGCGCCAGGCCATGATCGAATCCTGCTTGTCGGCGACATCGTCGGCAAGCCGGGAACTCGATTTGTGTGCGATGCGGCCAAGAAACTTAAACGCCACCTCAATCTTTCCGCCTTGATCGTCAACGCAGAAAACTCAGCAGATGGCTCAGGCCTTACGCTTAAAGACTATCAGCGATTGATCGATGCGGGAGTCGATATGATCACGATGGGCGACCATATCTATCGCAAACGCGAGATCATGGATGTGTTGCAATCGAAGCCCAACATCGTCAGGCCGGCTAACTTTCCTCCTTCGTCGGTAGGCAAAGGCTGGCAGGTCTTTCATCTGGCTGATAATTATCGACTCTATGTAGTCAGCCTGATGGGGCGAGTCTTCATGAAACCGGTCGATTGTCCGTTTCATGCTGCCGAACGAGTCCTCATTGAAATTCGCGAACATGCCACAGCTTTGCAAATGAAAGAGAACAATGCACAGGCCAACCACGAATATTTCGTCGTTGTCGACTTTCATGCTGAAGCAACCAGCGACAAACAATTGATGGGACGCATGTTAGATGGGCGAGTGACCGCTGTTCTCGGCACCCATACGCACGTTACCACAGCCGACGAGCAAATTCTTCCCAAAGGGACAGCCTTTCAATGCGACGTCGGTATGACGGGGCCCTTCGAGAGCATTCTCGGTCGCAAAATCGAATCGGTTTTAGAAGCCACTCTCACTCTAAATCCTGTCAGCTTCTCAGTGGCGACTGAGGACGTACGACTCTCAGGAACCTATGTGGACGCTTGTCGAGAAACGGGATTGGCAACCCAAATCGGTCGCATCGTGGTGCGGGAAAATGAACTCGAACGACTCTAGCTCTACCCACACTCCCCTACCCTGCCAGATCCCCGCTGGACTGCGACTCTTTCTTGTTTCCCTGTCGATTGGTTTGACGATTTTAATGGGAATTGCCTGGTGGCTCCAACCAGACGCTCGTGGCTATGGGACCCATCATCAACTTGGGTTACCAGATTGTTCGTTTATTGTCTTGTGGGGCATTCCTTGCCCGATGTGTGGCATGACCACTTCTTGGTCTAATTTAATGCACGGTGACTGGGCAAACGCGTTTCGAGCTAATCCAGGCGGGGCACTGTTGGGCCTCACTTCAATGCTTGCAATTCCAATTTGCTTCTGGCGAGCCTGGGTTGGAGTGGCGACGCAGAATAATTGGCTCAGTCGCTTCACATTGCTCTGGTTCTGTTTGATGATATTTGTTATCGCTCTTTTTTGGATTTGGCAAATTCAATTCCGCAGACCCATGTTCTGAGGAAGTTAAGGTTCCGCCTTAGCCATAAGTCGTTAGCCATATATCGCTCACATTTGGGGAAACAGGGATGTTTCATCAGGTCCTGCAAGGATTGCACCGGCGTCAACTTAACCAGCAATTTACTCTGCTTTTTGTTGGTTTGGTGCTGGTTTCAATGGTTGCCAATACGGGCTGCGTTTCATTGTTTGCCAACATCATGCACATCATTCATGGTCGCGATGTGCCGGCTCCCTTTGACAAGCTGGAAGGCAAAAGGGTGGCTGTGGTGGTCAACAGCGAGTCCGGAATGAATGACATGCCTGTGGTTATCCTGGGCCGTAACATCCGTGAAATTATGGGCTCGAAAGTGAAGGATATCGAACTGGTTCCACAGAGCCAGGTAGAACGCTGGGCCAATGAGCAAGATTGGGAAGATGTGGACTATGAAGCGATTGGCAAGGGCGTTAAAGCGGACTATGTCGTCGCTGTAGAACTGATTGGACTTCAACTTAAAGATGGCGATACCTTGTACCGAGGTCGTTGCGATTGCTACACCACGGTTTACGAAGTAGGGAAGGGGAGTAAGCCCGCTTATCGAGCTCCTCCCATGCAAAACTATTCGTTTCCAAGTAACGGCGGCCAACCCGTTACAGGAACGGACGAAAACTCGTTTCGCCGAATTTTTCTTGGTGTGATCGCCAAACGAGTGGCTCGCAATTTCCATCCATACAACCCTGATGAAGACATTGCAGCAGACGCCGAAGCGGCAATTTTCTAGCCCGCCACATTCCGACTAAAAATCAATAAATCTTGGGGTGAACCGACTCAGGTTCACCCCTTTTTTATTTACCTTCTCTTGGTGAGGCCCCTATAATTACGTAAACGGACGTAACTCTTCGCAACTCAAGCCCGCTAAGTACCATGCAGATCATCGAACTTCTCGCTCGGAAAGCTCGCCGTCGATTGATCGTCAACAAAGTCTTGGAAGTGGTCCCCAAGAATTTATTGATCTATTTATGTATCGCGGGTATCGCCGTGGCAATCAGCAAGCTGTGGCCAATTGGCATAGATGGAACGCTTTGGTTCGTTTCGTCGCTCAGCCTTGCGATAGTCGCCGCCGCTATTCACTCGACGATATCCTTATGGCGACAACGGCCGACGATAACACAAGCGGCCATCGAAATCGATCGCCGTTACGGACTGAAAGAAAGAATCTCCTCAGCATTGACACTAGGTGATGCCGAGCTGAACTCACCCTTAGCCTTAGCCCTTCAGGCCGATGCCCAGAAAAAAGCGTCTACGATCGACCTCCGCGATCATTTTTCGATCGGCATGAAGCGTTCTGCACTTTGGCCATTGTTACCGATCGCTTGTTTGATCGTTTTTTGGTTTGCCCCCAACCCTATTTCGGCTGCGAATCAAACCGCCCAAGCCACCTCACAAGCTTCCGCGACTCAGGTCAAAAACGCGACCAATCCACTGCTGGAACAATTGAAAAAGAAACGTATCGAAGCAGAAGAGAAAGGACTCAACGAAACAGCCGAACTTTTCAAGCAACTTGAGAGCGAACTCAATGATTTGCAGAAGAAAGGAACTCTCGAAAAATCCGATGTCCTCGCGAAACTAAATGATCTGAAGGACAAAATGGAAGAGAGACGCAAAGAGGTCGATGCGGGAGATAACCTGCAAAAGAATCTCGATAAGCTGAAGAGTCTCACCGACGGTCCAGCAGACGAACTGGCCCGCGCCATGGAGAAAGGTGACTTCGAAACTGCCCGTGAGCAAATCAACCAACTTCAAGACAAACTTCTCAATGACAAATTGACTTCGGAAGAGAAACAAAAACTCACCGAACAACTCGAGCAGATGGAAAAAGCCCTAAAGGAAGCGGGGGAAAAGAATGAAGCCCAAAAGAAAGAGCTCGAAAAGAAGTTAGATGCTGCCAAGAAAGCAGGGGATGCCCAAAAGGCCGCTGAGGCGCAAAAGGAACTCGATAAACTCGAAGACGCTGAGCAACAAATGCAAAAGTTGCAGGATATCGCCGACAAACTCGCCAACGCAAAAGAGAGTTTGCAAAACGGCAATCCATCCGAAGCTGCCAACCAACTTCAGCAGCTATCTGAAGAGCTGTCTGAACTCGCAGAGCAAGCCCAAGAATCGGAAGAGCTTGACGCCATGCTTGAAGAGTTTGAGCAGAGCAAAGAGTCGATGAAGTGCGAGGAATGCGAAGGCAACGGTTGCTCGAAATGCGAGGGGAATGGGTCTGCAAAAGATGGCGAGAATAAAGGGAACCGAAAAGCAGCCGGCAAAAAGGGTTCTAAATCCGGCAGTTCCCAAGAGGATTCAGATGGCACCAGCAAGAATGGGAATGGAGGCAAAGGCAAGGGTGGCGAAAGTGAAGGATTCGGGATGGGAGAAGGGCAGGGGGCTGGCGACCGTCCCGAGAAAGAAAATGACACCGATACCTACGAGTCGCAGTTGCGCGACCAGATGAGAAAAGGTGAGACGATCGTCGGTGGTAAGACGGGAGGCGCCAACAAGAAAGGTGTTTCAAGGGAAGATGTCAAAAAGGCCATTGAGAATCCAGAAATCGAGGATGCTGAGGCCCTAGAAAACGAATATCTTCCACGTTCACGCCGCGACCAAACACGCGACTTCTTCAAAGGCCTTCGGGATGGGAAAGGAGAATAATGCTCCCGCGAATTTGAGAGTGCCAATCAACCGGTTCTATCTCTTTTTCCAGCACAAGGACAACTGCGATGAGCTTCTTTTTTGAAAGTCCGGTCTACCTGGGAATTTGTGGGTTACTTGTCGTCATCATCGCCGGTGTGGCGTGGGCCAATACGGCCAATAAGTACGCATTGTGGACGGCAGGCGGAGCGATGATCGTAACGGCCATATTACTGCTAGTCGAACACAACGTCGTTACTTACCGCGAAGAAATTGTGATGCGATTAGACGAAGTGGCTGATCACTTGCAAAACAATCGTTATGACGAAGCCATATCTGCAATCCACCCTGCCGCAGAGAGTTCGATTCAAAAGGCAAAGGCCGAATTACCAAATTACGATTTCCGCGAGGCCCGCGTCACCACAATCCATTCGATCGACATTGATGAGCAAACAAAAAAGCCACGAGCCGTTGCTGAGTTCAACGTCGTCGTGGCTTTAACGGTTAACGGGCAATCTTTCGATCGAATCCCCCGCTTTATCAGAGTCACGCTCTACCGCGAAAATGACAAATGGTACGTTTTCGATTACTCACACAGCGAGCCATTTGCGGGCTTCCGTAATCGCAATTCCCAATGAGTTAGCAGCCCGACTCCATTGCTCTATTTGACGCCGGCAACTTTGGTACCGATCGTTGAAGTACGAATGCGGCACAGGTAAGTGTCGGCTGTAACAAACAACGTTTTGCCATCTTCGCCGAAGGTGCAATTGCTGGTTCGTTCTCCCGTAAAGATCTTGCCCAGCAATTTACCTTCGGGTGTGAAGATCCAAATACCGCCAGGGCCGGACGCCCACACATTGCCTTCTCGATCGATAGCCATACCGTCAGGTAATCCAGGATCTTTGATGACTCGGTCTTTAGCGGAAGCAAAAACTTTGCCTTCTCCCAAGGTGCCATCTTCCTCCGATCAGGTTCTCGATGTTGATCAACTGGTCGCGGTTGCCGTTGTAGCGGGACCAGCCGTCGGTCAGGTCGAAGCTGACGGCGGACACCCAGTTCAGGTCGTGGATCAACGTGTCGATGCCGTCGT
>JAFLCP010000174.1 GCA_017303505.1 Planctomycetota bacterium | reverse complement strand
TCCCACTGTCTTCACATCATCAATATCTAGCTGACCACCCGTCACACTCAAGCTCGTAAGTGCTGCAGTGTTACCCACATCACCACCCAAGCTGACTGCACCCGTATCCGCATCCACGGTCAAGGCTCGAGCACCGTTGATCGTGCCCGTTACCGAGATCGAACCGTCGGTGCCGTCATTATCGGAATCGCTGTCGATCGTCAAATCATCGTTTAGATTCACATTTCCCGTCAGTGTAATGTTGCCATCTTCGCTCGACACACTAGTGCCATTGAGGTCAATTTTAGTACCTGTGATCGATATTGCACCCAAAGCCTTAGCGTTGAACACTTCCAACGTATTGCCGATCAAATTCAAGCTACTCACAGGGGTTGTGTTGCCGACATCGCCATTCAGGGTTATGTCGCCAGTACTTGCATCCAGACTCAATGCATGAGGACCGTTAATCGTTCCTCCCACCGAAATCGAACCGTCCGTTCCGTCGTCGTTGGAATCGCTGTCGATTAGAATTGGGCCATTTTTCAATGTCACATCGCCGTTGAGGTCGATATTGCCATCCGCGCTGCTGATACTGGTACCGTTAAGATTGATTTTCGAACCAACTAGGGCGACATTATTCACTGTCGACAAGTTAGCTACATCTACCTGACCGCCTAAGATCACAAGTTCATTTAAAGGGGTAGAGCTTCCAACATCATCATTCAGCGCAACCGCGCCACCCGTTGCACTATTCGCATAGATTGTAAGGGTTTTGGCACCGTCAATTTTGCCCGAGAAACTAACCGAACCTGCCGTCCCTGTGAAGTCGTTATCGGTATCGATCGTCACATCCGACAGCAGTTCAAGACCGTTAGTTGCTTCAAAGGACAGATCACCACCGTTTGTTAGGATGGTGGTATCAGAAATGGAAATGACATCGGTGGCAGACACGGAGATATCGCCCGTTGTGGCACCAGCAGCCTTGAGTTCTAACGAGCCATCTTCGTCAATATCGACATTGCCAGTTGTGGTGGAAATATCTAGCGTGTCGACCTTGGTGTCCAATGTAACATTGGCAACGGTTCCACTGATCTTTAGGTCATTCGCAATAACATCAACCGAACCATCTGCATCATTAAGATCGCCACCTATCGTGAGCACAATATCAGCAGCACCGGCGTCTAGACTTACATCGGTAAGACCATCGGCTTCTTCGATGAACTGATCGCCTGTTGTATCGGTAACCAGAGTTTCGACTTTGATGTCCACATCTTCAGTTGAGGTACCAATCGAAGCGGCGGTGATGGAGAGGTTTTTGACCGTAAGTAGAACTGGATCTGCTGCACCATCCTCGTCGGTAACCGCACCTTTGGTGATGAGGTTTAAGGTCGTGACATCTTCAGAAGTTGTTACCAAGTCAACAGGGCCAGTGAGCTTGATCGGTGCATTGTGCGAGCTGTCCCCGATCGTGAGCGAATTTGAGGCGACGACTCGATTCAACATGGCATCGGAAAGGTGAAGATGCGAACCAAGCGTTAAACCGATCGCTATTGGCGTCGTCGTGGTGGTCGTAGTGAGAACAACATCAGCACCTTTAATTTGGTTATTGATGTTCATATTATCCGCGACAAGAGTAACCGATTTGTGGTCGGCGATAATACCACCGGGATTGACGGTTAGGGACACACCTGTTGTCACGACCTCAATCGCGACATTCCCACCTGTGTTCTCACCACTTACGAGCACAACGTCTGTTTCGTTAATGGACACATTCCCAGAAGTGTTGTTGAACACCAGGGTTTCGGCGGAGGTATCGATGGAAATTCCCGTAGCAGCGTTAAGAGTTACCGTACCCGCGTTGGCGGAGACCTCTACGCCAGAGTCTGTAGCCGCAGCAACAATCTGGCCGTTTGCGGATGTAATGGTGATGGCGGATGCCGATGAATTATTAGTGCTTAGCCCAGAGGAGCCCAGGGTGATATTTCCATCAGCGACAAGAGTTATTTGACCGTTCAGCGAGCCGATGGCTGTTCCTGCTACCGAAGAGATTTTTCCGCCATGGGCACCTGCCAAATCATCAGCTGTGATCGAGATATTTCCACCGTTGGTGAAAACATCGCCGTCGCTACTAAAGCTCACATCGCGGTCGGCTTTGATTGTAATATCACCACCCGAAGACGAAATTTCTTCATTGACCACCACGTCCGCTGACGAACCATTGGCATCGAGAGAAACTGCACCTGTCGCAACGACGATTCCACTTCCTTTGCTTAGAACCTCAATGGTTCCAGCTGTTGTGGCAATACTTACGTCCCCACTCGCAGCCTGAGCAATCTTATTGATTTGAACGGAATCTGCTTCAGCGACAAAGATGCCACCGGTCGACGAATTCGTTAAATCTAGCTGTGCAACGTTGGTCTTGACCGGAGTTCCCGACTCACCAATACCGGCCTTTGCCGACAAAGTCGCTCGGGCAACTGCAGTATTAGCCTCGATACCATCGCCGGCTCCTTGCGTGATCGAACCAGCGGTCGAGGTAATCTTGACGGCATTGGTGGTGGCATTAGTCGTCTTTACATCTCCAACGACGACACCGTTGCTAGCGGTGAGTTCAATCGTGCCACTCCCCGCGTCTACATCGACCAAATTGACGCCATCCGTTTCGCTGAAGTACACGTCGGCCGAGGTGGTAGACGTTAAATTCTCCACATCGATCGAAAGAGCATTGCCGCTAACACCAACCGAGGCAGCATTGATGGTAAGGTTATCCACCGCAATCGTGCCGGTGTCGTTGGTCACCGCCAATTTCGTGTCCAACTGGAGTTTCGAGGTTCCGGTAAGCACAACGGCTGCGCTGTTGATAATCCCGGCGTCGTTCGAACCGATAATTAGCGTTCCGGTAGTGGTAATTTTATTGAGCTCGGTCGCAGACAGATCCAACTCTGTACCAGCGTGATCATCACCAATATCAATCACCCTGGCGGCGGTCTTAGGAGCCAGGGTAACATCCCCCGTGCCGCTGGCCACGGTACCAGTGATGGTCATGTCGTCAGCTGTCAGGCTGATCGCACCATTGTTTGTCGACAAATCCGTTCCTGCTCCATCGGGAACCGTCAGCGTTCCAGTGGTCAATTCAACTTTGATGAAGCCACCAGATGCAGAGTTGCTGCCACTGACCGACGCAGAATTTGCTTCGATAATCAAAACGTCATTGGCGACGGAAGCACCCGCGTTTACGAAACTCAAAATGGCCGCGTCGGTTTCCAGGGCATTTTCGGTGGTGCCGTTGTCACCAATCCCCTTTTCCGCGTTCAACACGACGCCACCCGACGTCGCCACAATGTCGGCGCCACCGGTGTCTCCGTTGTCGAGAATGCTGCCACCTGTCGTATCGATTTTGATTGCATCACTGTCAGAGCTTGTCGATACAATTCTACCGATCCCGATATTACCGGAGGCCAGAACGGTGACCTTTTCACCTGCGGTGAACACGGTACCATCGGCCATCGAAACCGACGCTGGGCGAGAAGAGCTATTGTCCATCACTTCTAGTGTCGTATTGGCTGTTACATCGCCAGCGGCGGAAAATGATACAGCTCCACCATTTGTCTTAATCTGAACATAGGTATTTGTGGAATTCACCGAATCATTGATGGTGATATTGCCAGCTCCGGTGGCATCGATAATCACGTGCTGTACGCTGTTCACGTCACCATCAACGACAATCGAACCGTCCGTGGAAAGCCGGACACCTGACGAGCCACTAGCTTCATTAACCACTCCGGACAAACCATCGATTTTGGCCAAATCACCCGCAATCGTCACAGTTCCCGAAGTATTTCGAATGTTTACGACACTGCCGCTTGTGGGCGTATTTAAAGTGTTCGCTATAGCAAGGTTGGTGGCAACCAATTGCAGGTCATCTCCAGACAGCCCAACACCGTTACCAGCCCGAATTGCCAAGTTGGTTGCAGTGATCCCGTTTCCTTGAACAGTGCCGTCGGTTACCAGCGAAATTGTACCTGCACGTGACACACCACCCGTTACGAAGATCGTACCGCTATTTTCTGCGTCGTCGGATGATGCCAATTTACCGAAACGCAAAATGCTTGCAGTGATCTTGTCTTCTTCACCTTCGGTAACGTGAAGTTCATCTGAAACCTCAAAGCTACCAACCGAGATTCCACGCGAAGAAGTCGTTGGAAAAATGGTAACCTCGCCCGTGCCTGCATTGACGGCCTGGGCAATATTAAGATCATCTTGTTGGAGTGTGATGTTCCCGTTAGCTGTCGTAGAAACGCCGTTGACAGTATCCACGCTCCCAATGATAAGATCATCGATGTCTTTGATGACCAAGGAAGCTGCGGAACCAGCCAAGGTGTCAATATCGAATCCGCTGTTATCCAGAGTGACGTTACCACCAGCAGCAACACGCAAATTAGCCACGGTCAAAGAAGCGCTATCGGTGATGGTAGTGCTGGTCACGAGAACCAACGGTGAACTGCCCGCTTTGGACATGGCGGCAGTGATGCTGATGTCCGCCGAACTGGCAGAACCGATTTCGAGCACACCTGCCGAAATGTTGTCAAGTTCGGTGTCATTGATGGTTAGGTCTGAAGCAGCCCCTGTTCCCAGCTTAATCGGCCGAGAGTTCGTGGAGGGGACGATTGTCGTCCGTGCGCTACCCGAGTTGATCGAGGCACCGCTACCCATGGTCAAATCGGCTGCGGTGATGCTAATTGTCTGATTGTTCGATGCAAAACTGTTCCCGCTAATGACCTCGAAGCTACCTCCTGCCAGGCCGTCACTATCGGCTTTCACAATCGTCTCACCGAGACTGGAAATGGAAGTGTTGATACGAACGTCGCCAGTCGCGGAAGCGGTGAATTTGTTATTGGTGTTGGTCACTGTTCCGCTGAAGGTCAACTGCATGTTGCCTGGCCCATCGTTGGCAACCGTAACTGCACCTGAGCCCGAGTTGATCAAACTTGTCACCGAAAGGTTTTGCGCGGTGGTGTTGGGCTGTGTGATCTTGAGATCACCACTTGTTGAGTTATTGGCAGTGATCGCTGGTGTATCGGTTAGAACATTGATACCTGTCTTGGCAGTGGTGTTGATTTGGTTTGTGGCAGTAATCAAAGTGCCGGTCGATGACTCAACATCACCATTTGCCGATGTCAACGAAACCACAACACCCGAAAGGTTACCAACTGTGACGTCGCTTTGCGAAGTCACGGTAATGTTTGCCCCAGCAGTTAAAGCTGGAATGGTAGCTGTGGATCCCGCATCAATGACCACCTGAGTGCCGTTGGTCAGAATGGGAAACGTACCGGTGTTGATAGCGCCGTAATTCGTGGTTCCATCACGCGTATCTAAGGTGACTTTTGTTGCTCCCGTTAGGCTCAACGCAGCGGTGTGGTTGAAGGTAATGGAGTTCGCTTCGATGCGAATCGATTTGCCGGCCGAGGCAGCCGATTGAAGAGCAGAAGTTGAGATGGAAGCACTTCCAGAACCATCCGCAAACAGAACAACTCCGCCCTTTGTTGCAAAGTCAGAATCCAAGGTTCCTGGGGTCGAAGTAATCTCGATGTCATAAGCCAACAACTGTCGGCTTTCGAGTGGTTCGTAGAAAGTGGCCCGCTTGTAGCTGCGACGACGTTGCGAGTCACGACGGATCGTGTGAATTGTTGATCCGGCCGAAGCGGGCTTCAAACCAAGCAGCGCCAAAAATGCTGCCCACAAGGTTCGAGCTTTGCTGAAGACCCACCAGTTAGCGATATTGGGAACACGGAACGCTTTTCGCCACCAAGCTAAGCGCGAAGCCATTAAAGTTTGATGTCGCTCCATAAAGGCTTGCGTGCTCTGACGAACTTTGTCGCGAAGCTTTTGGAGCTTGTTTTGGTTGCGAACTGATCGGTTGGAAGTGTTGCGGCGGGTTCCACGAATCATAACTCTTAGTTCCTGTAACTATGTGATCAGCTTAATGGCTTACTTGATGGATGGACTCAAACGATGTTGAACTCAATAAAAACAAACAGCGAAGGGCTGTGTATTACGAGAGAAATGTAGAAGGAGAGAAGCAGTGACAAAGAAGAAATGAACAGGAGTTTGTTTTACAAACCAATTCATTGGTGATTGACGAGACCATGTCTTTGCTAGCTTTTCTCATGTTGTGGTTTCTTGTTGGATTTCTGAATCGCAGTCTAGGCAAGGTCGCGAACATAGCGAAACGCATGCGCTAGGAAGAGTGTCAAGGAAGGCGATATCCAGCCGGAAAACAACCAAATCCGCCCTCACGAACCACCCAACCGTACTACCTTGTATGGCGCAGTCCGACTGGTATTAGCCGCTAGTAAAACCGTTACAATCGCCACAGTCAAGGAAATTGGGAGAAATTTGCGGAAAATTGACAAAGCGAACTTGTCTAGATCAGTGGCCTGATACCCATAGTAGGGAATTCCGCAACTTTCCCCCCTAGAACATACGAGTCGAAACAGGGCGCTCGCTATTTCGTTGATCTGAATGCGCGGATCAGAAAAGCATGGCACCAAGTTTCTGAGCGCGATTCCGCGACACATCCCGCAAAATTTTGGCAGACTCGCGTTTCTCGATAGCCAAACGTGCTGTTCGAATCGACGGACGTAGAATCGTCCGAGAGTTCGATGTCATTGTTTTGTTGATTAGCGAGCGATGATCCGGTGGGATTGATTTTGCGTGATTGAGAAATCGAAATCATCTAATGTTCTAACCACCACGAAACATGTGATATCGATTGCAATGTAACGAATATCACCGAGGAACTCGCGAAACGAAAAAAGCAGCAAGTTTCCTTGCTGCTTCTTCGTGATAGATGTTTCTGCTTCAGCTGTGTACTTAGTTTCGCAGCAGTTCTTGAATTCCGAAGGTGAAGAATGTACCAAGTCCGAAGTTCAAGACTTCCTCTTCCGGCTTGTACTGAAGGATCAGTGTATCTCCCGGTTGAACGAGAGGACGCTCGCGAGGATTGTTGATCGCCCTAGCCAAATCGACTTCGATGGCGATCTGTCCGTTGCAGGGCGTTTTGCGGAGAATGTAGAGTCGTCCTGGTGGCACACCGCCGATGTTCATCGCGACATTCCCCATACCTCCACCACCCATGCCCATATTAGATGCCACACCGCGTCCTGCAAGAGCCATAGCGCCCAGCACGTCCAAATCGTAATCTCTCGGCAAAGGCCACTCGCCCCCAGGTAACATACCGCCGGTGTAAAACACCTCGGTCTCGCGTGACTCGATATAGACCACATCACCTTCGTTAAGGATGATCTCTTCTGGTCGGAAACTTGGAACTACCCCAGGCGGCAAACGCAATGGGATTTTTACAATGCTTGGATCGTCGGGGAGTGGAGGTGGGCAAACACAAGGGTTGCAGTTGTTTTGGTCATAAAACGTTGCATAGAACTGGCGAATAAATTCGTCGCGTTTGAGTTTATCGCTACGGCTGGCGCGAAGAATCTTTACTTCGTTTTTCGCGTTAACACCTGGCAAGCCCCCTGTTTCCATCAAGGCATGCAACACATCATTCTCGTACGCTTGTAACTTCACGGCACGCCCCATAGCACTCTGATCGCTTCCGCGAGTAAAGCCTCCACGGCCTCCGAACATTTGGCTACTCATGCTCATACCGCCACCGTCTTGACGCACGACAACGATGTTGTAGGAGCGTTTCTGAATCAAACTGACAATTGGGGTGAAAACACGCGCTTGGGTGTCAGTCAAAATCTTTGATTCGAAATAACTGCGACGGATCAGCTCGCGAACTTGTTGAAGGGTCATGCCAGCAATCGGCAGCGGCTTAATCAAAGGCAGCGAAATCGTTCCGTCTTCAACAATAGGAACCGGGAAACCTAGTGACGGCGGAAGTGTGCTATCTTTTTCTGGAAAATGAACCGGTGGCAATTCGGGAGCTTGGTCTGGTTTTGTTGTCGGTAAAATACCTTCGATGTACACCCCTAAAATATCGCCATTCCCCAAGATGTATTCTCTTGGCGGCTCCTGCGTTAAACGCGAAATGTCAATGGGAACCAAATTGTTTTTTGGAGTCGCGAAGAACTGCGGAGGTAATCTGCGAGCCGGAACGCCTGAGATAGGTGTCGTTAAGCTGCTGCACCCCACTTCCATACAACTAACAAGAGTTAGAAGTAGGATCATCCACTTGTTCGCGAACCGTGCCCAGACAACTTCGTTGCGGTCCGCCAATTTGTATTTCATAACAGCCTTCATCGCTTTTCCCCAATACACTGCTGGGTCCAATGACCTCATCGAACCCGCTCAGAGATTACAATGCCTTTGTCTGATTCACTTTTCGTACTTAAAGTTACGGCTACCGAGCTACTGCAAAGGGAGGCCGTTGGAGTCGATCATGGGTATAGGAGTGACCGAATTCGGTTGCGGTAAAGCCGTGCCTTCCAAAGGCCCCGCGGGCACGCCGGGCTGTCCGGCTGGCTGCGGTGCTTGAAAATTGCTTGGCTCGGGCATCGGATAGAGGTGCGCGTCCGTACCAGGGGCACCAGCCGCGTGATATTCGTTGTAAATCGTGGAACTCATTTGCAATTGCGAGAAATTCCCGAGCCCATCTTCTTCCGCTGCACGTGCTCCGTGTGGGTAGCCCGCAAACCAGGCAGCAACCCGAGCTTGGCCTTCCGCGCTTTGATACTTCCAACTCCAATAGGACTGAGGTGGAAAAGCGGGAGTGCAGCCATTTCCCCCGCCAGCTACATCTACATAGCCAGCGCGAAATCCAGCACAGAAGTCGTCGAGGTATCGCTCGTTACAAAAGTGGTGCTTTCTCAAATGCCAAGCTTTGGCCGCAAATGCAGAGTTACGTTGCCCAACAACCCATTCACTGAATGAGTCGTTGTACGATAATTGCCGGCTCAAGCCGCTTAGGGTCGAACACCCCATCCCTAATGCAGTCAGGGATAGGAGGCCCAACATGACAGCCCGCTTTGCACAACTAGCCCCCCTATGCAGACTAGAAAACCCGACAAAGACATGTTTGACATCAGATTGGAAAGCCATAATCCCCCCCGGGCAAAGCTGGTACTGCCTTACCCCTCCAAATGTAGACCTGCCACACTGGAGGCATAAGAACGTCTAGCAACTTAATCGAGTTTCCTACCCGCCGGAGTTTAACGAAAATAATGGTGCTACCATGTTTGCGACGGATAACGAAGAGTCGGCTTCTCCTGATTACGCTTCTTCAGAATCCGCACGAGAAATGGAGAGCCCCCCCAACATGCCCCTTCGAGTGATTATCTTATATATGAGATAGGCTTTAGTAACCCGTAGGAAGATTGCCCCAAATGCGACCCGACAAAAGCGTACGTCTTCCCGCAAGCCAAATCACTTTTGGCGTGATATGCCTGTGCCTGGGAGTTCTACCCGCATGGTTTTATGGCGGGGCCCACTGGGCGACTCAATTCTGGCTGATACTCGTCGGTTTTCTAGTTGGGCTAGGTTGGTGGGGACTTCAGCTTAAGGAAAAATCGGCCATTCCGATCAGTAGAAAATTACAAGCTATCCTTTTTATTGCCCTCCTATGTACCGTATGGACAGTGCTTCAAACTGTTCCAGTCCCAAGTTGGGCTCGAATTCTTCCCGTCTTTCAGGGAAGTCAACTCAAGACAGTTTATCTTGTTGAACATGACTCCTTACCCAATACGAACATCTCGGATTCACGCGAGGTTAACGCTAAACGATTAGCCGAACCATCTTATCGAACTTGGGCTTCCAGTATGGACCCGATACACTCGCTTGCCGCCATAGGCAGTTTTGCACTAATCGTAATAGTAGTACTCTGCAGTTATCGATTTATAGGATCCTCATCGAGTTTGATTTACCTGACACTCCTGTTGCTTATGTGCAACGCAACACTGATTTCGTTGCTGGGAATTATCGAGAAAGTCTCGCCTGGCGATTGGACACTTCTTGAAATGAAGGTCTCAAACTCTTTCGCGACGTTTGTTTCTCGAAGTAGCGCTGCCGCGTTTCTGAATGTTGGCTTAGCCGCTGCAGTAGGTTGCTTTGCATTGCAGTCTCGCTTGGATCATGCGTATCGAGTTAACCCAACTTACAGAAGCACTCAAACAACCGTTTTAGGCCGCATTCGAGCTCAGTTTGAAGAAGCAATTATTGAAATCTCTACTCCGAAAGCGATCATCCTGATCTGCAGTGTCATCATTTTTGTTGGAATTTTAATATCACTATCTCGTGCCGGTACGATTTGCTCGATTGC
The DNA here is from genome assembly GCA_017303505.1 of Planctomycetota bacterium. Classification (GTDB taxonomy): domain Bacteria; phylum Planctomycetota; class Planctomycetia; order Pirellulales; family Pirellulaceae; genus JAFLCP01. The sequence goes on along the minus strand of JAFLCP010000174.1, from coordinate 4,005 downwards.
TGCGATGGTTTCTCTGTTTTCCATTCATCTCTTTAGAAAGCACTTCTTCGTCTCGGTCGGCATGCTGGCCATTCTTTTATTCCTAAGTTTCGCAGCACTTCAGTATCTCGATAAGCTCGATACGGTTAGAACTCGTTTAGAAAGTCTATCCGGTGAAAATCTCACCGTTGATGCTGGTAGACTAACCGCTTGGAATTCTGCCCTCAGTGCAGCCGGCGATGTGTGGCTTGGCGGAGGTGGCTTGGGCAATTTCCACTATACGTATCTACCTTTTCAGAATCGTCCTATGGAAACATGGTTTTACCATGCGGAGAGCATGTTCCTTCAAGCGCTTGTTGATCTTGGAATTTTGGGACTACTATCCTTCGTCTTCTTAGGCGGCGTAACGGTCTATTTGACAAAGCAACTACTTGCTCCCACCAAGAACTCAACGTGTCGTGCAATCGGATCCGCATTGCTTTTCATCGTAATCAGCCTTGGCCTCCATAGCTTAATCGACTTCTCACTTATCTTGCCTGGTATCTACTTACCAATCGCGATTCTAATAGGAATAGGACTGGCAGTCGAAAATGACAGCCCGAGCCTGACGAAAAGTTCAAGAAAAAAGAGCTCCAGAAAGTACACATCTAGCAACACCGATGAGACGGAAAAACGCTACATCCCTTCGTTTGTTCTCCTCCTGCCATGCCTTACCTTTGCAATTGCATTCGCGGCGATTCGCCCCAAGGTCTCCTCTGAATCGTTCTCGCATCTCCTCGAGCAGTGGTCGGAAAAACATGAAGATTCTACGAAGAACCTCTTAGCCATCATTCGTGAAGGTGAAACGCAGCTCAAGACTTTCACCAACGAAGGTGAACTAAACATATCGATGGCAAAGGCGTATACACAACTGTATCGGGTAACGATGCGCGATCAAAAGCAGATGGCATGGGAGGATACCTTGCCTCTGTATGCCCGCGATTCATTTTATAAACGTAACCGAATCGAAAACCTGAACGTGGATGAATTGCTACAAAATCCTACAGCCAGCGATGCCCTCAAAAAGGCGCGGCTATGTTGGCTCCGCGCTCACTATGCCCTGCCACTAGATTGGAGACCGCACTGGGGTTTGGTGGAATTGGACTTTGTTGATACAGATAACTCGAACAGCGCAGCACACCTGGATCACTTACGCGTCCTGGCTCGAAACCGCCCTGAACTGCTGATGACTGCCAGCATTGCATCCCTCGATTATCCAGGGCCAGACAGTGCCTTCACTATGCTTAAACAAGTTGCTGGTGATTACACTCTTAAAGCTCCAGCTGTTCTCAAAGTCGCTTATCGGGCCTTCGGCGATCGAGCTCTCTCGGAAGAGTTCGTTCCGCCTCAGGCGAGTATCATGCTCTATCTTGCAGAATCCCTTCCAAGCATTAACGCCTCCCCAGACTCGCTCAAAATCTTTTGGAATACGATCTACCAACACCTTCAAAAACTGCCGAATCAAGATCGCAACAAGAGCACCTTGCTAGCCTACTACTATCATGAAACGGGCGACATTGAGAACGAATATCTCACACTCCTCGAAGCCGTAAATCGGTCCCCCATGAACACCTACACTCGCTACTTGCTAGCAAAAAACCTTATACTACGTAAAGAACTCGACAAGGCGGAAGTGCATATCGAATTCTGCTTGCGCCAAGAACCTGCCAAAAAAGAGTTCTTGCAACTTCGAGACGAACTCACTCGGGAACGAGTACCGCTGCCAGAGATTAAACCGTAGCTCAATCTCCGCAACCGTTTCGAACAAGCTATCATTGCTAAATTTTCTTGCTCCAGGCGTCCAGATCGCCACGTTTTCTTCCGCCGAGATACACTGGATTAGTTGAGAGAAATGGGCAATGTCGACCGTGTCAAGCAAGTCGGGCATCGAACTCGTTCTTAAACCGGCCTAGCTCTCACTTAGAAAATCTGCTATCACGCCTCTCTGGTAGTAGCCCGATAGCTAAATCAGGCATGGATCGGATCGCTGGTTTTGACCGACGGACAAGGAAGTCTTGGTCATGAATAAATGGACAATGTGGGTAACGGGTTCTGGGCTTTCGCTCGCTTTTGTGGCAATTGCTGTTGCGATGGCGCATCGCGATTCACGCAACCAAATTGACCCAGTAGAAACAACACCGATCGTAGAAGCCCCCTCTGCGGCTCCCGTAACATTGGCTTGGCAAGATGCCACATCGCATCGAAGTGACGATTCCCAAGCGGATAGCCCCAGCAGCTCACAACAAAATGCCTCAACACACAGCGAATCCGTAGCTCAGAAACCACCTCTTGGGCTACCAACTTTCGATCAAGTTGCTGACAGCGATAGCTCGCCAAATCCATCAACGAGCACTCCGATTTCATCTTTGCCCCCAAACGCCAACGAATTTGTGGCCTTGGCCAATTACGAGCAAGCTGAATCAGAAGTTGTCCGTGGCAATGACGAAACGCCGACCGCCAGCGGACAACCTACTCCTGCAACTCCTCCCGCCTCACCAGCGATGGCTCCTTTCCCATTCACCAAACCTCAAACTCCAGCAGGTAGCACTCTTCCGACCTCAACAACCAGCGGCGCACCTATCGCCGAAATGGCTCAACTTCCTACCATTCCTCAAGCGATACAAAGCACTCAGGATGGATTGAAAAAGGTTGCCGACTCTGCTGCCCAAACCGCAACCGAAGTAGGCCAAGCTCTCGATCCACGTCGAGTGTTGGGAGCCGCGACTAACAACGGCCCCACCGACAGCACCGCTGCCCCACGAACTTTAATGCCTTCCGCATCCAGCGGATTACCTACGAACTTCCCAACCGCCGGCAGCAACAATCAGCCTCCATCTGCTGGTGCACCAAACACCAATGCGCTGCGAGGTTCGGCAAATACATTAGGTGCTCCTATGTCGTCAGGACCACCGGCGACATTGGGTTCACCGGCAACACTGGGCTCAGCAAACAACAACACCTCACTTCCGTCGGTCGGTAACTCAGCGCCAGTCGCAACCTTCGGCTCCGCAAACGCTCCTACCAATCGCAATATCTCTAACAGCTATCCATCAGACAACGCTGTAACCAACAATGGCAATGGGAGCTTTTCATCTGCTCGCGCTATCTCATCGATGGGCTCAACACTTGCTTCAGCCGATCCTGGTGAACGAGCTATCGAAGGAGCCCAAACCCCTTCGTTGCAACTGATCAAGCGAGCCCCCGAAGAAGTGCGAGTGGGACGCAATGTTACCTTCACTATGATTGTGAAGAACACTGGAACCGCTTTAGCCCGCGAAGTTCAAGTAACCGATGTCATACCTAACGGGACGCGATTCGTGGCGTCGCAACCCACGATTCAACCAGATAGCAATGGAACATTAGTATGGGACCTTGGGGACCTCGCTCCTGGCAATGAACGCGTCATCCAACTCCAACTTATTCCAGAAACGGAAGGCGAAATCGGCAGTGTAGCCAGCGTAACCTTCGCATCACTGGCTTCTGTTCGAACCCTGGCAACTCAACCGAAGATTACCCTCACGCACAATGTGGCCGAACAAGTTCTCTTGAGCAAGAGCTTCTCGATTCAACTCAAGATTACCAATGAAGGCTCAGGAGTCGCAGAAGGGGTCGACCTTGAAGCCGACCTTCCTTCCAACTTGAAATGCGCAGCTGGTTCGCAGATTGTGGCAGACATCGATCGTTTGCAACCAGGCGAAACCAAAGTCGTCGATCTGCCATTACAAGCGATCGATCCCGGTCAAGCCAACATCCAAGTACGAGTGATTTCCGAAGAAGAGGTCGTTGCCCAAGAAGATGTCAGTTTGCTCGTTACGTCTCCTCAACTTCAGGTCTCGATTCAAGGGCCAACCAAACGCTATATCGAACGTCAAGCTCGTTATGTCATGAAAGTCGAGAACGTCGGCAATGCATCTGCTACCAATCTTGATTTAGTAGCCCAACTGCCGAAAGGTTTCCGATTCAATGGCACGGGACAAAAGGGACAGT
>JAFLCP010000173.1 GCA_017303505.1 Planctomycetota bacterium | reverse complement strand
TACCTTCTTCCACCAACGATCCAGTCGACATGTCCATGCCGTAGCACAATCGGCAAACACCGAGTGCAGCATCGCAGGTCATCGGGCTTCGAACCTGGATCTTGTCCAAGCCGAGTTGTTCAATCTGCCTTGCAACTGTTGGCACGATCATTTCATTCTCGTGTACCACAACTTGCTTGGTCACTGGATCGATAATGTTCTGGCGGCTCACGCGACCATTGATCGCGTCCGCGAGATGCACTTCAATCTTCTCACCGCGGTAAATCGTTCCCTTGGTGATACCTTGAGTGGTACCGCAATCGTGCATCGTGATCACAACGTTCTGAGCCACGTCAGCCAACTTACGGGTCAAGTAACCCGAGTCAGCTGTCTTCAAGGCCGTGTCCGCCAAACCTTTTCGAGCACCGTGCGTACTGGAGAAGTACTCAAGCACCGTCAGACCTTCACGGAAGTTTGCCTTAATTGGTGTCTCGATGATTTCACCCGTTGGTTTCGCCATCAAACCACGCATACCAGCCAACTGACGGATCTGTTCGATACCCCCTCGAGCACCAGAGTGAGCCATCAAATAAACTGGATTGACGTAACCCGAACCACCGCGGTCGTCATGTTGCATTACTTTCAACATGTCCTTGGTGATCTCTTCACGAGCGTGAGTCCAAGTATCGAGAACCTTGTTGTAACGTTCGAGAGCCGTGATACGACCATGGTCATACAACTTGGTCAGCTTCATCACTTCTTTTTCAGCAGCCGACAAATGGTTCGACTTCGACTTCGGAGTCACCAGGTCGTCCGTACCGAACGAGAGACCGGATCGAGTTGCTTCACGGAAACCGAGTTGGTTCATATCGTCCAGCAAGTTGATCGTCGCGCGACGTCCCAACTTTTGGTAGCAGTCGGAAATAACCGACGCCAAGTCAGGGCTGCGAAGCGGCTGGTTATAGAAATCCATACCTTGTGGCAACATCTTGTTGAACACGACGCGACCATAGGTAGTGTCGATAATCTGACCGTACTTAGGAACTTCAACCTTGGCTACGGAACCTTCGACAGAAGCTTTACCTTCGGTTTCACCCTTCAGCTTGCGGCTCTTGGGCAAACGCACTTTGATCTTCGCATGCAAGTCGATCACACCTTGTTGGAAAGCGGTTTCCGCTTCTTCCAACGAGGAGAAGGTCATACCTTCACCCTTGCGGTTCGGTAGTTCGATCGAAATGTAGTAGCAACCCATCACCGTGTCCTGCGACGGACTCATAATCGGCTTGCCGTTGCTTGGAGCAAAGATGTTATGCGTGCTCATCATCAAGGTATGAGCTTCAACTTGAGCTTCGATCGAGAGTGGCAAGTGCACTGCCATCTGGTCACCGTCGAAGTCAGCGTTGAAGCCTTTGCAAACCAGCGGGTGAAGGTGAATAGCATTACCTTCCACCAAGGTCGGTTCGAAAGCTTGAATACCCATACGGTGAAGCGTAGGAGCACGGTTGAGCAACACAGGGTGATTGCGAATCACTTGCTCCAAGATATCCCATACTTCTTCATCTTTTCGCTCGAGCATTTTCTTGGCCGACTTGATGGTGTCAGCGTGGCCAAGTTCTTTTAGGCGACGAATGATGAACGGTTGGTAGAGTTCCAAAGCGATCTTCTTTGGCAAACCGCATTGGTGCAGTTTCAATCGAGGACCGATAACGATCACGCTACGTGCCGAGTAGTCAACGCGTTTACCGAGCAAGTTTTCGCGGAAACGACCTTGTTTACCCTTGATCATGTCGGTCAACGATTTCAGTGGGCGGTTGCTAGAACCGAGCACTGGTCGCTTGCAACGGTTGTTGTCAAACAACGCGTCAACCGATTGTTGCAACATACGCTTTTCGTTGCGGATGATCACTTCTGGTGCATTCAAGTCCACAAGTTTTCGCAGACGTGTATTGCGGTTGATGATACGACGATATAGGTCGTTCAAATCGCTCGTCGCGAAATTGCCGCTATCCAACAACACTAACGGACGCAGGTCAGGTGGAATAACGGGAATAACATCCAACACCATCCACTCAGGTCGGTTATCGCTGTCACGAATCGACTCAACCAACTTCAAGCGGTTGATCAAATCCTTTTTCAACTGTTTGCTTGGGGTTTCCAACAATTGCAAACGCAGATCTTCGGATAGCTTGACCAAATCGAGTCCAGCCAACAGCTTGCGAACCGCTTCGGCACCCATGTCGGCTTCGAAGGCGTTCTCGCCCCATTGAGCCTTAGCGGCGCGATACTCTTCTTCTGTCAACAGATCGTAGTTTTCTAGATCTGTTTCGCCTTTATTGATCACCACATAGTCTTGGAAATAGATTACCTTTTCCAGGCTGCTGGTCTTCATGTTCAACAGCGTACCGAGGCGGCTTGGCATCGCTTTGAAGAACCAGATGTGAACGACAGGCGCGGCCAATTCGACGTGTCCCATGCGTTTGCGACGAACGCGGCTGTGTGTCACTTTCACACCGCAGCGATCGCAAATCATGCCTTTGTACTTCATGCCGCGATATTTACCGCAGGCGCATTCCCAGTCCTTTTCAGGGCCGAAAATTCGTTCACAGAAAAGACCATCTTTTTCAGGTCGATACGTTCGGTAATTGATCGTTTCTGGTTTCTTCACTTCGCCGAAAGACCAGCTGCGAATATCTTGCGGGCGAGCAAGGCTGATCTTCACCGATGTGTAATCATTTACGCGATCGTATGTTGTTTCGCCAATAGCCATTAATCAAGGCTCCTGTTGGGGGTCATTGTCACCAACGTGACTTTCGATCGTATGTCTTTAGGGCAGCTTTGGATTCGTTAGATCGAAAAGTGCCACTTATCTTTGTTGTGCAAATCTTTGAGTTGATCAAAGCCGGAAAAAGAAAACGTCAGGCGAAGAGCATGCTCTCCGCCTGAGTCCTATTTTTACAAGCGGCGTTTTTCCAATCGCATGTTAAGTGCCAAACCGCGAATTTCGTTCGTGAGAACGTCGAAGCTAGCAGGTGTTCCAGCTTCCAGCGTGTTTTCGCCCTTAACCATCGATTCATAGATCTTGGTACGTCCTTCGACGTCGTCGCTCTTGACCGTCAGCAACTCCTGCAGGATGTAAGCTGCACCGTATGCTTCCAGTGCCCAAACTTCCATCTCCCCGAAGCGTTGACCGCCGAACCGTGCTTTTCCACCCAAAGGTTGTTGGGTAATAAGCGAGTAAGGTCCAGTCGAGCGAGCATGAACTTTGTCGTCGACCAAGTGATGGAGTTTCAACATGTAGATGTAACCTACGGTTGTTTCTTGTTCCATCTGCTCGCCAGTACGTCCATCGCACAAGCGAATCTTGCCGTGACGTGGCAACTTGGCTGCTTCCAAGCAATCGTTGATGTCGGTTTCAGTTGCGCCATCGAAAACTGGGGTAACTGCTTGGAATCCCAAAGCAGCTCCGGCCCAGCCTAAGTGCGTTTCCAAAATTTGTCCTACGTTCATACGGCTAGGAACGCCGAGCGGGTTAAGCAGAATCTGAAGCGGTGTACCATCTGGCAAGAATGGCATATCTTCGACGGGCAACACCTTGGAGATAACCCCCTTGTTACCGTGACGACCTGCCATCTTATCGCCAACGCTGATAACGCGTTTGGTAGCGATATAAACCTTGACCATTTGCAACACACCGTTGCGCAATTCGTCACCGCGTTTCATACTGTTCGCTTTGCGGTCACGTTCATCCAATGCAAACTCAACAGCTGGCCAGAAATCTTTGTAGATTCGGCGCAGTTCGCTGTGATGTCCTGCATCAAGACGATTGAGCAAACGCGACAGATTGAACGTTTGAGCTTGCTCCGCCACAAACTTCGGATCTTGTCCGCCAGCGAACGGAGTACCGTCGGAATCGGTTAGTTTCGAACCGGCAGCCTTCTCCATCTCTTCGATCATGCCACTGAAAGCTTTCGAAATGTCGGCATTGCCTTCCGTTTCGATTCGCTTCAGTTCCTTCTCGAATTCCTTGCGTTCATCTTCGGTCAAGCTCATACGGCGGGAGAACTTCTGGGTATTGATAACAATACCTTCAACGCCCGAACTTACTTCGAGTGAATCGTTCTTTACGTCTTCACCAACGCGACCGAAAATCGCGTGCAACAATTTTTCTTCTGGCGTCTGCTCGGTCTTGCTCTTCGGTGAAACCTTACCGACCAAGATATCACCAGGTCGTACATAAGTACCGATTCGAACAATACCGCTTTCATCCAAGTTACGCAGAGCCTTTTCGCTTACGTTCGGAATGTCCTTGGTGAATTCTTCGCGGCCCAATTTGGTTTCGCGGATTTCAACATCAAACTCCTCGATGTGAATCGAGGTGTAAGTATCGTTCTTCACCAACTCTTCGCTGATGATGATCGCGTCTTCGTAGTTGAAACCATCGAACGACATAAAGCCGACCAAAACGTTACGACCGAGAGCCAACTCACCCAAATGAGTCGCAGCACCGTCGGCGATGATCTGACCTTCTTTGACTTTGTCACCCAAGTTTACGATCGGCCGCTGATTCAAGCAGGTTCGTTCGTTGAGACCTTGGAACTTCTTCAAGTGGTAAATGTCGGTGCCGACTTCGATTCGAGTTGAATCGCAGTAGGTGACCTTACCAGCCCGTCGAGCGCGAACCACCATGGAGCTATTGCGAGCCACTTCCTTCTCAAGACCGGTAGCCACGATCGGTGGTTCGGTGATCAACAAAGGAACCGCTTGGCGTTGCATGTTAGAACCCATCAACGCGCGGTTAGCATCGTCATGTTCCAAGAACGGAATCAAACCAGCCGATACACCCACCATTTGGCTCGGAGCAATATCCATGTATTGGATCAGGTTCGGAGCACAAATTTGGAAGTCAGCTCGGTGACGGGCGATCAAGTCTGGACCAGATACCAATTCACCATTTTTGGTCTCGGTGTCGGCTGGTGCGATATACGCATCAGCTTCTTGGTCTGCACGTAACCACTGAACTTCGTCGGTCAACTTACCACCGCTGACAACTCGATATGGCGTAATCAAGAAGCCGTACTCATCGACGGCAGCATAGATTGCCAACGAGCTGATCAAACCGATGTTCGTACCTTCAGGCGTTTCAATCGGGCAGATACGACCGTAGTGAGAAATGTGAACGTCGCGAACTTCGAAGCCCGCACGTTTACGATTCAAACCACCAGGTCCCAGTGCGGACAAACGTCGCTCGTGAGTCAACTGCGACAACGGGTTTGTTTGGTCAACCACTTGCGAAAGTTCACCACGACCAAAGAAGTACTCGATTGCTGCCGAGATGCTCTTTGGGTTCACCAAGCTGCGCGGAGTCATATCTTCCGCATCTTTCAAGCTCATGCGTTCCTGAACAGTACGGCGCAACTTCAAGAAGCCCTTGCGCAGTTCTTCGCAGGCCAACTCATCAATCGTGCGCAGACGACGATTACCGAGGTGGTCGATATCGTCGTACTGAGCTTTACCTTCAGGATCCGACAAGTCGACCAAGTAATTGATCGAGGCGATCAAATCTTCTGGTCGCAATGTCATCACATCTTCGGAAACGCCTAAGCCCAATTTGCGGTTAACGCGGAAACGGCCTACGCGACCCAACCGATAACGGTTGACATCGAAGAACTTCTCATGGAAAAGAATGCGAGCCTTTTCCAAGTTTGGTGGGTTACCTGGACGAAGACGTTGATAAATACGCAGCAACGCTTCTTCGTGGCTGCTGGTATTATCTTCCGCCAAGCTATTGAGGATGAAAGGGACGCGAGGAGAATCGATAACTTCGATCTTCTTTACACCAGCGCTTACAATCGTTTCGGATGCGGTCTTGGTAATTTTGTGACCGGCTTCAACGATGATTTCACCAGCTCGTTCGTGATCAGCTGGATAGATCACGTCGTCAACCGAGATCTTACCTTCTAGCTTCGCAGCGCTCTTGGAGTCTACCTTTTCCGCTTCGACTTTGTAGAAAGCCTTGAGGAGATCTGCGTCGGTGCTCAAAGTTTCCGACATAGCACGAAGCAATGTCATCACCGAAAACTTACCGCTCTGGTCGATACGAACGCTAAGGCTGTCCTTCTTGGTAACGTTGATTTCGATCCAGCTACCGCGATCTGGAATGATACGAGCGCTTGGAACGGGACGCTCGCTGGTACCTTCCGTTTCTTTCACGAAGTCCACACCGGGACTGCGATGCAACTGATTCACCACGACGCGTTCGGCACCGTTGATGATGAATTCACCACCACCGAGCATCACGGGAATATCGCCGAGATACACTTCTTCTTCGTAAGGTTGTTCGCGATTGAGGCGCAAATAGACCTTCAATGGCTTACCAAACGTTAGACGAAGTTGTCGGCATTCTTCAGGTGAATAACGAGGTTTGCCGAGTTCATATCGCAGATACTCAAGGCTAACCGTACCGTCGTAGCTTTGGATTGGAAAAATTTCCTTGAAAACGGATTCCAATCCTTGATTTTTGCGTTTATCGCCAGGAATGCCTTCCTGAAGAAAACCTTCATAACTTTTTGTTTGCAGAACGGTCAAATCGGGGATCTGAAAGGCTTCTCGCCCTGAACCGAATTGACGAACCGCAGTTGGATTTAAGCGTCGCTGGGAAGATGTCGCCATTAACTACAGAAACTCCTCTGGGAGATTTCGAATCCGAGCAGTTGCGGGTCCGCACCTACTCACTTGTACGTACCGCTAGCCCACGAAAAGCCTGACAGGCTCACGACATACCATCCTGGAAGAAGAGGCAAGCACCGGGCAAAGTGCCACCTTGTCACAAATCGCTTGGGAAAACCACTTTGTCTTACGCACCAGCCACAACCATCCATGATTTGTCGCCATGTGAGTAGGACCACCAGACAGACCGAGGCTAGAAAGCGCAAAGTATTTGCGCAAAACACCCGGAAATACACCACCGAAGGAAGACAGAGTCAACTTCAAGAATCCTGCCAAAATTGATCTTTGCATGCAAACCGCCGGGGCCAAACTTACCGGACACATCAAATTGACCGGAACCTCACCGATAAATCCGCCATCAGCGCATGCTGCGCCACGACCGAAAATCGGATAAAATTTCCCCTTCGGATTCACAGCGTCCCTTGGAAACACGTTGTTTCTGAGAAACATGAGGCTCCTTGGAAACTCGGCGCAACACCAACAGCAGCAAAGACTTAACGCCAAAACTGCTAGACAAAATCGCCGACAGATCGAACGTAGACTACGAAAGCAGACTTGTATCCACGCTGGCAGTGTATCGCACTTAGCCAATCCTGGCAAACCCAGGATTGGCTAAGTCTTTATTTGGGGTGGTGGTAAACCAAAACCAAATTACTTCAATTCCACTGTAGCGCCAGCTTCGGCCAACTGAGCCTTGAGCTTCTCAGCATCAGCCTTAGCAACAGCCTGCTTGATGGTAACAGGAGCGCTTTCGACCATCTTCTTGGCGTCCATCAAGGAAGCGCCAGTGATGTTCTTAACTACCTTAACAACTTCAAGTTTCTTGTCGCCAGCGGCGGCCAAGACAACGTCGAATTCGGTTTGCTCAGCAGCCTTTGCTGGAGCTGCGTCACCGCTTGGAGCGGCCATAACAACAGCGCCGCCGGCAGCAGCTTCAATACCGTGTACATCTTTTAGATAATCGCTAAGTTCCTTCGCCTGCTTCAGGGTCAGGGTTACGATTTTGTCGCCAAGTTGACGAATGTCATCTGCAATAGCCGTTTCAGACATGACCTACGCTAATCCTCGTTCAGAAAGTTCTTTTCTTTCGGTTGGCACTTGCAGCACCCACCGCACCCAAATCATAACAATTATTCCCGAGCTTTGTGTAAGGACTGCATCGGAAAGTCCCAACAAACCAAAATTGTTTTGTATCTCGACCCTACGATCGAGCTTCAACTAGGCCGTTCTTCTTAGGATTCGGCAGCTGCCTCGTCCTTCTCGGAGATCTTCTTGACCTGGCTTGCCAACTTGGCACCTGGCCCCTTGATCTGCCCGGCGAGCTTGCGTCCCGGACCGAGAATTTGCCCAACCAACATCGAAATCTGCTCGCGGCGATTAGGCCACTTGCTGATTTCCTTGAGTTTCGTAGCCGAAACTCGCTCGCCGTCCATCACACCACCTTTAAGTTCGAACTTAGCGAACTTTCCGCTGGCTTCGATGGAGGTCAGAGCCTTGGCCAAGGATACGAAATCCTCACAGCCCCAAATCACAGCCATACTGCCGGCCAAATCATCAAATGCTGGCCGCAGCAATGTTCCTTCGGTAGCGCGAGCCGCGAGGGTTCGCTTTACTACCATCACTTGAATTCCTTTGTCCCGGAGCTCCTTACGCAATGCGTAGGTCGCGTCAGATGGCATGCCAACCACATCGGCCAACACAGCATCTTGCACACCGGACAAGCGACGCTTGACGTCGTTGGAAACCAAACCTTTTACTAGCTTGCTCATAGCGATTCTGCTTTCCCAACTTTTACCGGTATACCTTAGCTATTGACCCGAACGCTCGGTGTCATTGTTCCGCAGATCGCTACTGACTTAACGTAGGTTCCACGAACGGTGTTTGGCTTCAGAGTATTTAAGTACTCCATGAAAGCCTTCACATTATCAACCAACTTGTTGGCATCGAAGCTCAACTTCCCAACCACAGCGTGGACATTGCCACCCTTGTCGTTACGGAACTCAACCTTACCAGCCTTGTATTCTTTAACAGCCTTAGCAACGTCTGGCGTAACGGTTCCAGCACGAGGCGATGGCATCAAACCTCGAGGACCAAGAACGCGGCCCAAAGGTCCGACCAATCCCATCATGTCGGGAGCTGCAATACAGACGTCGAAATCAGTCCAACCTTCGCGAATCTTCTTCGCCAAATCTTCCTGACCAACTTCGTCAGCCCCAGCTTCTTTAGCAGCATTCGCCAAATCACCTTTAGCAAACACAACCACACGCTGAGCTCGACCAATACCGTGCGGCAGAACCAAGCTACCACGTACGATCTGATCAGCCTGAGCAGGATCGATACCCAAACGAACATGGATTTCGATCGATTGATCAAACTTACGAGGTGGGAATTTTTTCAAAACAGCCACACCCTCTTCGACGGAAACAACTTTGTTTCCGATCGCCTTGGATTCCATGGCCTTCATTGCTTTTGTTGACCCGGTCATTTACCTAGCCCTCCACCTCTAAGCCCATGCTTCGCGCAGTACCTTCAATCATGCGTCGAGCATGCTCAAGGTCACGAGCGTTCAAATCGGCCATTTTCTTCTGGCAGATATCATCGATTTGAGCTCGTGTCACTTTGCCAACCTTGTTTTTGTTTGGCTCACCGGAACCTTTGGCGATACCAACAGCCAACTTCAGCAACGCAGCAGCTGGCGGGCTCTTGGTAATGAACTCAAAGCTACGATCGTTGTAAACCGTTACAACAACCGGAATCGGTGTCCCTTTAAATTCCTTGGTTCGTTCATTGAACTGGGAAACGAATTGCCCGAGATTCACACCGAACTTACCAAGCGAAGTACCAACAGGCGGAGCCGGGGTAGCTTGGCCACCGGGCACCTGAAACTTCGCCTGTCCTACCATTTGCTTTGCCATAGCGATTTAACTCGATCGTCTTTCGTTAATCAAACTCTTACTAGTCCAACTCGAACTCGCAACTCGAACTTGTTCTATTCATCCGTCCCGACGCCGACAGCCCCGCACATCGGAACGCAAATCTTACTACCAAACCCAACCAGCACCATCAACGCACTAAGCTGGCTCCACTTGCCAATGATCCAATTCAACCGGCGTACTGCGACCAAAAATGCTAATGATCACTGTCACTCGACCATTGGCCTCATCGACCTTATCTACTTCACCTTCCAAGTTTTGGAAGTAACCTTCCTTGACTCGGACTCGATCACCTCGACCGTAAGGAATGGCCGTCTTTAGCGACTGACCTTCTTCGGCCTGAGGACGAGCCACCTTCAAGATTCGCTCAACTTCTTTGTCATCCATCGGTGTTGGCCTACCACCAGATCCGGTGAAGTCACCAATACCATCGGTTTCGCGAACCAAGAACCATGTATCTTCAGTGACCGACATTTCGATCATCAAATAGCCTGGATAGAGCTTGCGTTTTACGACGCGTCGTTGTCCAGTTCGAGTAAAAGTCGCCACATCTTCGGTCGGGATCAACACATCGCCGAAGTAAGCCTCAACACCAGCCAACTTCACTCGCTTTTCCAAGGCCTTGCGAATGGTATCTTCGCGATTGAAGGCGACCTTTAGGATATACCACTTCTTCGGTGGCATCTCAGGAGACTCGGGTGCCGGAGCAGGGGGAGCCTTGCTTGACTTAGAGGATACTGCACCAGAGGCTGGCGCGCTCGACTCGTGAACGCTCTCCGCACCAGAGGCGTTAGCGTTAGTAGATGAATCAGTTTCAACTGGCAAGCTCTCTGGCTCGCCGCCATTTTCATTGCTCATTCCACACCCCCGTGCCGGTCCATCGATTTGGATCTCAACCTGATGCGATCCACCTCAACACATCTTGAGGCAACCTGCTTCAAGCCAACCATAATCTCCCGGCAGTAACGGAATCGTGCGTCCGATTTACTGTCACTAGTGGTCTTGATTGCGGCGATTGCGTCTCGCAGTCAATTTCCGGGATAACGCTTGAGCTACTCGCAGGACCAAGCCCGCCATGACTCAAACAGCCTATGCAACCCAAACCACCATCAACCTAACAAATCCAATCTTATCTTCCCGTCGAAGACCTAATGATTTCCTACGATATACCCAGCCAGGAGAACAATCCTTGCCAGATTGCATCAAAGGTAAACAAGATGATCGTCAGAAAGAAGATGCAAAATATAACTACAATTGAAGCCCTGACAAGCTCAGTACGAGTTGGCCAAGAAACTTTATTGACTTCCTGCTCTACCGAAATCAAAAAATCCGCAAATCTTGGCCAATTTACCAAGCGATACCCGAACCAGCCACCCGCAGCAAGCAACAGCGATGCCACGATGTAGCCAACGTAACCGGTTCCACCCAAGTACAACTGATGAAATCGCCAGACACCCACACCAACAGCCACCCAAATGGCTAAGCAGGTCAATTGACGAACCATCCGGCCCTGATTGCGTTTGTACAACTCACCAGAAAACATCTCGGTGATCAGTTTTCTGGAGGATATCCCCGCATCACTGGACATTCGTGTCTCTATTTCTGCTAAGGTCAACGAAACCTAAGTTCAAATCTTCAGCAGGGGCGGCGGGAATCGAACTCGCAACCTTTGGTTTTGGAGACCAACGCTCTGCCAATTGAGCTACACCCCTAAAAAACAGCCGCTTTTGCAAGCGGCTGTCACATTATCCCATAACCACCAAGCTGGCTAGCGCATTTCCGCCCGACCAACCCAGCGACCTAATATTCAATTACTCGATGATCTTGGTAACAACACCAGAACCAACGGTCTTACCACCTTCGCGAATAGCGAAGCGAACACCTTCGTCCATAGCGATCGGCTTCTGCAATTCAACCTTCAACTTGACGTTGTCGCCAGGCATGCACATTTCTGCACCAACCAAGCTGGATGAACCAGTAACGTCCGTTGTGCGGAAGTAGAACTGAGGACGATAACCGCTGAAGAATGGGGTGTGACGACCACCTTCTTCCTTGCTCAAGCAGTAAACTTCGCACTCGAAAACCTTGTGAGGGGTAATGCTGTTTGGCTTTGCCAAAACTTGACCACGCTCAATGTCTTCGCGCTTCAGACCGCGGAGCAACAAACCAACGTTGTCACCTGCACGACCCGAATCCAACTGCTTGCGGAACATTTCAACACCGGTGCAGGTGGTCTTGGAAGACTTATCCTTCAGACCGATGATTTCAACTTCGTCACCAACCTTGATAACACCGCGCTCAACACGACCGGTGGCCACAGTACCGCGACCTTCGATCGAGAACACGTCTTCAACGGCCATCAAGAATGGCTTCTCTTCATCGCGAACTGGCATTGGGATGTAGGCATCAACAGCTGCCAACAAGTTCGTGATGCACTGACTCTTTTGTGGGTCAGCTGGGCTGTCGTATGCAGCGCGAGCATTGCCACGTACGATTGGTACTTCATCGCCTGGGAAGTCGTACTTATTGAGCAATTCGCGAATTTCCAACTCAACCAATTCCAGCAACTCTTCGTCGTCAACCAAGTCAACCTTGTTGAGGAACACAACCAATGCAGGCACACCCACTTGGCGAGCCAACAGAACGTGTTCTTTAGTTTGAGGCATTGGACCGTCAGCGGCGCTAACAACCAAGATCGCGCCGTCCATCTGAGCGGCACCGGTGATCATGTTCTTGATAAAGTCAGCGTGGCCAGGGCAATCGATGTGAGCATAGTGCCGGTTTTCGGTTTCATACTCAACGTGCGAAACTGCGATAGTAACAGTCTTCGTTTCGTCGCGAACTGTACCACCCTTCGCGATATCTGCGTATGACTTGAACTGAGCCAAGCCCTTTGCAGCCTGAACAGCTACCAAGGCGCCGGTGGTGGTGGTCTTACCATGGTCAATGT
The DNA here is from genome assembly GCA_017303505.1 of Planctomycetota bacterium. Taxonomy (GTDB): domain Bacteria; phylum Planctomycetota; class Planctomycetia; order Pirellulales; family Pirellulaceae; genus JAFLCP01. The sequence goes on along the minus strand of JAFLCP010000173.1, from coordinate 1,758 downwards.
GACCAATCGTACCTACGTTAACGTGAGGTTTTGTACGCTGAAATACGTCCTTAGCCATTTCTAAATCTACCTACTCAACAAAGTGTCTGCGCGACCGATCGTGAGGCTAAACCGATAGCCCATCTCAGGCCGGATGTCCGACGACAAAAAACAATGACTATCCACTAACCGACGAATCCCAGGCCCGTGACGCCTTTCACAGGCGAGAGCTGCTGATGGGACTTGAACCCATGACCTCTTCCTTACCAAGGAAGTGCTCTACCACTGAGCTACAGCAGCCTTCACAAAGCGGGTGAAGGGAATCGAACCCTCGTCTTCAGCTTGGAAGGCTGTTGCTCTACCATTGAGCTACACCCGCATATGGAGGCAGTGCCATTTAAGCTTCACCTCCGGTTCCTCGCTACCACAGAGTTCGACCGCATTCTTTTATTAGCAACCTGGCCAATAAAAGAAAGCTACCTCACAACCATTGTCTCGATTCACCAGTCCGTCCAGGCAAAAGTGCCAGGGCCAGATATTCGTCAGTGGGAGGTGTAGGATTCGAACCTACGTAGGCAAAGCCAACGGATTTACAGTCCGTCCCCTTTAACCGCTCGGGCAACCTCCCCTGTTCCAACCAAATTGAACAAAGTGTCGTTTTACTGAAGAGACGGATTTTGTAAAAGCCGCCCCACAGGTCGAAACCACAGTTTCGTTCGATTTATATCACTTCAACTTATTTTCTTGGCCGCCGATGCCCGCCAGACGAATTTCTAACCGCCGTCCAGCAACACCGACTTGCAACCCAAACGGCCCGTAAACCGCCCGAATCACTTCCTCCTCAGCCGCTACTGGAAATTTCAGTTATCGAAAATCCGCTCCCAAAATTGGACGGTTTTTCCAATACACCTAAGAAATTTCCGCATGACCTGCGAGTCATCGCTCGTCCTCAAGCCGCCCAGAGCACCTAAACCCTGAAGCCGCCTCAGAACTCCCAAAACCACATTTCCCTACAGCCAACCGATCCATCCCTGACATCATGCCCGAATGAACGCAAATTGGCTGGGTTATTAAGAGCCGGCGAAGGGACTTGAACCCCCGACCAGCTGATTACAAATCAGCTGCTCTACCACTGAGCTACGCCGGCCTTTCCGGGTAGGAAAGGGCTAAGTGTACAGCCAACGCTAGAACTGACAAGATGAATTTGACACTGTCTAGGACGGGATTATTTCCGAAGTGGTTCGCTCAAAACGTAGCGATCCCGAATATCGGAGCGAACAGGATAGACCAAAGCCACCCCAAAGAAGGGAATGAATTGGAGTTTTTCGGAGTTTTCCGCTTCGATTTTCGTGGTCCACCGGCGGAAACCGCTCCAGCGAATCGCCATAACTTCTTACTTAACAAAGACTTAAAACGCCAAAAATCGCAAAACCATACTCAAGTTACCCCGCAACTCCGCCAAACCTTTCGTATTGACACTAAAGACCGATTTCGCCCACACTCCCGCTCTACCCCCGTACCGGCAGGACGCCGAACAGATCTTTTTTCGGATTCGTCTCGCGAAGGAGCGCGATACTGAATGAGTAACTCACAACCCGAGTGGAGCTGGCTCCCCTCGAGAATTTTCATCGATTGCAGCTACACGGCAACTTCCGGACGCAACTCCGGAATCGAGCGTGTCGTGCGCTCGTTGCAACGTGAAATGAGTTCTCAAGTCGAACGTTACAACCAATCCATCGATCAGAAGTCATCCAAAAAGACGACATCCGTCGCGCACTT
>JAFLCP010000172.1 GCA_017303505.1 Planctomycetota bacterium | reverse complement strand
ACTAAACAACCGGTTCCCAAAACGACCGACGTTCCTCCACTGCAGCGGCGCACGACAGGCACGTTCTCAAGTTGACATTGGGCAGTATTTACCTCGACATCGAGCTTCGAAGAGCGTCCCACCACAACGGCTAGCTCAGGGAACTCCCATAGACGTAAGACCTCCTCCATCAAGTTGCCTGCTTCGGCCTCTTCAAGGAGCGCTTCGTCCAAAGCCAAATTGGCTTCGATCGTCGCAAGTGTTCGCGGCAAGTATTTCATGCAGAGCTCGTCTAGCTACTGGGGGCGGACTGTGATCAAGGGGGTTAAAAATCATGGTGGTCAACTGCAAGGATCGCAGGTGCGAAGCATCGCAATAATTCCAATCGATTCTACCAGCGGCATTCGAGAGTGCGGCGTACAATCGATACGATCGGCGTAATTGTAATTGCGGAGCGCAAAATTCGTAAAAAGGGGTAATACCGATTGCAGGTTTTGAGAGGATTCACTGTCTTGGTTTGGACTGGGGGATTTGGTGAGGTTGGGGTGAGTGTTTCGTTTGCGTAAGTTATTTGCTGGCAATGATTTATGGAAAGAGTGTCCAATGGGAGGTGCATAAAAAATTTTTTTTCGCCGCAAGTGAAGAATAACTAAAGAGTTGCTTAGTTACTGCTGTGCTTCCGAGCAGATTTTCGTTTGAAAGAAGTTCGTTTATGGCCCACAATGCAATTGCAGACTTTCTTTAGAGATCTTTAGATCTTTTGTCAAAAGTCTGAAAAGTGCGACTTTTCTGGTTCTTCGTTCGAATGTGCGCAATAGCGCCAAGGTTTTGCACATGCGTGGGCTATCAAGAGCTGAATTACTTCGTTGCCTCATTGTTGGGATATTCGGCGCCGGTGTCTCAGGGACTTCTACCCTGGTGCATGCACAGAATTGTCCTCCCACCTATCGGACAGAACGGCAAATGATCTGGGTGCCTGAAGAGGTAACCACTTATCGTTTGGAATATGAAACCACGGTCGAAGAGCAGGATGTGGTTTCGTATCGTCCGGTCTGGACCACTCGATATGACAAACAGGAAGTCACGGTAGCGAGACCTGTCGTTGAAACGAGTGAGCAGCAAGAGACGATCACCGTTCTTCGGCCCGTTACGCGGACCGTTGAGGAAGATCAGCAGTTTCAAGAGACGGTTATGGTCACCGAGACTGCTTCGCGCGAAGAGTCTTACACCACTTATCGGCCAGTTACTGAGACGCAATATCAAACGCAGCAAGTTGTCGTGCAGCGACCCGTGACCGAAACGCAGTATCAACCGCAGCAATATGTGGTGCAAAAGCCCGTTACTGAAACGGTCATGCAGCAGCAACAGTACACTGTTCAACGGCCTGTGACCGAAACTCAATATCAAACACAGAACTATGTTACCTACCAACCCGTGACTACCTACCAGCCGGCTGTGGTCGATCAGGGTGGATATGTTCCGCAACAAACCGTCACCCCAGGTGATACAACCTATCGCTTGCGTTGGATTCCAAGTGGCATGAAAACCAACTCGATGAATGCCCAGACCTATTATGGTCTAGGTGGTCTCGGCTGGGTGCCCTATCAAAGCCAACCTACCGTGAATACGCAGTGGGCTTACCAGCCTAATTTCCAGCAAATTGCTGTGCCTCAAACTTCCTACATGCCGCAAGTAACACAGCAGCAGGTCGCTGTGCCTGTGACTCGCATGCAAAACGAAGTAGTGACTCAGCAGGTCCCTGTTCAAGTCACTCGTGTGCAAAATGAAGTCGTCACACAACAGGTGCCCGTTCAAGTGACACGCATGCAGAATGAAGTGGTCACGCAGCAAGTGCCCGTTCAAGTGAATCGTATGGAAGCTGTGGTGGAAAAGCGACAAGTTCCTTACACCGTCCAGCGGCCTGTGACGCGCGTGGTTACGCGAAAGGTTCCTGTGACCAAAACAGAGTGGGTTGAGCAGAAGATGGTTCGCCCTTACACCGTTCAAAAGACGTCGGTGAAGTACGAGAAGGTTGTGCGAGAAGTACCCGTTCAGGTTTATACAACCGAGCGCGTTGTGAATAAGGTCAAGGTATCCAAGCAAACGCCGCGTTGGGTAGCGCACAAAGAAGTGCGTCAAGTGCTGCGGCCTGTCGTCACGGCAACTCCAATGTCTTGGTACGATCCATACAACGCAGCGTTGTCTGCAGGTTATATGCCACTGGGCACTGAAGTGCAGGCTGCCAAACCAGCTGCCAAACCTGAAGAAAAAGCAGCTGCTACGGATCCAGCGCCTGAGAAGATCGATATTCAACCAAAAGAAGAAAACGCTCCAGAGGCTGCTAAAGAAAAAGAAGCAGCCAAAGAGCAAGAAGCAGCCAAGCCTGCTGTGCCTGAGCAGATCTTGCCAGCTCCCGTTAAGCCAGAAGCTGACGGCGGCTTGCAGCTCAATGGTGCCACACCTGAAGCCTCTGATGATACTAAGGCTTCAGGTGACAAAGACATCTAGTCCTCACTACCGACTATGGATTGGATGGGCTTATTTCCCTTCGAAACATTCCAAAACCTTTCTCTCGACCACATCGAGAGGAAGGTTTTTTTCTTTGGCAATTCGTGCGAGGTCTGCATATTCAGCCGAACAACGTTTATCGCCATTTTTTCGGGCTGTAATCTTGCATCGCACGTCGCCCCATGGTGTCGACACGTTGATCTCTTCGCGTGCTAAAACGAAACGCGGTTCGATACGAATTCGCACGCCCAATGTCGTTGTATGCTCCCATAGAAGATCGCGAATCTTCTCGATATCGTTCGGATTTGTTAGCACCGTGATGAGTTGACCAGAGCGGTTCTTCTTCATAGCGATGGGCGTTGTGAAGACGTCTATGGCACCGCTGTCACGCAGTCGCTCCAATGCAAAAGCAAGTTCCTCACCAGTCATGTCATCAACTTGGGTTTCCATAACGGCAATCGACTCGGTGGGGGTAGAGTCGCTTGTGTGTCCAATCAGGATTCGAAGTATGTTGGCTTGGCCTTGGAGGTCGCGGGTCCCGGCCCCATATCCGATCTTGTCGATCGACATTGAAGGGAGCGGGCCAAAGCTAGTGCAGAGTGTCTTCAAGATGGCTGCGCCGGTTGGGGTCGTGAGTTCTGCTTCAATGTTGCAGTGCCGAATTGGGATGCCGGCCAGAAGTTCGGCGGTGGCGGGGGCTGGTATATTGACGGTTCCGTGCGCAATTGTGATTTGTCCATGCCCCGTTGGAACGGGGGAAGCGCACAATCGCTCGATGCCCAGATAATCCAAGGCAGCTGCGACCCCAACGATATCGCAAATGGAATCGGCGGCTCCTACTTCATGAAAGTGAACTTTTTGAAGTGTGCTGCCATGCACTTTGGCTTCGGCTTCACCCAATTTGAGAAATATGGCTTTAGCAGTTGCCTTGGCGCGGTCGGAAAGTGTGTTGGAGTTATCGATGATGGCGTCGATGTGGTGCAAGTGCCGGTGTTTGGTTTCCGGCTGTGTCTTCAGTTCGATATGTATCGCACGATAGCCGCATTTCCGGGTCTCTTTTGTACTTAGTTCGACTGGGCCTATTCCGAGGGAGTTGAGTTGCTTTTCAATCCAGTCTGCAGGGGTGCCGGCATCGATCAGGGCGGCTAAGGACATGTCCCCGCTGATTCCGCTCAGGGTGTCAAAATAGGCTGTTTTCAAAGGATTGGCTCCTGAAGGGTCGGGGGGAGAAACTTTAGCGGGCGCCCCTAGTTTGGGATTGTCTGGAAATTCGACCGTGTTAGAATCCCGAATTCCTCAAGAGTAAGCAAGGCCTGGATCGACGAATTAGCGGTTGAGAAATGAGTTCCTGTCATATTGGCTTCGGCAGGTGAGGCTCCGCTGGATTTGTCGGACCGGTTGTTGGATGGAAGGTGAATTATGAAGGTAGTTTCTTCGATCGGCGCTTTGAAATTTCGTCATCCCGACTGCCAAGTTGTACGGCGTCGAGGTCGTCTATACGTGATTTGCAAGAGCAATCCTCGCTTCAAGATCCGTCAAGGTGGCGCTAAGGGCAAGAAGACCAAACGCTAATACGTTGGGTTGTGGGCCTTGGAGCTGAAGCGGTAGGTAACGAAAGAATCATCGCGAAAACATCGGGTCGCAAGTGCATGTCGCTTGCGGCCTTTTTTCGTTCTCTTTTTGGCTGTGGTCGTTATTGCGCAATAAAAAACGCAGGCGTTTTGGGCCTGCGTTTTGTTGTGTTCGAAAATTCGTTGTCGCTTATACTTCGATCGCATCGATTTTGATGCGGGTGTAAAGTTGGCGATGGCCTGTGCGGCGACGGTAGTTCTTGCGACGATTGAATTTCTGGATGAAAACCTTCTCGCCCTTTTGTAGGCCGACAACCGTTGCCTTAACCGATGCACCGGAAACGGTTGGTGTGCCAATCTTTAGGCCGCTTTCGCCGCCACCGATTGCTAGCACGTTTCCAAACAGGACGTTTTCGCCCGTTTCGGCACCTTCACGAAAATCGATATCCAATAACTGGCCTGCCGTAACTTTGTATTGGCGTCCACCATCTACGATAATTGCGTACACGTCGCTCATGGAAATCAACCTGACTGAAATTCGGGAACATTAAGAACGCAAAAGGGTACAAATCTTTTTCGGGTTCGTCGAGCCCAAATGGAGAGTCGGTTACGACTTTTAGGCTGGATTTGGGTGGTGGGAGCCCTTCGCTCCCTGGCGATTTGAGCCATTGGCCGAGTTTACCGGCGGAGATTAGGGAGTCTAGGGGGATGGTCACGCCATTGGTGGGCCCGAATTTGACGCACTGGGATGTGGTGGGGTGGGGATACTGACATGTAGGGATGTGAAGGGAATGGTGCTGCGGGTCCAGTGCCGACGAAGCGTCGGGCCGAGCAAGCGGATCGTCGATCTGAGTTGAAGGGGGGGGAAAACCGGGGAGAAACCGTTTCCGATTCCTGTAAAAAAGAGTTATGATAAGAAGTTAGCGAGCCCTAGATATTTGAGTGTTTTGAAATTGAGTGCTGCAAAATTCAGTACTGCGTGGTTTATGAGTACGTTGTGTTCTGATCGAACGCTCATATAAAAGCGGGTGCCGCTAGCTCATCTCAGCGGGTCTTTTTGGTTTTTCTTTTCGACGGTGTTTTTGGGCATTCGGGCTGAAGTTTCATTCGATTAGGGGAAGTTTCTGTTGCAGTCTCTCGTGGCTGCGATGGTTAACACTACTAGTCGCTAGGACTTGGTGGAATTCAGCTGAGGATGTCGGATAGGAATCGGAGCATGGCGATCGTTCCTTCAATATCCCCTGATGATCAGGTGATCGAAGCAGAAACCATTCAGGATGTTAAGCCACGTCGTAATCTTTGGGTTTGGACCACCGTGCCTGGCTGGGCGATCAGTTTGATCATTCATGTGGCGCTGCTAATGATTTTGGCAGCTATCTCCATGGAACCCGTTCAAAAGGCACTGGCAATTTTGACGGTTTCGAGCAATGGTGCTTCCGCCGAATCGATTCAATCCTTCGATATCTCCGATGCTCCTGCACCGACACTTTCTGAACCAACCGAAGAGCCTGTTTCTCTCCCTGCTGCAGCCACCGCACCGGTTGCCGAGATGATGGAAGTCGCTCTGGATCCTGTAATCACCAATCCGTTAGGTGAAATTCCAGTTGAGAATGTGATCGATCAAATCGCACCGAGCAGCCTCTTGTCCGACGCGATGTCGAACCAGATGACGCAAGCGCTGAGCAGTCGTTCGTCGAACATGAAGAAAGAAATGTTGGAGAAGTTTGGTGGAACCGCCGCGAGTGAACAAGCTGTGGCTCGCTCTTTAGCTTGGATTGCCGCACATCAGTTGCCCAATGGTGCCTGGAGCTTTGGCCATGATCGTGTGTGTCGAGGTCAATGTGGTGAAGCTGGTAACTATGTGAATTCTTACAATGCGGCGACAGCAGTTGCCTTGTTGCCATTTTTGGGAGCAGGCCAGACTCATTTAGATGGGCAATACAAAGATACCGTCAAGAAAGGGTTGGCCTTCTTGATCAAGCGAATGGAAATCACAGCTGGTACACCACCGCGCGGCTCGTGGCATGAAGCGAACGGGAATATGTACTCACACGGCTTGGCTGCTATTGCAGTGTGCGAAGCGTACGCGATGACCAAAGATCCCGACCTCGAGAAGCCAGCTCAGTTGGCTTTGAATTACATCGCTTGGGCTCAAGATCCACGTGGAGGTGGCTGGCGATATTCACCGCAACAACCCGGCGATACTTCGGTGGTCGGTTGGCAGTTGATGGCTCTCAAGAGCGGTTTGATGGGTGGGCTTACCATCTATCCCGAAACGGTGAAGAAGGCCGGTTTTTTCCTCGATTCGGTTCAGACCAATGATGGGGCTTATTACGGTTACGATGCCCCAAGTGCAAACCCCGCAGGTAGCGCAGCGACCACTTCGATTGGACTTTTGTGCCGCATGTACATGGGTTGGCCCAAAGAAAAGAAGGGCATCGCCGATGGGGTCAAATTTATTGCAGGAGTTGGCCCGTCGAAGACGAATGTATACTATAATTACTATGCTACCCAAGTAATGCGTCAATACGGCGGTCCTGAATGGGATCGTTGGAACGAAGCGATGAGAAATCAGCTCGTCGATAGCCAAGAAAAATCTGGCCACGCGGCAGGAAGTTGGTTCTCTGGGACGCTGGAAGATTGGAGCCATGAGCAGCAAGGGGGACGCCTCTATTGCACGGCCATGTCCACTATGATTTTGGAAGTTTACTATCGATATATGCCTCTCTACGGCGACAAGTCGACAGAGGACGATTTCGAGCTTTAGTGCATTGAGCGAACGATGACTACTTTGCCCCCACCTGAACTTCCGGTGAACCCAGGGGGCACAGGGGGAGCAACGGGCGCAGGGGGAACAACGGACACAGGGGGGGCAGCCAGAGCAGGTCGCGCGGAGAGCATCGTACCACCCCCTGTTTGTGAACCATCGTCGTCCCTTAATGTTCCTTCTCCTACTGAATCACCATCATTTCCTGGTCAGTTAATTTCGTCCCAGAGTTCGCTGGATGATTCCGGCGATGACTCCATTCATTCGGACAAATCCACGACGATTTGGAATTCACTTTCCCTTTCGCGGTTTACTCGAAGCACAGCCTTTCTCGTTAGCTTCATCGTTCACGTTTTCTTGCTGCTCATCCTCGCGGTATTATTTTTGCAGCCGGAATTTGTTGGACAAAGTGGCATCGCCATTGATGCGGTATTCGATCGCACAGAAAAGGTGGAACTGCAAGTCCTTCCAAACGATCGCTCGTTGTCTGAAGGTACGGTCCAGACAGAAGCCGATAGTGTTGATACATCCACGGAAGATGTGGAGAGTATCGCGGTCCCAACCACTTCACCCGTTGAAGTAAAGGCGGAACCTCCACGGCCATTGTCTGAGATGATTTCCGCAGCAACTTCCGAAATGGCAACCGAAGTTTTTCGCAATAGTTCGGTGTCTCAGCGGCAAGGGGATCAACGGGCAGGAGCCGCTGCTGCCAACGGCGGAACTCGTGAAAGCGAAGAAGCGGTTGAGAATGGATTGAAGTGGTTGATCGCACATCAAAATGGTGATGGATCTTGGAACCTTCAATTTCGCAATCGCGAGTGTGGGCCCGGCTGTGATTTTGAAGGGCGAGAGGGGGACTACCAACCTTCAGCGACCGGCTTAGCGTTGCTCTGTTTTCTGGGGGCAGGTTACTCGCACCGCGAAGGGCCCTATCAACCAGAATTGCGAAAGGCAATTTACTATCTGATCACTCGAATCGAATACGACGAGACGGGCGAAGTCGGAAATCTGACAGGCATCAGCGAGCACGCGATGTACAACCACGGCATTGCCACGCTTGCTTTATGCGAAGCGTATCAAATGAGTCGCGATAAAGATCTCGAGAAGCCCGTTCGCGCTTTAATTCAATACACCGTAAAGGCTCAGCACGATGTGGGTGGATGGGGCTATTCGGCAGCCACGCCTGGTGATTTGACGATCAGTGCTTGGCAAGTGATGTCCATCAAAAGTGCCTACTCTGCGGGCATTCGAGTTCCATCAGATGTGATGCGTCGGTTCGATCGTTTTATGGACACACAACAATCAGGGGGCGGAGCCTATTACGGTTATCGAGGTCCCGGCAAGCAACCGGGCACCACCGCGATGGGTTTGTTATTGCGGATGTATCGAGGTTGGTTTCGCACTGATCCCAGGGTGCTTGAAGGAATGAACTATCTGGAGAAGACAGGCATTTCCAATACCGATGTATACTTCAACTTTTATGCGACCCAAGTTTTCTTTCACCAAGATGGTCCTGCCTGGACCAAGTGGAATAAAGAAGTTCGCGACTTCTTGGTCAAGAGCCAAGCTCAACGAGGCCATGAGGCGGGCAGTTGGTCGATGACAGACTCGTTTTCCAAAGTGGGGGGGAGGCTTTATTGCACCTGTATGTCCATTCTGACTTTGGAAGTTTATTACCGATATCCCCCGATGTTTCGCGAAATAACGGCAGATAGCTTCGAATTTTAGCGGTAATTCGTCGCAATTTGAGACAGGGACTTGGCGACGGATTCCGACAAGGAAACAATAGAGATATCCCTCCCAGCACTGAAGCTTGGCTCCGTTTATCCTCCACGAGCCAATGTGGCATCCCACCCAGGTGCTGAACCCATTGAAAAACAATTCCATCGACGTCGCAAGTATCTCCTCGGACGACCCGGAGAAGTTGTGATGGTTGGGCCGGGTAGCGCTTTGATTCATACGGCAAGTTCAGAGAATCAAGGTTGATAACAGGCGAGGATTAGGTCAAAAGATATTTGCTATGGCTTTCCATCAAACACAAGTACTATTCCCGAACCTCTTGCGTCAACTCTGCGCGTTGATGTTGCTGGCGGGGTTGTCTGGCAACCTACTCGCCGACGATACGTTTTTCGAAAACAAGATCCGACCTGTCTTAGTCGAGCATTGTTATGAGTGCCATTCGTTGGCTGAAGGTGAAGCTTCCGGCGAATTGTTGTTGGACAGTGCAGCCACTTTTCGTCGAGGTGGTGGACGCGGTACGCCCTTTAATCTTGAAAAGCCTGATGAGAGTTTGCTGATCAAAGTGCTGACGCACAGCGATGAAAACTTGAAGATGCCACCGGAAAAGAAACTTCCTGACGCGGTCGTCGAGGACTTTCGGGTTTGGCTTAGACAAGGTGCCCCCGACCCACGCGAGGGTGGAGCCATCGACAAATCGTCGAAGGAACTGGTCGCCGAACGACATTGGGCTTATCAGGTTCCACGGCCTTACATTCCTTCTTCCGCCGCAGAGGTGTCGCCTCGTGCTGTCGATCGTATCGACGCTGCCATTGAATCCGCTTTGAAGGAGAACGGATTGCAGCCATCTGAAACGGCAGATCGCTTTACACTCATTCGCCGGCTTTCGCTGGATCTATTGGGCGTACCACCTTCTCCTGAGTTGATCGATAAGTTTGCGAGTGATACATCTCCTGACGCCTACACGCGGATGGTGGATCAGTTGTTATCGTCCCCAATGTTTGGCGAGAAGTGGGCTCGGCATTGGATGGATGTCTCGCGTTACGCGGACACCAAAGGTTATGTGTTTCAAGAAGATCGCAACTATGCAGCAGCCTATCGGTATCGCGATTGGTTGATTCGCTCAATCAATGACGATATGCCCTATGATGATTTTGTGCGGTACCAGTTGGCTGCAGATCATTTAGACGCAAATAACGCGCAAGGCAATTTGGATGCGATGGGTTTTCTAACGTTGGGACGCCGGTTCCTCAACAACATCCATGACATTATCGATGATCGTATCGACGTCGTGGGACGTGGCCTCATGGGGCTTACTGTTGCCTGTGCACGATGTCATGATCACAAGTATGATCCTGTTTCCGCAGCCGATTATTATTCGCTCTACGGGATTTTCTTGAACAGCGAAGAGCCGGGTGGTGAACCATCCCCATTGCGATTGGTTGATTCAGCCAATGACAAACAAGCGTTCGTTTTCAAGCGTGGTCAAGCACATAATCATGGCGATAAAGTGGATCGCAAGTTTGTGAAGTTTATCTCCACCAACCCAGATGCCATTTACACCAAGGGAAGTGGACGACTTGATCTAGCAAACGAAATCGTGAGCTCCAAGAATCCGTTGACGGCCCGAGTTTTTGCCAATCGAGTTTGGATGCGATTGATCGGGAAATCGCTCATCGATTCGCCGAGTGATCTTGGGGTTCGTGCTCCTGCTCCCAAACTGCAGAACGTGCTTGATGAACTGGCGACCGGCCTGATCGATCGTGAGTGGAGCGTCAAACAACTCGTGCGCAGAATTGTTTTGTCGGCGACCTATCAACAGACAAGCCTAAATCGAAATGCGGAGGCCGATAAAGCGGACTCGGAAAATCGATTGGTGTGGCGAATGAATCGTAAACGACTCGAGTTCGAGGCGCTGCGTGACAATATTCTCGCTTGCACGGGTGAAATTGATACTCGGATCGGTGGACCATCGGTGCCTATCCATGAAGGACCTTATACCAGTCGACGGTCTGTGTATTCGTTTATTGATCGTCAGAATTTCCCTGGTGTGTTTCGAGCGTTCGATGTCGCCAGCCCAGATACCCATAATCCACAACGCAGTCTAACCACGGTTCCCCAACAAGGTTTGTTTTTGCTCAACAGCGATTGGATAGCGAATCAAGCGGAACGAATGGTAAGCCATGCTCAATATGAAGGACGTTGGCAAGACGATCAGAAGTTGGTCATCGATTTGTTTCGTCAGATTTATTCTCGTCCTCCTACCGAGGATGAACAAGAAGTTGCCGTAAGTTTCTTGCGTGAGGCTCGCGAAGCCCACGTAGAAAGTCGGTTGCCGACGTGGCAGTATGGTTATGGGCAATATTCCAAAGAGGATGGTGTGTTGTCGAGTTTCACACCATTTCCGGCATTTGTAGATGGGACGTATCGAGGAAATAATCCCTTGCCCGATGATCGTTTAGGTTGGGCTTCACTGAATGCAGAAGGTGGCCATACGGGTGATCCAGAAGCATACTCGGTGGTCCGACGTTGGAACGCACCATTTGCAGGTCGTTTGCAGATCATTGGTCAAGCGGAACACGCGATTGACCAAGGTGATGGTGTGCGATTGGCCGTGGTGATCAACGGAAAACAGAAAATTGCAGAGTGGGAAGTACGCAACGGAAAGGTGGATACCAAAACCGAAGGTGTTGATATTCCAGCGAACTCGCATGTCGATTTGATCACGCATTGCAACGGTGACACATCGCATGATTCGTTCAAATGGAAAGCCATTGTGCGAATTACGGGGCCTTCTCGTGAAACCTACGCCTCCAATAAAGGATTCGGCCCTCCTCCACCTCGTGCCCTGCGACCAGAAGAGCAATTGGTGCAGGCACTCTTGGCGAGCAACGAACTCGCGTTCGTGGACTAAGCGGATAAGGAAATGAATATGACCAATATCTTTGGGACATCACAAGAAATGCCCGTTTCGCGTCGAGAAATGTTGACTCGCTGCGGTATCGGCTTTGGCGGCTTGATGTTGCAGCAACTGCTAAGTCAATCAGCCCAAGCGGGATCGGATCTCAATCCGCTTTTGCCTAAAGCACCGCATTTTGCGGGACGCGCCAAGTATGTCATTCATATCTTTGCCAATGGTGGACCGTCTCACGTCGATACTTGGGATTACAAGCCATCTCTCAAGAAGTATCAAGGCCAAGATATGCCCGGTGGCGCTCCGAGAACGGAACGCCCCACCGGCAAATTGATGCCTTCGCCCTACAAGTTTTCCAAGTATGGAAAATCGGGCCTTGAAGTGAGCGAGTTATTCGCCAATACAGCTCAGCACGTAGATGATATGGCTGTGATTCATTCCTTGCATACCGACGTGCCTAACCATGAGCCATCGTTGTTGCTCATGAATACAGGTGAGTCGCGCCTCGTCCGTCCAAGCTTCGGTTCCTGGCTAACGTATGGACTCGGAACAGAAAACCAAAACCTGCCAGCGTTTGTTGCGATGTGCCCAGGCGGATATCCGATTCAGGAATCGCAGAACTGGCAAGCTGGCTTCTTGCCAGGCATCTTTCAGGGGACGTACATCGACACGCAACACGAATCGATCGAAAAACTCATCGAGTACATCACCAACAAACGTGTTGACTTAAAGGATCAACGTCGACAATTGGATTTGGTGCAACGACTCAATCGCATTCACCAAGAACGCCGTGATGCCGATCCACAACTCGAATCAAGAATCCAATCGTACGAACTCGCGTATCGAATGCAGACCGAAGCGGCAGATGCCTTCGATATCCAACGCGAACCGCAACATATCCGCGATCTCTATGGGCCAGGTGTTCAAGCGCGACAGTTGCTCGTTGCTAGACGATTGATTGAACGGGGGGTACGGTTCGTTCAAGTTTGGCATGGTGCGGGACAACCGTGGGACAACCATGATGATTTGGAAGTCAATCACCGCAATTTGGCCAAGCAATCCGATCAAGCGATTGGGGCATTGTTGAGCGACCTCAAGCAGCGCGGTCTATTGTCAGAAACATTGGTGATATGGGGCGGAGAATTCGGACGAACGCCTACGGTAGAAATGCCGAAAGAGGGAGCCAATGCGGGTAAGATCAATGGCCGTGACCACAATCATTATGGTTTCACCATGTGGCTGTGCGGTGGTGGTGTCAAAGGGGGAACCGTTTATGGAGCCACCGACGAGTTCGGATTCAAAGCGGTGGATAAACCGATGCACGTTCACGATCTGCACGCGACCTTGTTGCACCTCTTGGGATTCGATCACAAAAAGTTGACCTACCACTACGCTGGTCGCGATTACCGGCTCACCGATCTACACGGCAATGTTATTCATGATGTGATTGCTTGATCGCTTTCACATAAATGAGTTTGTCGTCATCGACTCGATAGAAGTCGACCAACCGGGCTTCGAGCACATAGCCATTCTTCTCGTAGAAGGCCTGTGTAGGTTGGTATTGTGGTTTGCCCGAAGTTTCAATGTAGATGCGAGCGTTCGTAGATCGCGCGATAACAGCTTCGGTCTCCGCCAAAATCTTGCGTCCAATCCCGCTCCGCTGTTGTTGCGGTGACACGGCAATCCAATAGAGGTCATAGCTATGATCTGTCCCAGCAATGTGACCATAGCAACTGTATCCCACCAGTGAACCATACAAGTCGGCTAACAAAAATTCGTAGCCTGATGCGGCTCCCTTTTCCAAACGTTCATCGACCAATTCGCGCGCGATGGCAACTTCTTCGGTGGTGAAGAAGCCAGTCTCCGCCACAAGCTTTTCAATCGCAAAAGCATCTGCAGTTGTTGGCTCGGTTCGGTATTGTAAATTTGCGTTGGTGCTCATACGGAATGGTCGCTAAGCGAATCGGGAATGTTCTTGAACTGAGTCGTCGTGTGTTAACGCTTGGCAGCGACATTGTAAAGCTCTCTTACTGCGCCTTCAAAACTTGGCGGATTGATGGATGCGGTATCCGGATGAGCGTTCAGGTTGCAACGTGGGGGTTTGTGACAACGAGGAGGCTTGTCCTGTCCTATCAGATGTCGCCTGGTGTGGTGTTCGAAAGCTTCGGAATTCTCGCTTGGCAATTTTTGTTAGATACTCCCTTGGTGCATCGCTTTTGTAGGTGGTTCCTGGAGGGGTAATTTTTCAGAGAATTGCCGTTTTGTGGCGGTAACAACTTGGAGTTGCTGCATTAATCGTTATGATGATTAGTCGTTTGTTCAGTGGCTTTCCCTGTGATGGATCTATGGGCGAATTTCTGCTTTACTATCAAAGACCCCAGCCAGCAACCTGGGTCTATCTCTCATCATTTCTGGTGATGGGTTTGTTTTTCATGTTCCATCGTTTGTGGAGCATGAGGAATCTAGATATTGCGCTGTTGTTGATGCTTTCGCCGGGCCTCATGATGGTCTACGAAGGTCGAAAGTTGCGTTACGAACAAAACTATAACCCTGCAGGCCAATCTGCGGCAGCGAGTCAAACCACCAAGGTTGCGTTTGAACCGGAGCGTAATGAGCGGTTCGCACATGCTGGTTTTCTTGAAAAACGGCATGTTGATCCCGACGATTGGGACGGGCAAACCTCTCCAGGAAAACGGCAATCGGGGATTCAGTTCGTAAGCTACACGGGTAATCGTCCCGAACCGTGGCTGGCTCGTGCCTTGGAATCCGCCATGGGCTCATTGGCCATTCAGGATGAACCTGCCCTCGCGGATACCGATAACCTTCCTGTTCCAGTAACTTGGAATGCGGATCGATTAGAGTACTACGGATTCGTATGGTTGTTGGCTGTTTCTATCTTGCTGTTGTCGCGGCTGCTATTGGATACCACGTTG
>JAFLCP010000171.1 GCA_017303505.1 Planctomycetota bacterium | reverse complement strand
GAATCGCATTTACCATTCAGTGATATGCTGATAAACTAAGACCCCGAAGTTGAGATTGGCGGTGAACGATAAAGCGGGTACCGTTGGGAAAGTAAAACCGCGGCTAACGCCGTCGGCTAATAATGCTCTGATTATGAAGGATACAGCGCAAACATGTTTCAGCGAAAACTCGTATTATGGTTGGGCTTGATCGTTTCGGTGATCGGTGCGTCATGGTATGGAAAATTGGAGCTAGCTTCAGCAAGCGCTCCGATGGCGGATCAACAGGACCGCAAGGCGGGTATTCGAAAACTGAATTTTGGTCATGACAATCCGGCCTTAGCTCCATTAACTAAGGACAGAAAAGATCGAGCGCAAGAAGCTCACGCGGAACAAGCGAAATTTGCGTTCGGAACGCTCGGCGTCGGTCTCGTTTTACTCATATTTGGGATTGTGGGCGTTCTTTTCGCTCGAAATCAAACACCATCGACACCCATTGCTAGTCGCACGGTACAAATCTTGCGCAACCTAGCTCCCATCCTTGGAGCCATTGGGTTTACCGCATACGGCCTGTGGACCATGCTTATTCAACTTCAACATGAGTATGGTCTCCCCGGAGATCTTCTATTTCGCTTGGCCTCGTGTCTGGTCATTGCGGGAACAGGTACCATGCTCTTTTCGTGCGCACTCCACCCGAACCCCGGCTGGAAATTGAACTATTTGCTTGTGAGTATTCCGCTGATAGGTGTCTTTGCCGTCCTTGCCTTTCCTCAAATCATGCCCGACTACTATGGGCAAGCAAACGGGAAACGCATTGGCGAAGCGATAAGTATAATAACCGTCGTCAACGCTCTCCTGATTTTCCTGACCTCCTTTCTCTTTGCTTGGCGGTACAAAAAGAGAGAGGATAAGAGCTGGAAGAAAGTGACAGATAAAGATTGGTTCATCTATTTGGCGCTGGCGTTTTTCGCAGGTGTCTTCGTTGACCTTACTCTGCCGCTGTTGCGTACTAACTATGATCTTGCCGTCCCAATCAGCCTAATGGCAAGCCAAGCACTTGCCACCACCACCTTGATCGCTTTGGGCTGCCTCTTTGGTTATAGTCGCTTCACGTGCGGCGAGTATTTTTGCACTGGCCTTATTGGCTATGCTCTCATCGCTCAGCCATCCATTGTGGTAGCGGTTGTTTATTTCAGGCCCGTTGGCATTCCCGTCTGGGCCTTAACCACCATTGCATGTGATGTGCTCATTGTCTTGCCCTACTCGATTTACATTGGTCGACAAATGGCGGAAACCTTCCATCAACCACCGCCACAAAGCTAGCGCATCCGCTGCGAGCATGGGTATAGAGTGTGTGCAGCAAGTCACACTTCGTTGGATTCCGCGCGAGCGTTGACATCTCACCTGCACGATACCAAAACGCTATCGACTGACTTGCGCAACACACCGTGGAGCAACCTCACCATCTAGCCTGCGATAATGGGGTTGCGACTGGCGAAGCCATTGCCCGCTGAGGAGTCTGGGAGACGCTGGCGAACGGAGATGGCTAACGAGCGGAGGAGTTACGCGGCGCGGAGTACGGCAGGGGACTGCCGTGCTACAGCGGTCGCTGCGATGTCTGGGCGGCGCTGGCGAACGAAGATGGCTAACGAGCGGAGGAATTACGCGGCGCGGAATACGACAGGGGACTGTCGTGCTACGGCGGTCGCTGGAATGTATGGGAGACGCTGGCGAACGGAGATGGCTAACGAGCGGACGAGTTAAGCGGCGCGGATGACGACAGGGGACTGTCGTGCTACGAGGAGATTGCGGCAGAGACTGCCGTGCTACTAGCGAACAGGACGCGAGGGGGAAGAAGCGACGCGAAGGGAACCGAACAAGGTCTCGCGGTCGCGGACCACGTAGAACTTCGCTCCCTGATTGCTACGCAAATCTTTGCTGTCCAAGATCCAAGCTAAGTCGCTCGGTGAGGTGGTCTCATAGGTCAGAATACCTACCAAGATGTCACCGTTGCGAATACCAGCCTTAGCAGCAGGACTGCCAGCTCGCACCGAAGTCACTCGCATACCACCATGATAACTGGAATCCACTCGCGATACTTCATTCTGATCGACAGGTGTTGCCTTAATACCCAACACTTGCCACGCTCGCTCCATCACCGATTCCGACTCGGGCAACTTCTTCAAGGCCACCACGTTCAAACATAAATCGTTGATCGTTTCGCCCTCGCGTTGCACTGAAATATCCAACGTGGTATCCGGTGTCACATCATACAAGGCCAACTCATAATCCAAACGGCGAGTTACTTCCTTGCCACCAATCGATACCACTTTATCGCCGGCCTTAAAGCCAGCTTTGTCAGCCACCGAATCTTTCTCGACCGATTTGATCACTACGCCCACAGCAGGATCAAAACCAACCTTCATCGCCAACTCTTGACGCGTGGCACGTTGACGTTCAATCATCGTCGAGGCAACTTCCAGAGCTTCATCCACGGGAATCGCAAAGCCAATTCCATTCGCTCCCATGCGCACTGCAACGTTCACACCAATCATGTCACCTAGAATGTTGATCAGCGGACCACCTGAGTTGCCAGGATTGATGCTCGCGTCCGTCTGAATCAAGTTGCGATACTCTTGCGTACCGTTGACAGGAATGTTTCGGTGCAATTGGCTGATAATGCCAACCGTCACTGTGCTCGAATATCCAAAAGGATTGCCGATCGCAATCACCGTTTCGCCAATCAACAAATCGGAAGAGGTGCCCATCTTAATCACAGGGAGTGGTTCTTCACTGTTCACTTTAACCAAAGCTAAGTCGGTTTGAGGATCATGATCAATCATGCGTCCTGCAAACTTCTTACCATTGGCCAACGTCACATCAATGTCGGCCACACCTTCCACCACATGCAAGTTGGTCAAAATGAAACCGCGCGGATCAATGATCACACCCGATCCCATGCCGTTGACTTGCTGTGTAGCTGATTCGCCCGAGTAAGAAACGGTCTCGGTCCGAATTGTTTTATGCCCCTGAATATTCACCACCGCAGGATCAGCTACCTGCGTCGCTTTAACGATCGGTGATAAGCGAGCGGGATCAGGCTCTCCGCCATAGAGTGTCCAACTGGAACTCATCCATGCCATCAAGAAACCGACGTGAGCCAGTTTCGACTTAAACAGGCGTATCCTGCGGGGATCAGTCATGGATGCCAGCCAATTGCAGGTGGACGAAGACAACCCGCCCGTCGCGCAATCATCAAGTGATTGCTAACAAGGCACAAGTCAGTTCATCGGCCCATGTGACAAGACCGCTTCATCTGACATAAAGTGCCCCTCACCAACTACCCAAACTGCCACAAGTAAAAATGGGCAAGGCATTTTGATTAAAACTATTAAGCGGAGGCTTTGATAGCATGCCTCGACAGCGCACACAGCAACCCGTACCAACTGGGCAAAATCTGCGGCATTTAGCGCTTTGATAGCAGAGAATACGCAGCGTCTTTGAGCGACCGATGCCGCGACGCAAATGTCCCGACCATTTACCAATCCAACATTTCAAAGTTGGGTTGCGGTTCGAAAACCGGATGAGTCGGGACAGGCAAAAATCGCGAGACTTCGGGGGGCTTGGTTTTGTTCCCCTTGAGCCATGGGAGCGTCAGCGAGCCGCGCGGTTGACGATCTTCCGCTTCTTCAGCACAGTTACATGAGGCGTCACTTGCCTCCATTCTCTTCCCCATCAGGCCCATGCGGCAGGGCAAGGAATGTTGTGGACGATGTGTTTCGTAGCCTGCTTGATGAATGGCCGGCTGAAAGTCCCAGGCACCCATGTGCTGGGCATCAGGCCCGTTCGGTCCTATGGCAAAAGCTCCCATGCGAGCCGCCCCGT
The DNA here is from genome assembly GCA_017303505.1 of Planctomycetota bacterium. GTDB lineage: Bacteria > Planctomycetota > Planctomycetia > Pirellulales > Pirellulaceae > JAFLCP01. Next base: position 10,560 of record JAFLCP010000171.1, on the reverse strand, counting down.
GGCCACTTAGGTTCGCTGCTGGTTTCGGGGCAAAACGAGCCGGCGGGCCTCCGCGTGTTCCGACACAACCTGTCGAACCTACGATCGAAACCACACCCAAAAGAAAGAATGCCCAACCCCAGGCGCGATGGGGCGAGAGTAGCAGCAAATTCAACGAAACTGCGGAAACATTCGGATCTGCTCCAAACGCTTGCCGCCGGCTGAGCCTCGCCAAAACTAGATGAATGAAATAAACTTGGTTCATCATAGCTCTGATTATCGCCTTTACCGCATAGGCAACTTAAGCAAAACATGTCGACTTTAACGACTGCGCACCATAAAACGAATCCAGCCGAGCACCCCCTTACAGGAAACTGGAAGACGCTCAAAATTGGGGGTGTTACGCTTGGATTTCCGATCGTTCAAGCGGCTTTGTCGGGCTACAGCGATTGGCCAATGCGATTGCTAGCTCGTCGCTTCGGTGCCTCCTATTCCTTATGCGAAGTAATGTTAGATCAATTTCTGGTCTCACTTCGCGATCGCCAACGCAATCGCCACTTTCTCTATAACTCAGCCGACGAACAACCGGTGGCTGGTCAATTGATGGGTGCCGAACCGGAGCAATTTGCGTTAGGAGCGCAAAAATTGGTCGAGGCAGGATTTGCTGTCATCGACATCAATTTTGGGTGCCCAGTCCGCAAAGTCGTGGGTCGTTGTCGCGGCGGTTATCATCTGAGCCAACCTGATGTGGCCTTGGAAATCGTTCGCCGAACCCGTGATATCGTCCCCAGCGAGGTCCCGGTCACCTTAAAAATGCGGCGAGGAATGGATGATACGTCTGAAAGCCGGGACAACTTTTACCAGATCCTGGATGGTGCATTTGCGTATGGTATATCTGCGATTACCGTACACGGGCGAACGGTGGAACAAAAGTATAAAGGCCCAAGTCGCTGGGAATTTTTGCGTGAAGTCAAGAAACATGTCGGCGACCGCACGATTCTGGGCTCGGGCGATTTGTTTACGGCAGCCGATTGTTGGCGAATGATCGAACAGACCGGCATCGACGGGGTGACGGTCGCTCGCGGCTGCATCGGAAACCCTTGGATTTTCGCGCAAACTCGGGCCCTGGCTGCGGGCCTCCCGCTCCCCGCACCACCCACAACCCACGAGCAGGCCGAAGTTCTCAAAGAGCATTGGGACTTGGCGGAGCAGTTGTACGGCCCGGAGAGGGTAGGGGTGATGATGCGCAAGTTTGGTATCAAGTATTCGGCGAGCCACCCTGAATACATCGCGGTCCGCACCGATTTCGCCAAGATTCATCATCGAGCGGAGTGGTACGCTGTTTTGGAGAAGCATTACAGCGAAGACCGGCCCGGCGTTTACCCCCCTCCTGAAGTACATCGCGTCCAAGGCTCGACTTGCGCTGACGGCTGCGAAGAAGGGGCGTAGCGCACCTACCGCGCGGATATTTTCCCAGAAAAAGATGCTTTATGGGGAAGCGGTAGTTAGAATGAAATGGTCCGTATCGAGATCTCAGGCTAGCGATATTTTTGCGTGGGCAAAAGTACGTTGAGCCCGGAACGTCTCTCAATCTACGCTTATCTTTCTGGCCAGTTTTGGCCCATTGAGGTTGTGGAACCCATATGATGGAAACTGCGATTCGCCGCGCGTTCGATCGATTACTGAAGCATTCGCGAGCTTGCACCTTGGGCGTTGCCATGGCATGCAGCGGTGCGTTTGTTTTGCCAACCGCACCAGTGGCGTACGGTCAGGGTTATGAAACGATTCCCTACTCCGCTGAGATGGCGCAAGATGCTGGACGCAAAGCGGCAGCCGATGCGAAGAAGTCGTTGATGACAGGCAGCTCCAGCGAATTCGCGGGCGATGCAGGTCAAAAAGCAACTCAGTATTACACGGGCTTTGTTATTCCTGCGATGACCAATCCCGCATTGGCCGAACGAGCTCGCAAAGAAATATTCACCGACATCAAAACGGCGAAGTCGCAAGAAATGCGCGACCTCATTATTCGGTCGGTGGAAGGTCCACTTAAAACTTTAGTAGATAACGAAGCGATTGCTCCGAGCAGCCGCGTAGCTGCGTTGGTTTTGCTTGGTGAACTCGATACCGAACAAGCCGACTTCACTGGCAATAAGCCACCTAAACCGAACCGCAACACCATTGCTTTTCTTCGAACCCAATTGAAGAAGCCCAATCAAATGGATGGTTTGTTGGCAGCCGCATTGGTAGCCATGAATCGTCAAGTGCGTTATTCATCACCAACCTGGACAGCGGCAGCGAAAGATGCGATTGCCGATGATCTCAAGAGTGTGTTGAATGCGCCTAAACCAATAGCGCGTTCGACGGAAGCACATGCTTACATCCAACGCATGGTCATCGAACAGTTAGCTTTGTTCAACAGCTCGAAACATCCAGAGATTTTGAATCAATTGGTCACGATGTTGGCCGATGATAAGCAACCTACTATGGTGCGTGTGGCGATCTGCCGCGCATTACCACGTTGGGCCTTGGATAGCTTAACCGAAGATCAACGCAAACAAGTGTTGGCAGGCAGCGTTCAACTTGTACAAGCCGAATTGGTTGCTTGGCTCGAACAAGCTCGCGATCCTCGCAAGGGCAACACAGGTGGCTTCGGCGGCATGGGTGGTCGCGGAGGTATGATGGGCCCCGGCATGATGGGTGGTGAAGGGGACGGTATGGAAGGTTTGCTCGGAGGTCCAACTCCTGGAGGCCGCGGTGGTCCTGGCGGTATCGGAGCACCACAAGGTGGCGCGGCAGCTGGATCCGGCAACAAAGATAAAAATCTGAGCGAAACACAAGATCTCGCCACCAACGCGGCTCGCCGAAAGCTATACACCGTGCTTGAAAGTGCGTACCTCGGTTTGGACGGTAAGGCGTTTGCTTTGGATCGTCGGCCGGTTGGTAAGGGCTTGGATGGTTACTTTGCAGATACCGATCCACTAGTGGATCCAACCAAAAAGGTATTGGCTGAAATCGATGCGTTGTATGACGCACTTGGCACCAAGACCGTAACCAATCTCAGCGGCCTCTCGACCGCCATGACCGAGCCCATTGAGAAGTTCAATGAACTTGTCAAAACCATTCCTGGCATGGAAAACTACAAGGAAGTAGAAATCAAGAAACCGGAAGAGGCGGAAGTTGCCGATGGAGCTGCTGCTCCAGACGGTGCTGCTCCAGATGGTACAGCTCCGGCGGGTGCTCCGAATCCAGGCAATCCTGACCCAGCCGGTGCAGCGGCTCCTGGCGATCCAGCTGCTGCAGGTGCTGGTGCTCCGGCAGGTGTGGGCGCTCCGGCTCCAGGTGATGCTAGTGGTGCGGCCCCAGCAGGTGCAGGTGCCCCAGCTCCGGCGGATGCAGGTGCCGGTGCCCCAGCAGGTGCCGGTGCTCCAGCAGGTGCCGGTGCTCCAGCAGGCGGCAACTAATCAGGGCTCAACAAAAGTCAGCGTTCAACAAAGCAGTGCGGTGGTGAGAACAACGCTTACCACCGCAACATTTCTTTCATCGCTTGAATACTGCTAGGCAAATCGTGCAGCAGGCTCCAACCTGCTGCAGCCAGTATCAGCGTTCCTGTTGCGAGCAACATCCAACCGGATGCTCGATCTTCTGCTGGGAGCTGACGAACTTGGGCGGCAATAGCGCGTTCGAATTCGAACCAAGCCCGCCAATCTTGGCGCTCACCGGCTGCGACTAACTGAGCCACCGTTCTATTTCCTGACATTTCCAAACAGAGGTTAATTCCTTTGTTAGGCAACTGCAAAACATCGCCCATCCAGGTCGCATTGGAGTCATATTTTTGGGCGACATCGAACAACGCGTCGCGCAGACGCGATTCGCTCAGTCCATAAACGATGAGGCGGCGACGTGCGGTCAGAATCCATAGGCCGCAACAGAGAGCATAAAAGAGAATAAGGATTCCCCAGACAGCGCTCCCCAAGTTCACGGCAGCTTGTTGGGGAAAGAAGAGTTCCATCGGGCCGATCATCACCAAGCCCAATAGTCCAATGGCCAAGGTGGCCGTGTCTTTTGCCCCTGTGGTGACAAAAGGATGGGGTCGAAGCCGAATGGTTCCGATTAGCAACAAGTAAAGTGCTAACGGTCCTACGGCTAGAGCCAAATAAAACCCTTCCATGCCCCGCCCTCAATCAAAGCTTACGACGATTTCACGATGTAGTTCATCGACCAAACGGACACTATGAGCATATCAAATTCCCGAATAGCTCGCGCGGGACTAGCCCGCAAAATCGTCACCAGCATCACAAAACAAACTATCGTTTCGCTTTTTTACCGTTTTGGTAAGAGAGTTCGATCATTCCGCCTATCACAGCGCAAGGCGTAGGGAAGATTCCATCAGTTAATGCCGATACCCTTTATATTGCCACACTCCGATGAATATCGACAAGGACTTCCACGTGCAAGAATCAGAAACGAACGCAGCGATTTCAGTTTCTGAGCGTCCAAACCTTGCCGTTACCAAATCGTCCGCATCAAGTTCCGGTGCACCTCATCTCGACATGATTCGTTCCGTCGAAGAGCGCATGGAACAATCGTTGGCGTTGGCTGGTGAGGTCCTTTCATCGCTCGAATTGCCCGCTAACGGTCAAGGGCACGCTGCAGCTGCGACTGCCGTCAGCCCACCGGAAGTCACTGTGGTTATTCCCGTTTTTAATGAACAAAAAACGGTGTGTGAAGTTATCGATCGCGTTCTGGCTTTGCCGATCTCGCTGGAAGTGATTGTTGTCGATGACGGCAGTTCCGATGGTACCCGCGAAGAACTGAAGCGCTACTCCAATCATGCACAAGTTCGCACACTGCTCCACGAAGTGAACCAAGGGAAGGGTGCCGCCTTGCGAACAGGCATCTCGCAAGCCCGAGGTGAATTTGTGGTGATCCAAGATGCGGATTTGGAATATGATCCGAGCAACATCTTAGCGGTCCTAAAGCCATTGCAAGCGGGTCTTACCGAAGCGGCCTATGGTTCACGATATTTGTTGCCAGCAGAACAAGATCGTTCGTTGATACATCGCCTTGGCAATTGGGGGCTAACCACGTTCTCCAACATTCTTGCTCGCCAATCGCTTACTGACATGGAAACATGTTACAAGGCATTCCGTCGCGAGTTGATTCAATCGATTGAAATCGAAGAGAACCGATTCGGCTTCGAACCTGAGATCACAGCTAAACTCGCTCGCACGCAAACTCAAATTTGCGAAGTGCCGATCAGCTATCAACCTCGCGGTTGGAAAGAAGGCAAGAAGATCGGCCTCAAAGATCTCTTGCGAACATTGTATTGCATCGTGAAATACAATTTGCGATAGGCTGGGTAGGGAGTGTGCGCAGCATGTCTCTCTTGCTGCACCTTCACGCAACTACGGACTCTTGCTTTGGCACCGTTCAACACCACGAACGTTCGACATGCTCAACACACCGTGGAGTTGACGTTTCTTACCGATCCACCTGCGATGTGAATGGTCCTTGTCAGGCTCGTTATTAACTTGAAGCCGACACGTGTTTAATATCCGATCCGTCGCATTGTTGCGGGGGCCAGCTCGCCGAGAGCGTTAGCGAGACTGACACATCACTCCACGGTGTGTTGCGCAAGTCGGTTGATAACGCTTTGTCATCATGCGGATGAGACGCCGACTCTTGGATCGTATCAAACGATGTGTGACTTGCTGCACACACTCTACTTGTCAAACGGCACATCAAGCATGATACAATAACAACTCGGCGTTTGATCTCAGTGTCGGTGCCCACTGTTGTCGTTATTCCTTCGCGAGACTTTTCATGCGCAAGCTCAAGCTGGCGGCAGCCCAAATTGCTAGTCGCCGTGGCGATATTCTGCACAACATCTCTGCGCATTTACACGCCATTGAAGCGGCAGCCGAATATAACGTCTCATTCTTGCTGTTTCCTGAACTTTCCTTGATAGGCTACGAGCCCGACCTTGCAAGCCGGTTCGCGCTTCAAATGACCGACCATCGATTAACACCGTTAGCCGAGGCGGCTTGTCGATTCAAAATGCAAATTGTGGTGGGGGCCCCCGTCGTCTGCGATCAGGCGAAACCTCATCTTGGAGCGTTTGTGTTTGGTGACAATGGATCGATCAAGACGTATGCCAAAATGCATTTAGGTAGCGTCGAAGGAAATTTTTTCAGTGCGGGTAAAACGCATGTGGCGATTCCGTGCGACGATATGAAAATTGGCTTGTCGATATGCGCCGATTCATCTCAACCAAGCCACCCCGCGCGGTTAGCGGCCGAAGGTGCCATTGCCTACGCTGCCAGTGTGTTTCTTAATGCTGAATGGTTTGCCACCGATGCACCTCGCTTTCCAAGATATGCAGCACAACACAAGTGGTTGGTGTTGATGGCGAACCATGGAGCATCAGAAGGGACATTCGTCTCAGTCGGCAACAGCGCCGTTTGGGGCCCCGATGGTTGCTGTCTGGCGTGTGCGCAGGGAACAGATCAAGCTTTAGTGCTTGCCGAATACTCGGATGCCGGATGGAAGGGTGAAGTGCAACCCATCACAAGAAACCGATGAGCGACCGCGACACCACCATCGAATACCGACTCTGTGTTACTTGCGTGGCATAGTATGCGTCACAAGGCTCATGAGCGAGCGGTCTTGTCCGCGTGATGCGATGATTGTGCAGTTCTTCGGCAGCAGACATAGGGTCGATTGTTGACGGCAGACGATGACGATATCATACGTTGCTGGGTTGAAGGTCGGTGAATCCTACTGCATTTGGTTGAAAAGGAAGTTGGTGTGGCAGATACAAGTCATCATGATGAACGCATTGCAAAAATGACCTTTTCTTCGGTTTATCCCCACTATGTCACCAAAGTGGAAAAGAAGGGACGAACGAAAGCCGAATTGCATCAAGTGATCGAATGGCTCACGGGTTACAAAGAAGCCGCCCTGAAAAAATTGATCGACAGTGAAGTGACTTTTGAGCAGTTCTTTAAGAAAGCCAAACTGAATCCCAACGCGCATTTGATCACGGGCGTGATTTGCGGTTATCGAGTCGAAGAAATCGAGAACAAGTTGACTCAACAGGTCCGCTACTTGGATAAATTGGTGGATGAACTCGCAAAAGGCCGCAAGATGGAAAAGATATTGCGCACGGAAGAGTAGGGGAGCAACGCCTCGGTCTGACTGACACTCTCGTCGCTCGGGACCTCTCCCATTCAGGCAACGGATGGAATACCAAACGACGTATCAATGTCGATGGGTTGACGAGTCGAATCCGGCCTAGCCTGCGGCGTACGGCTACGAGCGAAACAATAGCGACACGATTAGCGACGTTTGGTCGTCGCGGAAGCTGCAGCCGTTTCGGGTTTCTGGAAAAATGATTTCGCATCAACCAACTCGAACTCGACCAGCATCGCTCCCACTTTCTCAATGCGGGTGAAGTCGTCCGACGAGAGCGCCCAATTGGTCAAGAGCTTGCTAGTAGCAATATTGTCGCGACCACGTGAATGCGTGATTCGCTGGATCTCACTGGGCAAGAAGCCGTTCTTGGCTACCTCGCGATTCAATGTTAAACGGGCAAACGGTGGCAGCGGACGATCGGAATAAAAAGCGTTCAAACGAGCCGACCAATCCGCGAACTCAGAATACTGATAAACCGACCCAAGCTGTGTTGGCTTTAGACACTTCGCGTGATACTCCAACGACTCCGCTACAATGGCAACCGTCATCGCCGCTGGAATCACCTTCGTAGCTTCTGGCTTTGGAATCAAACGCTGAATTTCACTCGGTGGAATCTGTTGTTGCACTTGCGTTTCGACGGACAAAATTTCGTCCATCCCAATCCGCAATTGCACGCTGCGATCACGATCCAGAAGAATAATGCGTCGTCCACCTGGATCGATCACCGTAATGGACTTCTGCCCCACGCGATCAAAATCATAGAAAACCCCTTCGTGGAAGAGAGTCAACGTCTGCATCACGGGCTGCTTGTTATCTTCGAAATAGATATCCGTTTCGACACGAAAAGCCACAGGAGGCTCCTGAGCCGATAAAATCGACGCTAACAGGCCTATAAAACCCAAGAAGAATAATTGCGACATCCAAGCTGTCGACATGAATCCATTCCCCAACCCAGAATTATTTTGGATAGACTATCCTTAGTCCATCGAAGCAAACGCAATACGATCCGCGAGGGATAGTAACGAAAGTTACTTCGCGCGAGAAGAGCGAAACGGAAATTGGAAGCCCGCGAACATCCATGAACTTATATCCACTGAAACCACCCTCCGCACCTGGGCACCCGTTTGAGCCCAATATCGCACCTTATTTGCAACAACTGGTCGACGACAGAAGCTGGGCACATTACACAGGCTCAGCCCTCGATCAATTGACCGCAGAAATCCACTCTTTTACTGGTTGCGATTCACTTCTTTGTAGCTCAGGCTCGGTGGCAGTTGAGCTAGCATTACGTGCTTGCAAAATTCAAACGGGCGATGAAGTCATTTTGGCCGGCTATGATTATCCCGGCAATTTTCGTTGCATCGAAGCCGTAAACGCCTTGGCCGTCGTGGTCGATCTAGCCCCCCAGTCCTGGTCGATCGATTTGAATGCAATTCAGGAAGCCATCACCCCGCAAACCAAAGCGATTATCGTCAGCCATTTACATGGTGAAATTCAAGATTTTATAGCAATCAAATCGATCGCGGAGAAACAGGGAATTGTGGTGATCGAGGATGCCTGCCAAGTGATGGGTGGCAAGCAAGCGGGCGCAGCGCTTGGCAGCTTGGGGCACATTGGCATCTGGAGTTTTGGTGGGAGCAAATTGTTAACAGCGGGTCGCGGTGGAGCTGTTTTGTGCAATGATGCCGCCTTGATGCAACGAGCACGAGTGGCATCGCAGCGGGGCAACGACGCGGTGGCGTTGAGCCAACTACAAGCTGCCGTACTTATTCCGCAATTGAAACTCTTATCCGAAGCGACGGCGCGGCGTTGGCAACATGCTTGCTGCTTGATAGATGTTTTGCAGCAAGGCGATTGGTGTAAACCGGTGCATATCGATCCCAGCTGTGAGAATATTGTCCCCGCCTTTTACAAGCTAGGTGTGATGGTTCGCGGTGATAGCGAGGTGCGTGATCGAATTATTAGCGCGGCGAATTCACGCGGCGCCGAGGTTGGACCTGGATTCCGCGGATTTGCGTCGCGCTCAAATCAACGCTGTCGGCGGATTGGTGAGTTAAATCATTCTCGCGAAGCGGGTCAACGAACGCTGTTATTTCATCATCGTCATTTAACAGCCAGCTTGGACGAAATACAGCGGGTAGGTGAGCAGTTCAATAAGTTGGCTTCAGAGTCTGCGTAGAAAATGAAGCCGCTTGCCTACCTAGCACAATATTGCCTCAAGTCGATACTTCTGTGATGGAGAGAACATGCGAATTCTGTTGACCAACGATGATGGAATTGAGGCGGAAGGTTTGGCCGCCGTCGCCGAGGTTTTATCCGGGCATGCCGAAGTGATTGTCGTTGCACCTCGCGACCACCAAAGTTGTTGCGGTCATGGAGTAACGACGACGCGACCGTTGCAGATTGAGGAACATCGGGCGGGTTGGTATGCGGTGGATGGGTTACCTGCCGATTGCGTGCGCGTCGGCTTGTTGCATTTGCAGTTACAACCAGATTGGGTTGTGTCGGGTATCAATCATGGTGGAAATTTGGGCGTCGACATTTTGATGTCGGGTACAGTCGCTGCGGCCCGTGAAGCGAGTTTGCTTGGCTATCGCTCCATCGCTTTGTCCCAATATCGTAATCCAGCGGTTCATGTTCCATGGGAGTTATCAGCTCAGCGCGCCTTGAGTGCTTGGCAACGCATTCAACAGCGTGAGTTAGAGCGCCACACCTTGTGGAATGTCAACTTGCCTGCCGTCGCAAGTAATTCTTCGTCGCCACCTTTCTCCGAGAGCGATTGCCATATTGAGATGATCGATTGTCATCCCGAACGGGAGCCCTTGAATTTTCATTTAGAACCAAGCGATATGGGTTTGGTCTATCGTTCGAACTATCAGCTTCGTCCACGTTCAGAGCGCTCCGATGTTACCCATTGTTTCGGTGGCAAGATCACGTGTTCGAAATTGTTTGCTCATCAGTTCGTTTAACCCGTATGCCGAAGGCTAGGCCGGACAGGACTCCATCTCTTGCTATATCTCGTCGCAGTACCTGATGTGACATCAAACGTCACGACTGAGTCGCGCAAGATTGCAAGTCCAACGCACCTAGCCTCGCGGATCGTTTAACCCGTATGCCGAAGGCTAGGCCGGACAGGACTCACTGTCTTGCAACATCTCGTCGCAGTACCTGATGTGACATCAAATCTCACGACTGAGTCGCGCAAGGTTGAAAGCCCAACGCACCTAGCCTCGCGGATCGTTTAACCCGTACGCCGAAGGCTAGTTGGACAGCGCCAACTTCCGCGGCTTTGAGCGTCGTTTTTTTGTGTCGTATATTGACTTTGTAGTATGGAGATTTATTCCCAAAGCCTTGAACGCAGCTCGACGTTTTTTGCGATGAGATTTT
>JAFLCP010000170.1 GCA_017303505.1 Planctomycetota bacterium | reverse complement strand
CAGGCGGCCCTCAGCCAAATCAATCGAATGAGGTGTTGCTCAATGGAGTAACTGCAGCGAATTACAATACGCAGGTTTCCTATCCCGGCGCTGTCAATCAAGCATCGTTCCAAGGAGCAGGTAATATGAACGCTCCATTCGGAAATATGCCCAATAGCGGTTTGAAGACAACGACTATTCAGATGCCATCACGCAATGGCAATCGTTTGGGGCCTGCATCTTCTGTTCCCATGGGTAATCCGAACATGGGCTCATCGGTAAACGCGCTGACACCCACCGCGCAAACGATGATGCAAATGCAAGCGGCAGGCATTGATCCGCAGACGCAAGCTGCCATGATTGGGCAAAACAATAACCCTGGAATGCAGGGGATGAACCCAGCTCAATACGGAAACATGCAGATGGTAAACGGCCCAGCAAACAATGGGCAAATGATGAATGGTCAGTTCGTAAACAACTCGATGAATCCGCAAGTTCAAAATGGATATCAACAACCCATGGTGAACAGCGGGCAGGCTACTTCGAGCCCTCAGTTGCAACAACTTCCAAACGATTTTGGACCGAGGAAACGCCAGGCTCGAGTAAGATAAGTTTCTCGGCCATTCTCTTGTCTTCCGCAGTAGCAACATTACCCGTTAATGTTGCTACTCCATTTTCAAAGTTCAAATCAACGCCATTGAACTTTTCTGGAAGCGGTATTCGATTCCAGCGTGCTGATACGGTTTGGGCAACTCGAGCCGCTGGCACTTTAGTGTATGGGAATCGAACCTTAACAGTAGCACGCACAGTGCCCTTACTGTTTTGGCTATTATTCTGTTGGCCAAATTGGCTGTTCATGCCACGGGAATTCATACCTCCCATGCCCATGCCGCCCATTCCCATGCTCATGCCCATCCCCATTCCCATGCCGCCCATTCCAGATCGGCCCATACCAGACATGCCCGACATGCCTGTCGTTCCCGTTGAAGAGCGACCGACAAACCCAGTTTCGCCACTTCGACCAACGAATGATCCGCGATCAATGGGTTGGAATTCACCAGTTGTTCCGGTCCCCGTTCCAGAGGTGCGGCTGGATGAAGATGAGGTGGTGCGCGACGAGTTGACCGCACTGCTGGAAGTTGCCGTGGTGCGATTCGATTGAGCATAAATCGAGGAAGACGCAAAAAGGATCAGCATTCCGCAAATAACGCTTGGTCGAAACATGGCAAAACCTGCTATGAATTTGGTCCATCCACCCGCGATGGAAAGATCTAAAATATGCTGCACACCGCAATAGTATAGGGGAACTACGAATCGGAAAGCTATCCAAAAATAGTAGTGAAGCTACTCTAGCGGTTTAAACCGCCACTTCACCCACCGACTCAATCAGTCTTTTCCTTTGCCCCACTTTACCTATTGTCTTGTATCCACATCCTATCGGCATCTCACTTAAGCAACGACATCTTGACGCCTGAAAGTAGGGATATGCCGTTTGGGAAACCTGAACAGCCGCGCGACGACGGGACATGGGTTAAAACCCTATACTCAAGGCAAAGTTTCTAAAATGAGAAAAAACTAGTTTGTTTCGCTCGAAAGTGGGGTGAAACTGCAGGGGCTTAGGCAGGGTAAAAAGGCTAAGTGACTTCTTCGAGAGTATTGGTCCATTTTCAGGCACGAAGGCACCGGCACCAGCAGGGTTTTATTTTTTTATGCGTAAATGGGGCCTGCCGGTCGAAAGTGGTCAAAGCAGAAAAACAATGGGTTCTTTTTGATAGATAGGGGATACGGGATGAAGTTTTCGTTTGGCGGAATGATGAACTCGCACTTCGTGAGTCAGTTCGGACGGCGCACTGTGCTCGCTGCCACATTCGCATGTGCACTTCCTATGGCTTTGGCGACTTCGGTTTGGGCGGAACGTCCAACGGCACCTCAGTTGTTTCCAGCACAGACACTGGTTTATGTTCGCGTCGACGACAGCCGCGACATGAAAGAGAAGATGTCTGCAGCGTCCACCGGCAAGATGTTCAACGATCCTGAATTGAAGCCGATCGTTGACGAACTTTATGGATCGGCTGTGAAGCTCACCGCGCAGATGCAAGATGTAATCGGCGTAAATCTTGAAGAGCTTCTCGCTATTCCGAACGGTGAAATGGCTTTCGGGTTTTACTACAACGATAAGAAGCCTGCGGTGGTTGCGTTGCTAGAAGCGGGTGACGAGTTACCTGCCTTGGAAATTATTTTGTCTCGAGCCGAAGAGCAAGCTGCTAACGAAGCTGATCGCACCGAAGAGAAAATTGGTGAGCTAACATTGGTAACTTGGAAAAATCGCAATCGAGCTAACCAAGAAGTGACCTACTTCATCGACCAAGGTGTGTTTGTCGCCGTTAATCAACCAGATGCTGCTAGAAAATTAGCGGAAGTATGGCAGGGCAAGACGGGAGAAGGGAAAGAAAAGTACAAGTCATTGGCCGAAAACCGAAAGTTCCTGACGGTTATGGCCCAGTGCGTTGGTTCAGAAGGTGAACGACCGCAAGCTTCCTTCTATGTTGACCCGATCGGTATCGTAAAGGAATCCATCAATGCGAGTGGCAATGCTGGCGGAACCGCCGTGTTAGCTATTCTACCAGCCTTAGGTGTCGACGGAATTCAGTCTGCTGGTGGCTCCTTGATTTTGGGAACACAAGAGTTTGATTCGATCATTCACGCGCATCTGCAATTGGCAAGTCCCCGACGCGGTTTGCTCGAAGTGTTGCGTCCCAAAAATGGTTCCACTGCGCCCGAAGAATGGGTTCCTGCTGATGTGGGAAGCTATATGACACTGAACTGGGATGTTCCCAAGACCATGTCGGCTATTGCCAAGATTGTAGATAACTTCCAAGGGGAAGATTGGTTCAAGGGGCGAATGGAAGATGCTGGCAAGCAAATTGAAATGAACATCCAAGAGGATTTCATCGATCAAGTCGCTGGTCGTATGACTATCGTTCAAGGATTCGTAAAGCCATTTCGAGTAAACAGCGGTACCAATCTATTTGCAGTCCAATTGAAGGATCCTGCCAAATTCAAAGAGTCTGTGTTGCCGAAGATCAACGCGTTCATTGAAAAGCAGGGCCGCGGTACGGTACCAACTGCTAAGTCGGGCACGACGGGAACCTTCTATACGTTGGATTTTGGAAATCGACGTGAGAATGGTCCTTCTCCCGAAGTTGTTCGTCAGCCCAAAATCTGCTACGGCGTGTTAGAAGACTATTTCTTTTTCTCGGACGACACTTACCTGATCGACGAAGTTATTTCGGCCAAAGAAGGCCGACGTGATTTGTTGTCAGATTCCGAAGAGTACAAGTTGATTTCAGAAAAAATCAAACAGCAATTGCGAGAGAAAGAATCGTCCGTTTTGATGTTTCAGCGACCACAGGAATCACTTCGCGTATTCTATGAAATGGCCCGCGATCCAGCGAACAAGCAACGCTTGAAAGACTCGAGCCAAAACAATCCTGTTTTTGCTGCGTTATCGCAGGTGCTCGACAAACATGAGCTACCTCCATTCTCCGTGGTTGAGAAGTACCTGACTCCCACCGGAGCATTTGTTACCGAAGATGAGTCGGGTTTGCACTACACCGCTTTTTCGCTCAAGCGAGAATAGCAGTTCAAATAGGCCTGAATTTGCATCGCAGAGTTGTGAGTGATGCAAGGTGTTAACCAGGAAAACCGCAGTTCGCGCAAGTGGACTGCGGTTTTTTTGTTGTCAACGCGGGGAAGCGGGGGCTTGTTCTCTATCGGCTTCATTCGTACAAACATACCCGACACTTTGGGCTTTCAGGCACCAGAATAGTGGGGCCATGTGGATACGGCTTTAGCGTTGCGGGAAATCAACATGAATTTGAATCCGAATAAGATGTTTCGCCTTGATGGTCGAGTTGCTTTGGTAACGGGCAGTTCCAAAGGCTTAGGGAAAGCGATCGCAATCGGTTTGGGACAAGCTGGTGCGAAGGTTGCGCTGAACTATTTCAACAATCAGAGTGCCGCAGAACAAGCATTCTCTGAATTCAAAGCAGCTGGATGTGAAGGTGCATTGTTTCGAGCCAATGTCGTGGACGAGAACGACGTACAACGCATGTTTGCCGAGATCAAACAGACACTTGGGCCTGTCGATATCATCGTAGTCAATGCAACTCCCGCACAGCCACTGAAACCGATTGAAGAATATGATTGGGATTTTTATCAATCGATGCTCGACTTCTTTATCAAGAGTCCTTTCTTGTTAACTCGGGCTGCGTTGCCGCATATGAAGTCGCAACGCTGGGGGCGGATCATCAACATTACCAGCGAAGTGTTCCAATTGGGCGTAAGTCCCTTTACCGCTTATGTCGCTGCCAAAGGGGGACAGACAGGTTTTTCAAGAAGCTTAGCTCGCGAACTCGCTCCATTCGGAATCACGGTGAATATGATTGCTCCTGGTTGGATTCCCGTGGAACGCCACGAAAATGATCCGCAAGATATGAAGGATGCCTATTTAGCAACCGTGCCCGCCGGACGCTGGGGTGTGCCGCAAGATCTTGTGGGAGCGACCGTTTATTATGCGAGTGAGGCTTCATCGTTTGTAACGGGCCAGACCATTTCGGTAACCGGCGGCCACACTGTCCACTAAAATACGTTTCTTACGCATCGAGCTGTTATGGATCGCGATCAGTATCAAAATGTTGTGCACACGTTCTTTGATTGCCAGTCGAATGTAATCACCGAGATCTTCGGTGAATTTTTGGCGGCGATGGAAGCCGAGCAAGCACTACCGCCTGGCTCGTGCATGTCTCAAAATTATGAGACGGCCCAAGCGAATCCCGAAATCCATCTGCTACCCGGCAATCTAAAGGATGCGCGCGATGCGATCTTTCCTTATTTTTGGGGAACGGATGGCTGGTCGAGCCCTTTACATTTGGAAAACGTCCGCGGCCCCGCTAACTTTGCTTCTTTAGTTGGTGCCCTGGCCTGCCTCTTGAAGAATCCGAATCTATGTACGGACAGCTATAGCCAACGTTCCAACGAACTCGAAGTAAAATCGATCACAGCTCTCGCGAATCTCGTTTTCTATCACACCAAAGATCCTTGGGGCGTATTCACATCAGGTGGAACCGTTTCCAATCTCTATGCAGGGAAAATTGGTGTTGAAAAAGTACAGCCCGGCGCGATGCGCGATGGAATTCAAGCTGAAGAACTTGCAGCGGTTGTTTCCGACGCCAGCCATTATTGCAACAAAACAATCGTAGGTTGGCTCGGCATGGGGCTCAAGAGCTTGCATGCTGTGCCAGTCGACAACAAACTGGCGATGCGTTTGGATAAGCTGCAAGAAAAATTAGACGAGCTCTATCAAGCTGGAAAGAAAGTGGCTTATGTCGTAGCTACTTTCGGAACGACAGACGCATTTGGTATCGACGATGTAGCCGCAATTCGCAAGATTATTGATGAAACTGCCCAGCGATATTCGGCTGTCGTACCGCATCTCCATGTGGATGCCGCAGTGGGATGGACTCTCTGTTTCTTTGGGGACTATGACCTGCAAAAGAATCCCTTAAAGTTCTCGGAAGAGTTACTCCCTTGGATCGCTCAAGCTCAAAAACACGCTCGCAATTTGCAATATGCAGATAGTATCACGATCGATGTGCACAAAATGGGGCGTGCACACTATCCAAGCAGTGCGATAATTGTAAATCAACGATCAGATTTGCGTTACCTCTCGCGTTCCGTCGCTGATACGCCATACTTCTGTGAAGCCGACAGTCGTCGAGACCCAGCATTGTTTACGCTGGAATGTTCTCGGCCAGGTATTGGGCCATATTGCGTCATGGCGTCGCTCAATAGCATTGGCTTAACGGGTTGGCAAATGCTAACCGCTCGCGCTTTGGAGTTAGCCTATTACTTAAAGCAGCGTTTGGAGAAGTTGGAATACTGTTGTGTTTTGAATCCTGGCACATGTGGCGCCAATGTCGTGTGGTGGGTTCTTTCCAAGGGAAGGGATGCCAAGAAAATCTACAAAGATCTGGAAGATGGAAAGCTATCGCCGGAAGACGTGGGGCGATTTTTCGCCGAAATTCGGCGACAATTTGATAAGCGTGATCGGAATATGAACGATGCCATCGATGCAAGGCTAAGCTACACAACGTCCATCGGTTTTGAACTCAATGGATATGAGCTACCTGCCTGGAAGGCTGTGTTCTTTAATCCAAAGACAGACGAAACTGTAATCGATCGATTGATAGAAAGTCTTGAAGATCTTTGATCATCGATGCAAGCAACGATGGCTTGCTGGCGACTCTAATAATCGATCATCGTGTTTCAATTAATGGGGCTGATATTCGGCCACGCGTTTCTTCATGTGGTTCAATATGAACGGCAAGAAGACAATGCCACTGTAATGGTCAGCCAGCATTTCAATGTGGTGATCTTTGGGCAGCTTGGCCGTTTCAACAAGCCTTTGCGAACTGATAGGGGGAACCACATTATCGAACTTCCCGCTGTAGACCCAAGTCCGCTGGGGATTGAGGCGATGGGCTAAACGGAGCGGCTCGATAGTGTTAAGCAATTCTTTGAGTTGCTCATCGGTAACTTGATGCTTCTCAAGTTCTTTCCGCAGGTTCGCTGCATCGCGTTCTCCGTTCTTGATGACATCGTATAACCCACCTCCGGCTAAGGTGATAAAAACAGCTTGATAGCCGTTGTCCAAAGCTCCGCTGGTTGCACTGACGAATCCTCCCAGACTTGTTCCCTGTAAAGAGATGTTGGTTGAATCGACACCAGGTAAAACGGCAACCGCATCTCGAGCGCGACGAACATCGGCGATCGCTTGGCGAATGGTTGTGAATAGTTCTTTGCCACTCGGCTTGGGGCTATCTCCACGGCGTGGACCATAAAACGGGAGGTGGATCATGAATGTATGAAGACCGAGCGAGTTGAGTTGTTGGGCAATCAATCGACCGACGACCATTCCGCTTCCGGACTCATGCACAACCACAACGGCAGGAGCTTTTTTGAGCTCTCCATTGTCATCCTTAACTTGATACCATTCCATCGACACATAGTCATTGGATGGATGGCCATCCGCTAAAGGGGATTTGAATTGAACGAGTGCATCGCCGTTGCCATTCCAAGGATTTTGGATTCGTACATCAAAAGCCGCAGGAGTCCAGCATAGCCCAGCCAAACAGGTCTTGGCATCTTCGGATGGATCTACGCCGCTATGGAGCGAGTCACGGCTATTGAAGAGTGAGCCTGGGGCGGGGTGAGGAAAAGATATTGCACTGGTGGAATCCGCTTTCAGTTTTTCGGACTCGTTGGCGGCAGGGAGGGGGGCAGGGCTGGAAAGCTTTGTTCCCGAGGCGTTTTGCGGCTTGTCTCCTTGCAAGGAACTTAGCAATGCGCTGAGATTGATTTCGACGTAAGGTTGATTTGCGGCAGGTTGTTTATGACTTGCATTGGCAACGTAAAGCATTCCCTTTTCAGGAACAAAAAGGACATTGTGCAAATTGGATTCCATCGCGACTGGGCGATCCATCAAGCGAATCGCCGATTGCTCATCGAATTTTCCGAAACCTTCAATAACTCGCTTCCGCAATAGCTCCAAACGCGAACCCGCCGATAGTACCACGCTATCTTCAATGCCTTCGCCGAGCATGTCATGGGTCTGGCCTGGCTGAACTAATTCCAGTTTTTCTGGCGTGGCAGCGACACCCACAGCGGAGCGATTGTTTCCATCCGCAAAGACATAATAATACTCGCAAGTACGTGGGCTCTCTTTCCACAGCGTAACGACTTCATCGAGTGAATCACATTCTTCGAGCGCGCGGCGCATCAATGTGGCCATTGGCACGCCATCCCACTTTCCTTCACCTCGGCCCCCCATTTCGCCGAGGGAAATCTTGGCGGCGTTCATACCGCTCACGGAACCGATGAAGCCAGCATAGCCAACGTTTGCGAAAGGGATTTGACCATCAATTGCGACTACAAACGTGGTGGATGCATCTTGCAATCCAATCGCTGTCATATAGTCCAATACTCGGCCATGATAAAGCGTTCCATCTTTGGTCGCCTTGCCGTAAAGTGCGAATCCCGAACAATGGAAAAGCTCAGGAAAAACATTGATGGTTTCAATGAGTTGCGGATCTTGTCCGAGACTGGCTGCTAATGCGCGAGTTTCAACTTTATGGCGTTCTGGAATGTGAGGAGCCAGGCGTTGATAGGCATGCGAAAGTTCCTTGGGAAACCACTTGCCCGATTGAATGGTTTGCGCCAATCCGAATGTATAAAGAACAGAGTCAATGCAGCGTTGGCATTCGTTCTTGAGCAGTTCGCCATGAGCTCGACCAACTTCTTCTGGTGTCCCTTTTAGAAGCACGACACGTTGATGGTCGATCCAGCGAAGTTCACCATTCTCAACAGAACGTGGCTTCTCTTTGGGGTTCAACAGTTGTGAACCAGGGGCCAATATTTCAAACGCGCGACGAACCCCACGTACAAACTGTCTTTCCAGGTCAGCTCGATCAATGGTCTCTTTTTTGTAGTCGTCGGGAATTTCGGCCTTCGTTGCCTTCGCTTTGCTTGCGCTGGTTGGCGTAGATAAAGCGGAAATGTGCAACTTCACTAAGACATCGGTTGAGCGAACGTTGATTTCGCCCTCGTTCGCAGCGATCTCAATTTCAACATCGCCACTCTTCCAGCTATTGGGAGTGGGCCCAGGTGCAACTTTAAGCAAGCTGGTCAGAGTGAATACAATAGCCTCTGGATCAAGTGTTTGCAGCAATGGTTTGGCTGGAGCCACCTCCGTTTGATTACTGATAAGTCGCTCGATGATACCGTCTGGTCGGAGATGATCTGAACCTTGAATATTTCCACTGCCAATGAAAGCAGTTTTATGTTTGGGCAACAAAAAAGTGGTCGAGTCTGGCCGACGAAAAAGTTTTATCGCATAGTCTTGATGCGTTAACTCGAGATCGAAACTCTCTCCTGAGTACCGCACCAATCGTAATTCGACATCTTGCTGCTTGTTGTCGATGGGGACTGTTACTTTGCCTTCGATTGCAAAGGGGACGCTCGTGGAACGGAGCGTGTTGAGAATTGGCGTAAGGGCCTTTTGAAGAGCATCGGGTGAGCTGGCAAATGTCGGGGACGCGACCAGCGCCACGTATAACAGCCATGCCGTGCATAGACTCAAGATCGATTTCATGGGAGAGGTTCCAGAAGGCGATATCCGTTTCCGTTGAAGAGGTCTCTATCATAGTACCAGGCGGAAATTCCGTGCAATCGGATTATCTCGACTTTTCAGAACGATCAATTCAGATTGCTGTTAAAACAGACATATTCTGAGGCTCCAATCGTTGCAATTGGGGCGTATAGGGCTCTTTTTCAAGCTTTGCGAGCAATCACTGCTCCACTTACTCGTGATGGGCATTAAACTCCCTTTAGATTGGCATGGGTTACACTCTTTACTAGGTGCCCTTTCTGGCATGCGCTCCTATTTGAAATGGCTTAAGTTTGCCATTCCATTAATCATACTTCCGTGGCTCTTTTGGCAAGTGGACCAAGAGCAGCTTGAGATCCTGCGCCAACAGCCGAAGAATTGGTGGTTATTGAGCGCTGCAGCCCTCTCTTGTTTGGTAGCGTTATGTGTCAGCTTCTTGCGGTGGATGTGGATTGTGCGTGGCGTTGGCGTCGACCTTGGGCCGGCTGATGCGATTCGGCTCGGCTTCATTGGCCAGATTTTGGGGATGGTCTCACCAGGGAGTGTGGGAGGCGATCTATTTAAAGCCATTGCAGTTGCTCGGCAAAAGAAACACTCTGGGGCTTCTGCTCTCGCTTCCGTGTTAGTGGATAGAGCGGTCGGACTTTATGGCTTGGTCGTTTTGTCTACAGCCAGTCTGGCATTAATGCCAAATGAGAAGCTTACGCCATTGCTTACCGGAATTCGAAACGGTGGTATCGCATTATGTATCGTAGGAGCGATTGGACTGTTGATTGCCATTATCGGTGGTCGAAGTTTTGACTGGATCGAAAAGCTCGTTCAGAAACTGCCGTATGTTGGCGGAACGTTGCGGCGCTTGGTCGGATCCCTTCGAGTATTCGAACATAGACCATGGCTAGTCTTGTTAGTCATGGTCATGAGCTTAATGGTGCATACAGGACTTGCCTGTAGCTTCTATATGATTTCGGCGGGGCTTTACAAAAATCCTCCGACATTTTTAGAACATGTTCAAGTCGTTCCGTCGGGCATGGTAGCGGGGGCCTTGCCGATTGCTCCTGCGGGACTAGGTGTTCAAGAGTTAGCGTTGGTCGAAATGTTCAAGCAGCTTCCAAGCGTCGATGAATCGTTCAGTGGTTTAGCTGTTGCAGCTGCCTATCGACTGGTTACAATCTTCGTCTCACTCATCGGACTGGTCTATTACTTCACAAGCCAAATTCGCATCGGCGAAAAAGAAAGCCGCGAGCTCCAGGAAGAATTGACAGAAGCCAAGCCAGACAAAGCTTGAAATTCTCGGCGGAACGTTATTGCGACTTGCTTGGCGTTGGTTGGATCGTTCCCACTCCCCATTTTCGTCGCAATTCGTTGGCTTCTTGGCGCACTTGCTGCAAGAGTTCTGGAGTCTTCTTTTCCAGGGCACTCAATTGGAACTTAAGTCGTTGGTTATCTTTCAATTGTTCCAAATTTCGCGATAAGAAGTCCCAGTAAAGCGTCGTAAATGGGCAAGCCTTGGGGCCAACGGCTTCTTTGGGATTGTACCTGCATTTTCCGCAATAGTTGCTCATCCTATCGATGTACGCTCCGCTAGCGCAATACGGTTTCGTTCCAACGATTCCGCCATCACCAAATTGACTCATGCCCAGTGTGTTCGGCAAGCTCACCCAATCAATGGCGTCTGCATACATTGCCATGTGCCATAAGTGAAACTTGTAGGGATCAACACCAATCAACTGTGCTAACAACCCAAGAACCATCAGGCGTTGGATATGATGAGCATAAGCCTTATCGCGAACTAAGCGCATTGCGTCCGCCACACATGGCATTTCCGTTTCACCATCCCAGTAAAACTTCGGAAGTTCGCAATGCGCATTGAAGAAGTTGAGAGCTTCATATTTGGGTGCAAAATGCCAGTAAATTCCGCGAACAAATTCGCGCCATCCGAGAATTTGACGCACAAAACCTTCGACGCTATTGAGTGATGCTTTGCCGAGATCGAGTGCCTCGATGGCGGCTTGGACCACCTCGCGGGGATTCAACAAGTGCACATTTAACATCGGTGACAAACGAGAATGGTTTAGTTCTTCGGCGCCCAGCCACATTGCATCCTGGAATTCGCCAAACTTCGGCAAACGATGAGCGATAAAGTCTCGTAGAGCGGCTAAAGCTTCAGCGCGTGTCACGGGTAAGTCAAAATCAACCGTCGTGCCTGGGTGATTGTGGAATCTTGACTCCACCATATCAATTACGTCTTGTGTTACGCTGTCGAGAGCAAAGTCCTTGGTTGGGGAGATCTTCCCGGGGCCGGCTTTACCAAAACTCTTGCGATTATCGCTGTCATAATTCCAGCTACCACCGACTGGACCTCCATCTTCATCGAGCAAGACTTGGAAACGCTTGCGCATAAATCGATAGAAGTGTTCCAATACAAAATGCGCTCGATCTTTTGCCCATGTTCGAAACTCAGCTTGAGTCAAGTAATAGTGTGGATCGGATTCGAAATGTACTGGCGTATCGATTTGTGCTGCAATCGACTTCAGTTGGCGGTGGACGCGGAGGTCGCCTGGTTCCAAGATTTCAATTTTTTGCGGCTTGAAATTGCGGGAGACCCATTCGACCGCTTCTGCAAGCGAATGAACTTGATCTTGTTTCGCGTTTTCCGTTAGCGAGTGATACCAAACACGCAGTCCGCGCTCTTGCAATTCTTGTGCAAAATGCCGCATGGCGGAAAAGAAAAAGACGAGCCGAGATTTGTGACACCAAACGTGCGTAGCTTCCTCCACAACTTCTGCCATGCATACCAGATCGTGATTGGGATCGAGGTCCTTTAGAAGGGGACTCGCATGATCTAGTTGGTCTCCGAGAACAAAGACCAATCGCCGCACTGAGTTGCTGGAAGCGGTTGCCGCTTTCGATGATTTGCTAGAGCGAGGCATGCCAAGTTCTCAATCGATTCTCAGGTTTAGAAAGGAGAATCGTTGACTGCGCATTAAAGAGAGGGCGAGGCAAGACTCCGGGATATACTTGCGCGGGACGGGGAAAAGTCAAGTACTGCGGACGAGTTGAATAGATAATCATGCAAAGCCAAGCCGGTGCGATATAAGAGCATTGTGGCGATATTGGCTAATACGAACAGCGACACAAATGTTTGTGTTGCCTGGTGGAGCATACTTTCGCTGCCTGCCACCATGCCCCACATCAGCGTAATGGCTGGAAGGCAACGAATAAACTCGCGAAGCATCATCCTGCGGCGGTCTAACGGCAAACCATAGGAATTCACAATCCGAATTTGAAAGAGCATTCGCCCTAAAGAGCGTCGCCCACTTCCCACAAATGCAATGTAGAGAAAGGGAAGCAAAATCAGTCCGAAGGCTGATATCCAGCTTGTCCAACTCCAATAGCGGAAAAAGTCCGACAGTTGCACGATTGCTGTCCACGCAAACAGAGGCAAGGCAAAGCAAAGTAGCAAAAATTGATCGATAATGAATGCGGTAGCTCTGGGGGCAAAGCCCGCAATCGTTGAGCCAATTGGAATCAGTGGATAGAGATCATCCATTAATTCTTCGTAGTTCTGATAGCGGGCTTCAGGCGATTTAGTCAACAGCTTAGAAAGCAGCGTTTTCCAGCCCAACGGAACGGAGGGGGGCCATTGAGTTGGAAAGTCCACTTCGGCCGTTTGGTGCTTTTCAAGTTTCTCTGCTAACGATTCCCCTGTGAGTTGAATCGGCAGTCGATTGAAGGTGAGTTCGAAAAGTGTTACGCCGAGCGAGTACATATCGCTTTGCGGTGAATTCGCAGAGCCAGACAAAAGTTCTGGCGCGAGATAGTTGGGCGTTCCAGAAATCGGTTTGTCGTCTTGATTTTCCGAAACAAGTCGCGACAAACCAAAGTCGCTCAACTTGATTCGCGTCGAGCTTGCAACTAGTAAATTGCTGGGTTTAATGTCGCCATGAATGATGCCGAAATGACTAGCATGTCGCAATGCATCGGCTACTTGCACCGCAAGGTGGATAACACTGTGGAATGGAAGCGGTTCTTCCTTGGCTTGTTGGGCAACGGTACGCCCCGACACCAATTCCATAGCCAGAAATGGTTCATCGTTGTGCTGTCCAACATAATAGATCGTCACGATATTCGGATGATTGAGACGAGCTTGAGCAACGGCTTCTTGCAATAATTGGTCGACAGAATTTTGCCCACCTTTTTCAGCGATCGAGCGCCGCAGTACTTTCACGGCGACGTACCGCTGCAGCGAAGTGTCAAGTGCACGATACACCACACCCATCCCACCTTCGCCGAGGCGTTTTTCCAAAAGAAAGTGGTCGAGTTTTAATCCAATATGTGGATCATGGTCAGAGTGTTCCGTTGAAAAATCCCATTGGGCCGTTTCCTCCAACGAATTGAGGCTCACCGTGGCGGTCATCGCGTCGCGAAAGGCAGCGGCTGGGATCTCTCGATGACAGTGTTCGCAATGTCCTCCCAACTGCGGATTCAAGTCGAAAACGGTTCCGCAGACGCAGCGATAAGAAACGCTGTCTGGGATTGCCGTTTTGATTGGAGCCTGAGGGAGATTCATACAGATGAGTTGAATGGAAAAGAGATTCAATTCGGCCAAAAAGCCAAAGGTGCTTTGTGGGCAATCCATATTCTTGACAATTCGAATAGGCTAGGCCAACTCAGCACAGATTCCTTGTAGAATACCCGCACCTACAGGCATTTGCAGGGCCTCTGGCGTAGATTTTGTCCATTTGAAAACAAAGGTTTTGTGGTATGACGCCTTCCAGCGACCTCATCCGTGAGTTGCCCACCCCCTCCTTGGTTGTTTCCGGTAGTGCAGTTCGGCAAAACATTAGGACCATGCAATCCTATTGTCACTCCTATCAACTTCAGTTGGCACCGCACACGAAGACCCACAAGTCTCAATTTGTTGGCAAGCTGCAAGTAGAGGCTGGGGCAGTGGCCTTAACCGTAGCCAAAGGTGGCGAAGCCGAGGTTATGGCCAGGGTTAGTTCTGAAGTTTTTATTGCCTATCCACCGATCGGGGCAGAGCGTTTGGCCAAAGTGACCGAATTGGCAAAACGCGTCAACATCCGTGTGGGAATCGATTCAGTGGAAGCGGCAGACTACATTTCCGCAGGAGCTACAGCCGCAGGCGTTACTCTTGGAGTGATGGTAGATCTGGATGTTGGTTTTCAGCGAACTGGTGTCCGGTCCGTATCCGACGCCATTGCCTTAGCGTCAA
>JAFLCP010000017.1 GCA_017303505.1 Planctomycetota bacterium | reverse complement strand
AAAGGCGCCGTTCAGTCCACCGAAATCACCGTTCTATTGTACATAAAGATACTCCCTGGAGCATCCGAGAAATACCCATCCCAATCTTGCTTCCTGCGAGTTGTTAGGGACAATCTAAGAGACAAGGCAGTGCCTATTTTACGGTTCCATTCTAGTGATACTCGGACGGCTCATGAGCAAAGATATTTACAAAATCGCGGGTGTACAGATGGACGTTCAGTTGGGCGACGTTGGCCTCAACTTGAACAACATGCTCAAGGCTATGCGCGAAACGGAAGCTCGGCAAGCAGACTTGGTCGTCTTTCCCGAGTGCGCATTGACGGGTTATTGTTTTGAATCTCGCGAAGAGGCATTGCCATTCGCTCAATCCAAAGATGGTGCCGCGGTCCAAGCTTTTGCTTCGCTATGTCGCGAACAGAATCAATATGCCGTTTTTGGTTTTCTCGAAACGGTTGGCGATAAATTGTTCAATAGCTGCGCTCTGGTCGGACCACAGGGCTTGGTAGGCGTGTACCGAAAAGTTCATCTTCCTTACCTTGGCATCGATCGCTTCGTCGATCAAGGTACAGAAGGTTGGAATGTGTTCGACATTAATGGTCTGCGAATTGGGATTCACATTTGTTATGACGGATCATTCCCAGAAGCTTCGAGAGTGATGGCGTTGGCAGGTGCGGACTTGGTTCTGTTGCCAACCAATTGGCCACCGGGTGCGGATACATTTGCCAAGTATCTTCCGAATGCTCGAGCGTTAGAGAATGCGATTTACTTTTTCTGCGTCGATCGAATTGGTCAAGAACGAGGCTTCAAGTTTATCGGTTACAGTCGACTCTGCGATACCAACGGAAATCCCATCGCCGATGCGCCGCATGCGAACCCAGAAATTCTGGTAGGTGAGATCGACGTTCGCAAAGCGCGTCAAAAACGCATTGTGCGAGTCCCTGGCAAACATGTGATTGATCGTTTCGCTGATCGGCGTCCTGAATACTATGGTCCGGTCTGTGAGCCTCATGGTCTCAAACGCGAGATTTGAACGGTATTGTCGATAGGTTGACGACGTTTACCGATTAATAACCGATGGCCATTCCATCTTTGCGTGATTCGGTCGCTCCTTCGAGGATTCCGCGTGCCCAATCGATGTGAATCGCTTGGTATCCTCCATAACCAGAACCGCGCACAGGATCGACGACATGACCCCGTTGTCGCAAGGCATCCATGGTGGCAGCGGGGAAGGTCGGTTCAAGTTGAACAACGCCACCCTTCGCGTCTCCTTTTAATCCCGTGGGGGTGGCACTTCCTTCGTGATTGAAGCGGCCTGCATCACCGGCCATCTGAATATTCATGCCGAAATCGATCCAGTTAATGAGTACTTGCACATGCCCCTGAGCTTGCATATCGCCTCCCATCAAACCTAGCACCATCACGGGGAGATCGTCTTTTGTCACCATCGCAGGGATGATGGTATGGAATGGGCGTTTGCCTGGTTCTAGTCGATTGGGGTGATCGTCCTGCAGAGCAAAGAGTGAGCCGCGATCTTGAATGGCAAAGCCCACATCATCTGGGACGATACCGCTCCCAAAGCCGTGGTAATTGCTTTGGATTAGGGAGCAACAATTGCGGTCTTTATCGACAACACAAAGATAGATGGTGTCCGCTTGTCCGGGGCGTGGATCGCCGGGAGGAATGTCCGTTGCCGCCTTTTGCATGTTGATGCGAGCGTTTTGTTTAAGGGCGTATTCTTCGGAAATCAATTCGGCAACGGGTACATCGACGAACGTTGGATCGGCGTAATAGCGAGCTCGGTCAGCGTAGGCAAGTTTCTTGGCTTCGATCAAAAGATGCAGATAGTCAGGCGTTCCCCAACCTAGCGATTTCAAATCATGTTGTTTGAGAATCTGCAACATCTCCAGGGCGGCAATGCCTTGTCCATTGGGTGGGAGTTCCCACACTTTGTATCCTCGATAGTCGACCGACACCGGTGGATCCCATGTGTTCTTATGCTCCGCAAAATCTTGCAGCGAGAAAAAGCCTTTGTTGGCATTACTGAAAGCGACGATGCGTTCTGCGATCGAGCCGCGATAAAAGGCATCAGCACCTTGTTCGGCGATCAATCGATATGAAGTAGCCAAGTGAGGATTCTTGAAGATGTCTCCGGTGCGAGGAGCTTCGCCATTGTCGAACAACAGCGTGGCTTTCGAAGTAGGGAAGGCGGAAAGTTTCTTTTCGGAGGCTCGCCAGTATCCGGAGATGATGGGAGAAACGGGAAAGCCTTCTTCAGCTTCACGAATGGAGCTAGAGAACAACTCTTTCCACGGCAGCTTGCCAAACTTCTTATGCAAATCGTCCCAACCTGACACGCAGCCTGGCACGGTCCAGCTCAAGGGCGAATTGCTGGGAATCACTTCCAGGCCAAGCGATTGGCAATGTTGTCTGGTCAATGACTTCGGAGCGCGGCCACTAGCGTTAAGGCCATGCAGCGTTTTGGTTTTTGCATCCCATACAATCGCGAAGAGATCGCCACCAATTCCACAACTCATCGGCTCGACGACGCCCAGCATCGCATTAGCTGCGATCGCGGCATCCACTGCTGAGCCACCACGTTGCAAAACTTCAAGTGCAGCCAGCGTCGCGCGCGGATCGCTGGTGCAGGCCATTCCATTTCGAGCGACGGTAACCGATCGCGTTTGAAACTCTGGGCCACTGGGGCGGCTAGGCCCGACGATTGGTGATTGTTTATCTTGGGCCATCATGGCAGTGGTCATGCTGCAGGTCAGCAAGAATAAAAGGGCTACGACGCGCGATCGATAGTGACAGACGGACATCGATTCTGGACTCCCCGTGGCTGGCGACGAGCGATTTGGCAATGTGTTCTAAGGTATCGGATGCCGAAACGTGTTGAAAGCCCCAAAGCTCTTGGCTGACCACGTCCGGGGCGATTCGGGTTATAATGAGGGGACTTCTAATCATCCCACCTTTCCCACCGGAGATTTGCAGCATGCTACGTCGCTCGATTTGGCTCTATCTATTGGGCCTGGGTTTGCTTTTTTCGCCTGCGGTTCTAGCCCAAGAGAATTATCCAGAACATCCCGATTCGGTGGCCAAAGAAGGGGTGCCAAAGGGCGAGGTCCTCGGCCCCTTTCCTTTTGATTCCAAAGTGTTTCCAGGGACCAAGCGAAATTATTTTGTCTATGTGCCAAAGCAATATGACGCGCAGAAGCCTGCTTGTTTAATGGTGACTCAAGATGGATTGGGAATGGCCAATCAATGGCGTTTACCGATTGTGATGGACAACTTGATTCACAGCGGTGAAATGCCTGTGACCATTGGTTTATTTATTGAACATGGCATCGTGCCAGCTCCTAACGATAAAGCTCAACCGCGCTTCAATCGCAGCTATGAGTACGATTCCATCGGTGATCGATATGCACGGTTCTTGATTGATGAACTGCTGCCTGAAGTTAAGAAGAAATACAACATCAGCGATGATCCTAGTGATCGCGCTATTGGAGGTGCAAGTTCTGGAGCGATTTGCGCGTTCACAGTCGCTTGGGAGCGGCCCGATCAGTTTCGCCGCGTCCTCAGCACGATTGGTACTTATGTCGGTTTACGCGGAGGTGACATCTATCCGACCTTGATTCGCAAGTATGAGAACAAACCGATTCGCGTCTTTCTGCAAGATGGTAGTAACGATCTCAACATCTACGCAGGTGATTGGTGGATGGCGAATCAAGATATGTTGTCAGCGTTGAAGTTTTCAGGCTATGAAGTGCAACATGTCTGGGGTGAAGGTGGTCACAACGGAAAACAGGCTGCGGCTATTCTACCTGATGCGATGCGTTGGTTATGGAAAGATTGGCCAGCCAAAGTCGAAGTACCCAAAGGCGTCAAACGCCAACAGAATCTAGTCATTGAAGGCGAAGGTTGGAAGCTAGTGAGCGAAGGGCATCGATTTACGGAAGGGCCATGTGTCAACGCTAAAGGAGAGGTCTTCTTTAGCGACGGTGGTGCCGGCAAGATTTACAAAGTGGGATTGGATGGGGCGGTTACCACTTTCCTTGAAAATAGCCCCGGTATCAATGGCTTGATGTTTGGCGCTGACGGCAAGTTATATGGATGTCAAAGCGGGAAGAAGCAAATTGTGCGATTTGATGAGGCTGGCAAAGAAGAAGTGCTGGTGGACAATGCACCTTGCAACGATTTATGTGTGATGCAAAACGGTTTGTACTACACCGACCCAGACAACAAGAAGATTTGGTGGGTTGGTTTTGATGGCACGCGAAAAGTTGTGGATGAGGGAATTACGTTTGCCAACGGTATTATCGCTTCACCAGATCAAACGCTGTTGAATGTAGCTGATACGCGTGGCAAGTTTCTATACAGCTATCAGATTCAAGCCGATGGTTCGTTGGCGGCCAAACAAACGTACGGTTGGTTGCATGAGCCCGACGATCAAAATGATAGTGGAGCCGATGGTTTGACGATGGACCAAGAAGGTCGATTGTACGTGGCGACACGCGTTGGCATCCAAATCATGGATCAATTGGGGCGTACCAATCTCATCTTGACCAAACCACAGTCTTCATGGATTGCAAACGTAGCCTTTGGTGGTCCCGAAATGAATGTGCTTTATGTGACAGCTGCGGATAAGGTGTACTCGCGTAAGTTGAATACTAAGGGTGTATTGCCCTGGCAGGCACCCATCACTCCTCCTAAGCCTGGACTATAGGTCGCTGCGCTATAGGGAAGGCGCTCGGCTGCAACGCAACCTGGTCTGGATCAGCTGAATAGATCAGGATCCAGGTTGCGATAGGCCGTGAACCAAGTTTCTGCGATCAACGCTTGTCGGATATTCTTGCGAGTGAAATCATCGAGTGAATCCATTTTCATAAACCGTTCAGTTTCGGCACTCGGATAAAAGATATCGAGAGATTTGTTGATAAAGAAACTTGCTCCGTGAGCATTTGTCTGGAAAGGGTAAAGGTCACTGGGCACCTCCAGAATTGGATAGCCAAGTTGAGTGTCGTCTTCGCCAGCAGCGAAAACCGAGCCTTTCTGTGCGGGTTCATTATCGAAAATGCAAGCGTATCCGCCTGCCATTTCCCACTCATCAGCCTTCATGCCGTACAAAGCTTGAACGTAGGCTGGTAGCCAATCCGGCCAAATTTGGCTTTCGGAAGATTCAGCAAAACAGAGTCGATCCTCCGAGACGTAATGTGATCCGAGGTACTCGCTCGTTATGTACTCGAAATCCAGTTGCTCAATTAAATCGATGAGAACATCCCACTCTTCCCAGCCGGGATTTGCGACAGTCAATCTTTGAATCAGAATTTTCTTGCAATCCATATTGGGTATCAGCCGTTGCAGGAGGGTGTGATTGAGGTGTCGGAACGAATTCTCTAGCGGCTTGCCATCGTCGCATCCTGCGTCTATTGATGTCACTCAAGGTGATTGCTTCGATTCAATATTCGCACGATTCGCAGCGGCAAACCTTCAGGATAGTCTAACAGTGGGGAATCGTGGGGCAAGCGACTGAAGGCAGCTAAATTGCGCTTTCTTAGATAGGCAGAACGTATCTAGGTGTGAGTGGTTGCTCCGCCTGGGAACTTGTCAGCGTACATGTTAGAATTTCAAGGGAAGCAGTTCTTACTTCTGAGATTGCAAAGGAATCATAATGAAGCGTTCTTTTTTTCGTCGTTTACTTCTAGCTACCGCTTTGATTGTTTCTGGAAGTTCATTGTCTTCCACAACGTCGGCAGATGAAGGTATGTGGCTCTACAACAACCTTCCACTGGAGACACTGGAAAAGAAATATGGCTTCAAGCCCACAGCCGAATGGGCGGACCATTTGATGAAGTCCAGTGTCCGATTCAATTCGGGCGGATCGGGGTCGTTTGTGTCGAGCAACGGGTTGGTGTTGACCAACCATCATGTCGCGAGCGATGTCCTCTTCAAACTCTCAACCGCCAACAACAATTTGCTGGAGCAAGGTTTCTTGGCGAAAACCACGGCTGAGGAACTGAAGGCTCCCGATTTGGAATTGAACCAACTTATTTCCATTGAAGATGTGACCGACCGTATCAACGCGGTTGTGAAAGATGGCATGAGTCCAGCCGATGCCTCGAAGGCACGTCAGGCCGAAATGTCTCGCGTGGAAAAGGAAGCGGGCGATAAGAGTGGTTTGCGTTGCGATATCGTGACGCTGTATGGTGGTGCTCGATATCACCTCTACAGCTACAAAAAATATACCGACGTCCGTTTGGTGTGGGCACCAGAAACCAAGTCTGCCTTCTTTGGCGGCGATGCGGATAATTTTGAATATCCCCGCTTCTGCCTAGATACTACCATCTTACGAGTTTACGAGAACAACGAACCAGCCAAGATCGAGCATTACCTTAAAGTGGATGCCGATGGTGCTGCTGAAAATGAATTGGTATTTGTCTCCGGGCATCCAGGTCGCACACGTCGTATCTACACGGTAGACGCCTTGCGCTACCAACGCGATCAACGCTTGCCCAAAACACTCGATCTATTGCGCCGCAAAGAAGTGCTCTTGCAACAATATGGTTTCGGGGGGGATGAGCAGACTCGCCGAGCTCGCGACGAAATGTTCGGCATTCAAAATTCGCGCAAGGCCTATACCGGAATGATCGGTGGTTTGCAGAATCCTTCGTACATTGAGTCCAAGATTCAATATGAAGCGGAAATGCAGAAGAAGATCGCTGCCGATCCGAAACTGGCCAAATATGCTGATGCTTGGAAAAAGGTTGCCGAAGTTCAAGCGAAACGACAAGCCTTAAGCCATCAAGATGTCACCATTCGCAGCGGCATCTTCGGCATCGCTCAAGAACTTGTGCTCATGGCGGCTGAAGATCAAAAGCCCAGCGAAGAACGGTTGCGAGAGTATCGTGAGAGCAATCGAGAGTCGCTATTGCAACAGCTCTACTCACCCGCGCCGATGTACGACGATTTAGAACGTGTTCAGTTGGCGGATGAATTGGCTCGCTTAGCCGAAACACGCGGCGGCGAAGATCCGTTGGTGTTAGCCGCTTTACACGGCAAGGGGCCACGCGAACGCGCGGCCGATTTGATTGCGGGCACCAAGTTGTTTGATGTGGAAGCCCGTAAAGCTGTTGTGGCTGCAGGTGCAAAGGGTATCGAAAATTCTACCGATCGATTGATTCAATTAGCTAAAACGTTAGATAGCGAATATCGCCGCTTGCGAAAGTTGACTGAAGAACTCGACGAAGTTGAACGACAAGCGTACGCTCAGATCACCGAAGCCAGATTTGCATTGGAAGGAACTTCGGTCTATCCCGATGCGACCTTTACTTTGCGATTGGCCTTTGGGCCAGTGCAAGGCTATCACGTCGATGGCGAATCGATTCCTTATACGACGACCTTGGGTGGCGCATTTGAGCATGAAGAATCGCACGGTGCCAAAGATCCATGGATTCTGCCAGAATCGTGGAAGAAGGCCAAAGATAAGTTGAATCCCAAAACACCGCTCAACTTTGTGTGCACAGCCGATATCATCGGTGGGAACTCCGGTAGCCCTGTGGTGAATACCAAAGGTGAGTTGGTGGGCATCATTTTCGATGGCAACATTCAGAGTTTAACCGCAGACTTCTATTACAGCGATGAAGTAGGGCGGGCTGTGTCTGTACACATCGCAGGCTTGTTAGAGTCGCTCGACAAGATCTACGGTGCGAAGTTTATTGTGGATCAAATGGGCAAATAAGCTACAACGCGTATCGATGCTAGGAGTGGCCTAGCAGCGGTTTAATACCCCAGAATAACAAACGCCGCATGATAGTACGAAACTATCATGCGGCGTTTTCGTTGGAGCTTGATGTTTTTGGCTTAGGCTGCGAAGTTCTACTTGAGATACTTATCGAACCAGCCCAAAGTACCTTCCATCACTTGCTTCATGTCGTCTCCGACAAAAGCGTGTCCAGCACCTGGAATCACCAACAGATCATGTTCCACGTTGGCTGCTTTGAATTTCTCGACAATCGCTTCACTTTCGCCAACGGGCACCAGTTCATCTTTGTCACCATGCGCTAGGAAGACGGGAGCGTCGTCCGAGGTTACATGTTCCAGTGGTGAAACGTCGGGAATTTTCTTGGTATCAAATTCAAGGGCAGGGAACTGTTGCTTTAGCTTCAAGAATTTTTCGAGATGTGTTGGTGGGAACCAGGCAACACCCGCACGAATGCGATTCGAGGTTCGTTCGACTTCATCTTTTGAGTTTGCGTCGCCTTCATCCGCTGTGGTAGCTAACATCAAAGTAAGATGACCACCAGCGCTGCCACCAATCACACCGATTCGATTGGGATCAACGTCCCATGTCTTCGAATGCAAACGAATGTAGCGAACGGCTCGGCGAACATCGCTTACGGCATCGGGCACTTTGAAGTATGGACTGCTGCCGTGGCGCACCAAGAACAATGTATAACCTCGGTCTACAATTTGTTCCCAAGGATTCGCATCTTTCGAAGTAGGACGAATGATGGTCTCAGGCGGCGCCCACATCGAGACCCAGCCACCACTTACCATGAATAGCACGGCAGCACCATTGGGTTTTTCAGGGCGCACCACATCGAACGTTAAGGCCATACCAGCTTTGTGACCGTAAATCACATCGCGATCATAGGTCAGTTTACGTTCGATGGATTGGGCCTGTAGAGGCGAGGTGAGTATGAAGCTTAGTAAACCGCCAAGCATCAAAAGAGAGAGGAGTCTCATAGAGTGATCCAATAATGGAGGGGAATAAAAAAGGCACGCAACGGCGAGCGTTGAGTGCCAAAACGCCTAGTTTAGTATAGCAACTAGGATGAACGACTTGGGGTTAACGATTTAGATTATCGCTCGATAACCATCAGTTCGTTAGGCTTGAGTTCCGTGATGGTTTGCGATTCTCCCCCTGGCCAAATCACATCCAATTTTTCAACTTTGGCTTGGGCTCCTAGGCCAAAAGTGGCGATGGTTTCGCACTGGGACAAATAGCTGCGCGTGGGTGTGATGCAGCGACAGAGAACCACAGATTTGTCTCCTTCTTTGACGGTCAATCGCAATTCTGCGCCATAGGCAAAGCGGTTCTTTTCTTTTTGTTTAAGCGAAACACGCAGCCACTGATTTCCGAGCGCCTGATCATTGCGTAGAACTCGGGCTTTGCCACCGTTAGCAACGAAGATCATGTCGATGTCGCCATCGTTATCAAGATCGCCGTACGCGGCACCTCGTCCAACCATTGGCTTGATCGCATCGGCACCGACTTGATCAGCCAATAGCGGTGTTAGTTCTGTGCCACCTGCAGTGCCGGCATTCCAAAAGAACTGCGGCGGTTGCTCGTAGCGTTGCGTGTTGGAAACCGTGGCGATTTCGGGTTCCAATTGGCCGTTGGTGCAGACGATATCTTGACGGCCATCCAAATCTAAGTCGGAAAAGAACATACCAAACGTGAGGCTCAATCTTGTTTGAGGGCCAAGTCCAGTCGCGTTAGCCGCATCGAAGAAGTTCGCAAACTTGCCTCGTGACAAATAGAGCGAACAAGGTTCATTCGAGAAGTTGCCAATGGCAATCGCCAGAGTATCGTCATTGCGCATGTAAGCGCAGTCGAGGCCCATGGCTCCGGTGGCGCTTCCATTGCGGTCAAACGCCAAACTCGATGGAACACCGCTTTCGCGGAAGGTACCATCTTTTTGGTTGAGGAACAAAAAGTTTGCGACGGTGTCGTTGGCAATCACTAAATCTAACCAGCCATCGTGGTTGGCATCAATCGGAGCGATACCCAATGACTTAGACATAGGGACGTTGGTGGCTGGGTTCTTTACATGCATACCGGCCTTCTCCGTTACATCAGAGAATTTGCCGTTCCCGTCGTTATGGTAGAGATAGGGATGTGTGCCTTTGAAGAATGCGGGTGGACCATAAGCGCGTCCAACGCCCACCAAGCTGAACTCTTGTGATAAGTCGATGTCGCGGGACCATTGTACGTAGTTGCATACGAACAGGTCCAACAAGCCATCGTTGTCAAAGTCGAAGAAAGTTGCTCCAGTGCTCCAATCGGCTTCCAGACCACCAACACCAGCAGAATCAGTGACGTTGGTAAATTTCCCTTGCTCATTTTTGAACAACATGTTTTTGCCGACAGCGGTTACAAAGAGATCTAACCAACCGTCGTTGTCGAAGTCCCCAACGGCGGGCCCCATGCCATAGAGCGATACGGCCAAGCCAGCTTGTTCGGTGACATCGGTGAACTGAGCCTTACCGTCGTTGGCATAGAGCTTGAGCGTTGGGCGAGGATCGACTGGCGTTTTGGACCAGATCCATGGGTTGCCATTGACGAAGAGTACGTCCTGGTCACCATCGTTATCGAAATCGAAAATCGCAATTCCGCCACCCATCGTTTCGGGAAGCAGTTTTTCCCCATCCATACCGTTGAAATGGGTGAAGGAGATGCCGCATTGGTCAGTGACATCTGTTAAGGGAACTTTGGGGAGAGTCACCGCCACTTGGGTTCGTTGTTGTGGCAGCGTGACTTCGATCTTTTTGGCAATTTCTTTAGGCTTGTTGAACTGTGTAAAGGCCCAGATAGTAAGACCAGCTGCGATGATGCAGCCGAGAGCTACCGCTGACCACTTTACGGCGACGCCAATAATGGCGTCATCTTGTTCATTCGCTTCATCGCGATCGATTTCATTTTGAGTAGGTTTTGTTTTTTTGGACATATATTTATTGGCCTATGATAGATGAGATGGAAGGAGGTGGTTCTGCAGCAACTTTCGGTGTTTGCAGAGGGGGGCGAGCTTCTTCGGCGGGAAGACGCGGAGCGTTCTCTCGCTGAAGCCAATAAATCACCAGAGCTTCAGCCGCATGGTTAGCGGCGGGGTATTGCGCCCTAGCTGCTGGGATGGCCACATCGATCGCATTGTCATCTGGTTTGTAGCGAAGGTGAGCAGCGCCGTGGAAATCGCTCTTCTCTTGATCACCAAGTCGTTGGTAGATCGAAGCGAGAGCGGCGTGGGCAGTAACATCTTCGGTATCAACCTTGAGCGACTGCAAGAACTCGTCACGAGCTTGCTCTAGATACGCTTTCGATTGATCCATGTCGTTGCGACCCTCGGCTTGTTCGGCCAAGTCGAGTAGGGTCTGACCAAGCTGATTGCGTATGCGGAAATCGAAGCTGAAGTCAAAACCGCGTTCAGGTATTTTGGCGGCCAATACTTCGCGGAAGTTTTTCTCCGCTTCCAATAACTGTCCCTGTTGACGAGCAACCTCGCCGCTGAGCCACGCGATGGTCCAAGGATTAGGCTTGGTTTCCATGGCTGAGGCTCGTTGGATGGCAGCCGTGGCACCATCGAGATCCCCTTCCAAAAGCAGAACGCGAGCAGCATTGATCGGACCATCGGGTTTGTTCAATTTTTCAACGGCTTCGAAGGCCGTTAGAGCTTGCCGCGTTTGAGCTTTACCCGTTAGTAGCAAACCGATGCCATAATCGTTCCAGCGTTGCCATGTCGGAGGAAGTTTGTCTTCGGTAGGTTGCGGATCTTTGGGCTGGACCACTTCACCAGATGCTAATTGCACAGGCAACACGACACGATCTTCGCACATCACGGTGATGGGTAACGTATTCTTGTTCGTTTCGCGGCCAGTGAAGTCGTTGTCGCCTTTCTTGTAGGCGGAATTCATGAAGTCGATATAGCCACGGTCGAATTTGCGATAATTGAGCTTGGCTACAATCTCGATCGGTGCGCTAACATCTTCTGGAATCTGTATTCCATAATGTGCCACTTGTCCTGCACCTGGTGGAATCTGGTGATTGTAAAGTGGTGTGAAGATATCTTGCGCGTTGCGGCGTGAAATACGATTGCCGTAACGATCGAGCATGAAGACATTAAGGAAGTGAGACCATGAATCCACGCCATCTTTTTCGTCGAGCCCGCCGCTGTAGCCGATCACTCGATCGCCACTCTTGACCATAACCTCGATCCACAATTCATTGGAGTCGACGGTCCCTTGAGTGAGATGGTGGCCCATCTTAAGCGTGCGGACCACGGTTTCGATCAAATAGTGATTACCCGCTTTGAGCGTTGGAACTTGTGGTCGCAGTGGGGCAACCAAATCACCTTGGATGGTACCACCTTCGCGAACGCCGAAGATATCGATGCGAGTTACGCCTTTGAGTAGCTCTTTGGCGCGTTCCACATATTCGGTATCTCCTCGCCAGTGCGGTAATGCCGTATTGGCACCAGGGAAGAAATGATCATGGATGGTAAGGCGGCTGGTGTCGTCATTTTTTGCAGCCCCAAAGTCTTTGGATTCGACCAATGGCATGTGGCATTTCGCACAATTGTCCGTGGCCTTTTCAGGATAGTAGAAGCTCTGGGCCCCGTGTCCCGATACACCGCTCAACAAGTACGAATCGTAATGGTTTTGTCCACGCAAGAATTCCTTATATGCCGTAAGCTCTTTCGGAAGATGGACTTTGTGGCATGTGCTGCAAAACTCGGCCGTCTTGTGGAAAGGCTTGAGCATCGATTGCTTATGGAATGATGGTTTGGATTTGACCAAAATTTCGTTGATCTTTTGCAACCAAGGATTGGTACTGTAGGTGAATGGATATTGCATCGTTTCTTCAATCACATAGTGCGCATTGCCTTTGGTGCTCCCTACGTGGGTAATGGCATGGCAAGACATGCAGCTGATACCTGCTTGAGATGTCGAATGATTGACATCGTCATAGTTGGGATCGTCAAACGCGCCCGTGAAGAATGGGACTGGGTCGTGACAGCCAGCACACCACCGCGCCGCTTGAACTGTGCCATCGCGTTTCTTGGAAACTTCGCGAGTTTCACGCACTGCGTATAGGTAGGCAGGATTGTTGAATGAACTGAAATGGTGAGCGCTATGAAACCAACCTTTGTACGCATCTTCGTGACATTTCAAGCAATACTCATCATTCATCAGAGCCTTTTCGGGAATGAAATTGCCTGTAGAGGTTCGGGCTAAAGAAGGCTGGAAATATTTGTCGCCTTCTTTAGGGGCAGCTTGATTCCATTGTCGTGGATCTTGCATTTGAAGGACGATCATCGCCCCGACGATAACAGCGGTTGAGATCGCGATGCGTCGACCGATGTACCATTTGATGCTGGTACCAACCAAACGATGGATCCAGTACATCCATGCGGCGGCCAACGGTGTGATCACGTGAGCCCAATAAATGATTCGCCGTGCAACAGGTTGTTTAAGGTCAAAGCTGCCGATACGCATCAGCAATAAGCCAGTGATCAACACCGCGATAGCGATGGCCAAAAGGGCATAGCCAACTTTCACAGCTCGGCGGTTGCGGCGGTTATGGGCTGCTTTCCAGTGGTAGAATCCAAAAATGATAACGGGCAAAACTAAAAGCAGGCCCAGGACCAAGTGACCCAAGAACATGAACTGATAAAAGTAGTTCTGATAGGTTTGCTGTGTTAACCATTCTGCAAAGGTAACTCCAGATAAATAGAGACCGTTAGCAGTGAGTAAGGAAAAGAGTCCCAGCACAATGATGAGGAGAATGCGAGTTCGCGGCGTGATGACACGCTGCGGCTTCTTGCGATTCGGATCGGCCTGCACCAAATGCGCTAAATCATCAGGTATCGCGTTGGGTGAAGAACTCATAATTCGTAATCTCGTGTCGGATATGGCGAGTTATTAATGGAATGTTTGGAATGTCTATGTCTTGCAGATCAAAATTCCCAACGCTTCTCGATTGGGAATAGCACCTATAGACTGGTAACCATCGAGTGGATCAAGTCAGGTTGACTGACTAAGCACGATGGTTTGCCGCTGTATGAGATCGAGCGCTCGGTAGCCGTCGGCTCCGCGCACTACAGGGCTTAAGAAACTTTTGGCGGGCGATCGATAGAGATAGTATCGCCGCAGTTAGGGAGTTCATTTCTTTCGATCGAACGGACTCCCTGCATTTGAGTTCGAGACGTGACAAAAGGAACTGAGCCAATCACATAAACGACCCGAAGCGTTTCTACAGCAGTACTCGATTGTCCCCATTGACCCTCTAGTGGATTGGAGCGACAGCCTGGGCCATCACATCTGGGTGCGAGAGGATTGCGAAGTGGTTGAAAATTCCCATCCTCAAAAATCCACACGTCTGCGGAATAGGAAAAGAGCCGAGGTTGTTGGTGGATTTGGCGTTGGTGATTTTCCAGTCCACGTGCATGGTGAAAATCGTTGTAGTCGTGACCAAGAAAGCAACCCGCTTGAACCGTATTGGAGAGTTGGCTCCAAGCACTCAACACATACAACACCACAATCCAAGTTGCTGTTAGGCAACTGCGATTTCTGGTGTTCAAGCGTGGTTCGTGATGGAGAGTCTTCACGGTTTTGGTGCAATAAAATCAGAACAGAAAAGGGCGAATTCTGAGAGAGGAGCTATCTATAATAGTATAGCCCCCCTCTGGTCGGGTCAACGGAAAGATCAGTTTGCGATTTGCCAAAAAGTGCGGAAGTTCTGTTGTCGCTTGAGGTTAGGACGATTGAGTTTCCAGATTTCGTCCGCTTTTTCCCGTTGTTTTTCGGGTGGCGGATAGGCCTCCATTTCCTTAAATGGGAGCGGCAAACTCGATTGTCCTTCAAGCGTGTTGAGATCGGCATCTTTGTCCCAGCCAGTGCTGTAAAGTACAAAATCGCGTTTCCAACCCGTCGGCAAAGGCGTTTCCGGCGGTGAGAAAATCAGAGTCATCTCATCGCCCGATCCCATCACGACGATGCGGTTGTCATCTTGCTGCAAAATCTCACGCACATCACCAAAGTTCGTAAAATATCCGTCCATGAATGGCCAACCGGCAGCTTCATCAAGTTGGTTGTAGTCATACCAATGCGGCTGGTCAAATGCCCGCGGCTTGAGTGTCGAGAAGCCGCGATAGTGTAAGTCAGCTTTGGCTAGCTTAAGTGTTTGCTCGCGCATTTCGACTTGGGGTTCATCGAGTACCAAGAACGCTTCATCCCAGTGAAGTTGAGCACTGGTCTCAATTCGCAAGCGAACGGGACCCGCTTTCAAGTCGTTGGTTAAGTCGATTACGATCGGTTTCGGTTTGCCACCCGGGAATCCCATGAAAGGACGAATGCACTGGAACTCTTGTTCGCCTTGGCTCAACCACAAAGCAGGTGGAATCGGTGTGCTCAAGTCTGGGTTGTGATCCAAGCCAATATTGAGCGACGTGTCTGTAGGGAACAACCAACCGGTGAGAACCAATTGAGCTGTCTTATGTTCGGGGAGCGATCCAAAATCCAGTTCGATATAATGTTTATCGACCAAGCCTTGGCAGAAGTTTCGGGTGAAACCATAAGCATAAACGGAGTCTTTCTTGGTGACGGCAGCGGTCCAATCACGACCATGTGAGTCGATCGTTTTTTCGGGATAGCGTTTGAGGCTCGCAGTAAAGATGCGATGGGCAGCGATATCAGGCGGGCCAACTTTTTCATTGGTGAAAACTTCAACTTCAGCCGGATGATCGATGGCCATCAAGCGAACTTCGTCGAAGTAGGCTGCTTCCCATAGCTCTTCGGTAATGCGAATTTCATAGTTACCATCTTTGGGTTGCATTTTTTCGCCGGGCAAAATGAGATATTCCCAACGCCGATCGGGGAGGACTTTGCCGCGCGCGATCTGCAATCCCAGCGGTGCGTTCCAGAGTAAGTCAGTGATCATCACGAATTTCTCGCCATCCCAACCGTAAAGGAATGGGCAAGAACCTTTGGGCGCTTGAACTTCTTCAATCAGTTCATTCGGCTTAGGTCCAATAACACTTTGCGTTACGCCATTCGTAAAGATCACTCGCAGCGAATCGACTTTGTCAATCGAATCGATACCAAAATGAGTGGATGGTTGACGGACAATCTGAGCCATGTAACGTTCACCCGCTCGCAATTCCAAAGTGGAACCATATCCATAATGATTGACGCGCCCACCTCCATTGTCATCGTCGATACCCTTTAACCGCACTTCCAAATACTGTGCATTTTCGGCTGGTTTGCTCGTCAGCAACTTAAGCCCTTTATCGGTGGTGGCCAATATCGATAAGTTTCCTTTTTGGTTCAGGTCGACGACAGAAACATGTTGAATGGAATCGGTGAGCAAGGTTGCATTGGGTGACACTTGTGCCCAACGTCCACCTTTTTTACCTGGGATCGCGATGAGTCCCTTGGAGCCCCAAGCGAGGAGATCGTTCCAGCTATCGTTGTTAAAATCTGCGGCGTACAATCCAGTGCACTCTACGGGCAAGGTAACGGAATCTAACGACGAAGGAACTGTTTCACCGACTGCTGGGGTGCGTGTCCATAGAGAGGTGAGTTTTGTATCGCTGACAATCGACCAGTCCCAAGAAGCATTGCCATCTAATTCGGCAACGACAATGTCGGACGCTTCTTGTAAATCGCTCCACTTTCCAGTGAGTCCTCGCCACCGAAATTGACTGTGCAAGAGATTTTCAAGAACGCCAAACGTGGGGCCTTCGCAAGCAATCAACAAATCGGTATCGATATCACGATCATAGTCGCACGAAATGATTTGTTGTGCACGAACATCTGCAGGCAACAATTCACTCCAAGCATCCAGCGATTGAAAAGTTCGGTTGCCATTGTTTTGGAATAGGCTAACTTTTCCTAAAACAATCGCAGCGATATCCAAGTCACCATCACCATCAATGTCGAATGGTTCCAGACGCGTGACGCCAGGGAGATCTTCTAATCCCGTTGGTGTTGCAACCTTGGCCAAGATCCGCTTTTTAGGATCATTGGGGTCAACTTGAGTTGTGATGATCTCGACACCTTTGTCGTTGAGCAGTACCAAGTCTTGCAAGGTCTCGTGACGATGGCTGATCATAGCGCTCGCATCATCGGCAGTAGCGCCTGCTGCTTGGGCAACTTCTTTGGCCTGAGTCGCCGCAATGCGCGGTTGGTCGCCAACCATCACGCTGAAGAGGTCGATGGCGTACATGCGTTTGGTCGAAGGATCTACTTCAATTGTTGTAAGAGTTTCCCAAGCTGCATCTTTATCTTGAGGCAATTGGCTCACAGTGAGTTGCTTTCCCTGCACCCACGCAACCTCTTGGGTTAGGTCGATATTGATGTCGTACCATATTGCAGCTCGCAAGTTCTCGTGACCATTTGGGAGCGGTGATAAGGGACGTTCCTCCCAAGCCAAAGTTGGTGCAGTTTCATCAGGTTTTTCGGCGAGAAGCTTGTTGAGTTCGGTGCGCCATTGCGTCAGTGAGTCGAGAGAAATCATCGCCAGTGTATTCGGGTTCGCAATCCGACGATCGGCTTTGAATGTTTCGGTTGATTTGATGAGGTTGAGCCATTGGCGGATAGGGAGTTCCCCCTCGTCAAAGTTGCCCATCTCAATCGCCTTGCGAGCCTGTTCAACAGCAGCGAGCGGATCGCTGCCACCTGCAAAAGCCAAGATCTGGTCCATGAAAGGGCGATTCATCTCGATCGAAGGGGCAAGCAATTCCAAGACCCGCTTATCTTTCAGATTGAGGAGCGAATCGCCTGTGAGCATCAGCACAAACAAATTGCGAGGGAGTTTTTGATACGCGGCGTACAAAGCCTCCGCAGACTGTTGGGGAAGATCCGGCGCATCAGCTCCAAGTTCTTCAGAAAGATCATGCAAGCGAATCGCCAGAACCGAATCGCCTGGTACGCGTTTCAGGGCTTCGAGTAAGAAGTCTGCCGCCTGTTTTTTGTATTCGATGTCGTTGGGATATTCTTGACGATTCGCGGCCTCTATTTTCACTGCCGCGACAACGCGATTTGCGGCAGGTGAAGCGGGGGCTAACTTCAGAGCCTCCGCAGCACTTGTTTCCAGTGCCTTCAATAGATCAGGAACTTCAGCTTGTAATTCTGCTTTCTCCGCGTCGCTAAGTTTGTTCGAGCTCTGTATTTCGCGAAGTTGTTTTTCCAAACGACCGAGGCGACACAACGCCAGATTGAGAGCCAAATGCGGATCTTCGGGGTATCGTTGATGCAAGTCCATCCACAACGGTGTGGCTTCCTTGAATTCCTCGTTCTCCAGCAAACCAAGAGCTTGCTCACCTTTTTCTAAGTCTGCGCGGTATTCGGCAGCCGAGCGATTTGGTGCAGGTGTTGGATCGGGGTCTGATTTGAGAAAGAGCCAAGCCAGAACGGCAAGAACCAAGATGGCATCGGCCACAACGATGAGCATCAGTAACTGCGGACTGATTTTTCCGGTACGAGATAAGAGGGGCATGGATCATCTTTGCTAAGTAAAGGAAAGAATGAACATGGATTTCATTCTAGCAGAGATCGGTCGTGGATGTTGAGTCTTGCTTCAGCGACAGCGGGGTATCGCGGCCTAGATACGCTGAGTCGATTCAGGCAGGCCTCAACAAAAAACGCCATGACATATGCCATGGCGTTTCGTGTTTCATAAGTTGGCGAGACAATGTTTAGGTTGTAGCCAATTTGCGAAGAACGGTTGGAAGAATACCACCGTTGCGATAGTAATCGATTTCGACAGGCGTATCGATGCGGACCAGTACATCAAACGTCTTGGCTGAGCCATCTGCCGCAACGGCTTTGACCTTGATCTGGGATCGAGGTTGCAAT
Organism: Planctomycetota bacterium; assembly: GCA_017303505.1. Taxonomy (GTDB): domain Bacteria; phylum Planctomycetota; class Planctomycetia; order Pirellulales; family Pirellulaceae; genus JAFLCP01. Next base: position 52,270 of record JAFLCP010000017.1, on the reverse strand, counting down.
TGGTCGTTCAGACCTTCGATGCTAATGGTCTCTTCGCCGGTGAGGCCCAAAGACTGAGCAGATTGGCCGGGCAAGAACTGCAACGGCAACACGCCCATACCAACCAAGTTGCTGCGGTGAATACGCTCGTAGCTTACCGCGATAACGGCTTTGATACCGAGCAACAACGTACCCTTGGCGGCCCAGTCACGACTGGAACCTGTGCCGTATTCTGCGCCAGCCAACACGACTAGCGGTGTGCTTGTTTCTTTGTACTTCATCGCAGCGTCATAGATCGACATCACTTCGCCGGTTGGCAAATAGCGAGTCACGCCACCTTCAGTACCAGGAGCTACTTGGTTGCGAATACGAATGTTGGCAAAGGTACCACGAACCATGATGCGGTCATTACCACGGCGAGCACCATAGCTATTGAAGTCGCGTGGAGCGACACCATGTTGTTGCAAGAAGCGACCCGCAGGGCCATCTTTGGTGATCGAACCAGCAGGCGAAATATGGTCGGTGGTAATCGAGTCACCGAGCAACGCTAATACGCGTGCACCGGTGATAGGTGCTATCGACCCAACATCAGGTGTGATGCCTTCCAAGAAGGGTGGACGTTGAATGTAGGTACTCGATTCATTCCACTTATAGCGTTCGCCCGTGGTGATCTCGATGGCATTCCACTTTTCATTGCTGGTGAAAGCACTGGAGTATTGCTTCACAAACATTTCAGGCAGAACGGATTTATCAACGGTCTCGTAAACCTCTTCTTGAGATGGCCAGATCTCTTTCAAGTAGACCGGCTTACCATCGCTCCCTGTTCCGATAGGTTCGTTTTCAAAGTCGATGTTCATGCGGCCAGCCAAGGCGTAAGCGACGACGAGCGGTGGGCTCGCCAAATAGTTCGCCTTGGTATGTGGATTCACGCGGCCTTCGAAGTTTCTGTTACCGCTCAATACGGCAGCAGCCACCAAGTTGCCATCGGTAATCGCCTTAGCAACTGGATCAGGCAATGGTCCACTGTTGCCGATGCAGGTTGTGCAACCGTAGCCAACAACATTGAAGCCGAGTTGTTCCAAAGCGGGCATGACGCCAGCCTTTTCGAGATAATCGGTTACTACGCGAGAGCCAGGTGCCAAACTTGTCTTTACGAATGGCTGGACTTTCAAACCGCGAGCCGCCGCTTTCTTGGCCAGCAAACCTGCACCCAACATTACCGATGGGTTGCTGGTGTTTGTGCAACTTGTGATGGCCGCGATTACTACGGAACCGTGAGCGATGTCGGTCGATGTACCATTGTCGACAACCGTTCCCTTGGCACCAAGTTGCTCGGAAGCTAATCCGAAGCCGCGCTGAGCGACTGGGTCCGTGAGGGCTTTCTCAAACGAAGGCTTTACTTGTTTAAGAGCTACGCGGTCTTGAGGTCGCTTTGGACCAGCAACCGCAGGTTCAATGCTGCTCAGATCAAGTTTGAGAACCTTGGTGTAAAGCAATGGCTTTTGATCATCGGTACGGAAGAGGCCTTGCTCTTTCATGTACCGTTCCACCAAATCGACCAAGTCCTTGCTGCGGCCAGTTCGCAACATGAAATTGAGCGTTTCTTTATCGACAGGGAAGTAACCCATCGTAGCTCCGTATTCAGGAGCCATGTTGGCAATCGTAGCGCGATCGGCCAACGACATGCGCGAAACACCTTCACCGAAGAACTCGACGAACTTGTTCACCACGCCTTCTTTGCGCAAGATTTCGGTCACTCGCAATACCAAGTCGGTCGCCGTTGCGCCCGATGGTAGTTTGCCAGTCAATTCGAAGCCGACCACTTCTGGCATCAACATATACAACGGTTGACCGAGCATGTTGGCTTCAGCTTCGATACCACCAACGCCCCAACCAAGCACGCCTAAGCCGTTGATCATCGTGGTGTGGCTATCGGTACCAACCAACGAGTCGGGATATGCAACTGCACCTTTCGCGTCTTTACCTGTAAAGACGACGCTGGCTAGATATTCGAGGTTCACTTGGTGAACGATACCGGTGTTTGGTGGCACAACGCGGAAGTTGTTGAACGCTTGTTGGCCCCAACGCAGAAATTCATAACGCTCTTGGTTGCGTTCGAATTCAATCTCCACGTTGCGCGACAAAGCATCTGCGGTTCCGAACCAATCAACTTGAACGGAATGGTCGATCACCAAATCCACAGGAATCAATGGATTGATTTTCTTGGGATCGCCACCAAGTTGGCTCATCCCATCTCGCATCGCGGCTAAGTCGACAACGCAAGGTACGCCCGTAAAGTCTTGCAACACAACTCGAGCGGGCTTGAAGGGTACTTCGAGCTCAGCAGGTTTGGCTGCGTTCCAACTAGCTAGGTTCTTGACGTCGTCTTCGGTGACTTCGTAGCCATCGCAATTTCGCAAAACGGCTTCGAGCAAAATGCGGATCGAAAACGGCAGCTTGGAAACAGGTGCGATTCCAAGCTCTTCAAGTTTTTGGAGTCGATAGATTCCAAGAGTGCCAGAAGGAGTAGAAAAAGTATCGCGGGCTTGAAACGGATCGAATGAGCGGGTGGGTGTGGCCATAGTGTTCGGATTACAAGTCGTTTCGAAGTGAGGAATCCGTATTGGGTATCGGGGAATTCCACCCCCGACGGAAAACACAACATTGTACTGATTTCGGCTGAGACTGTCGCCCGGCTTGAAAACGGGAAATTGGTGAAATTTAGGAGTTTTGGGTGGTTTTGGTAGGGTGCGGTCTGTTTGTGGGTTCTGCTGAAAGTTCTGGCGGAATCGGTTGTAGTGGTTCGATGGAGTTCTCTGACAGCCATGGTTTCGATCGACCCTGGCTCCACCGGACTTTCGAGGTTACAGAACGTGATGCTATCAAAGAAACGCCAAGGCATGCTCACCCAGCCCTTGAAAAAAATCTTGGTCACAGGAATTGTGGCGGGTATGGTGAACTGGATAACACCTACTGCCCAGGGGCAACACTGTGATTCACCTGGTTGCAAGTGCCAGCAGGGGCATCACGGGAGTCATCACGATTGCAAGGCGGTAACGGTGTTCGATCGCATCGATTCGCTGGCGGATCGTTTGGAATCGGGCTTGGATCGTGTTTTTGGCAAAGTGGTCAACAAGAAAAAGCATTGCAATTGCGCGAAATGCCAAGCCCAGCGAGCTGGCATGGTGTACGACCAAGTCCCCGTTGTTCCTGAGTCGACGATCGAGCCTGGCGTTGAGCCGCTGCCTGAACCTGACGAACCAGGAATTGCCGATCCGCTCCCTATCCTGACGATTGAGCCCAATACGAAGCCATCGACGGGGTCGGGGTTGCCAAACGCCAATGCGCGACCACGGCTGCCGTTGAAAACGACTGAGCCGAAGCGAGAATTTCCGACGAGCACGGAGCGAGGGACGGGTGTTCCTGCGAATGTTCAGCCGCAACAGCCGGCGATCGAGTTGCGGCCATTCGAACGTGGCACACGGCCCTCAACGAGTAAACCGATACGTGATCCAGGAGTCATTATACCCGATTGGCTTGAGGATCCATTCAAAGAAGATCAGTCCAAGAGCGAGTCGAGCAAGCCACAACGTTTGCTTCCACCAGCAACAACTCCTTCGAACGATATTCGTTGGAGCAAGCGTCCAACGCTGGAGCAGCAATCTCAAACTGCAGAGCCGAAGAAATCCGAAGTGGTTGTCAAGGAAGAGCCGAAGTCTGAACCCGTATTGCGACTCAATATCGGCGACCAGCAGCCCGAGCGAGCTGGTGGGAAAATCACGGACCGCGATGATGCCAATGTCGTGAAGGCATCGTCGAATCAACCGATTCGCATTACGTTCCCGATTAAGAAGTAGCGGCTCGTTGAGCGTTGAGCAGTAACCCGTCAGTGAAGAAATGGCTTTAGCCGTTTCTTCGCAAGTTATGGCGAGACTGGTTGTCGCGATACTTTCATAAACAGCACTACTGCTGAGTGCGTACAAGTGTACGTGATCTTTCACGTTAGATATTCCTCGCTCTCCGCATAGGCTTGTCCCAGCGGGAGCGAGACTTAGTGGCTACCGGATCAGGGTTGCGGAGTTCAATCTTCGTCACCACTGGCATTTCGCCAGTGGGACGATGACTTATGGGCTACACAGTCGGCAACAACCTCCGATGTAGGACTGTTGTCTTATCGTAGCAGCACCGCTGCGTTCCCGTCGTAGTTGCGTCTTGTTTTTTGCAGCCAAAGCGATCGAGAACGTGTACCGTTAGAAAAGTAAAACCGTGGCTAACGCCATTCGGCTAATGGGGACGAACAGCAAGTACAAATGTACGTGTGAACTTCTCGTCAAAGAGGTTCCACTCTCCGCATGGGATTGTCCTAACGGGAGCACGACTTACTGGCTACCATTGCGGCTGCGATTGATGGCCGATCGCGGTTAGGTATAGCGGGCTATTGCACGTCGCTGTTATGTGCGCGCGGCGGAAGCCTCTCATGCAGTGCGTTCCCAGGCAGAGTCACGGGAACGAGGGGTACGCGATTCCGGCCGCAATTTTCTGGACACGACGAGGAAAGTTGGAATAATGTGAGGGGGTGGGGTGGAAATGGTATTCCGGTATTGTTGACGGAACTTATGCATCAAGTATAGATACGCGCGTAATGAATCCGATGATTCGTCTTATTGAGAAAATCAAGGCACATGTTACTCCTGCCAGCAACGGAAAGGAAAAAAGTGAAGGTGACGTAGCATCCGCTCGGCCCATCAATGAGCGTGATATCGCTAAGGTTGAGTTGAAGTTCGGATTTAAACTCCCGTTGCTTCTCAGGACTGTGTATTTGGAAGTCGGTAACGGAGGTTTTGGTCCATCGGAAGGATTCCTGCCGATTCGCATCAGTAAAGCTATGAAGGGCATGGATTTAGTCGCAGTGTATCGAGAACGCAGTAGGCATCCTGGTTGGCCCCCACACCTTCTCCCTATAGTTTACAGCGGATGCGACGTATATTTTTGCGTTGACTGTGACCATCCTAAAAATCGAGTGATCGTGTTTGATGGTGACTTGGGCGGTCTTGATGAGTCGTGCGTAAGCTTGACTCGCAGGAAGTGGCCCTATCCAGATAGTCCTCTCGGAGTCTGTTTTCAGACGCGAGCGAATTCGCTGAAAGAGTTTCTTGAGATGTGGCTGACGGATGAGGCTCAGATATACCGCTGGGACTAATCGTACGTGGCAAGCCATTGAGGAGATTTCCGATGGTTCGTTTACTTTACAATAATGGCTAATCACCGGAACTTGGTGATTGAAGTGGCCACGTTACCGCCGATGTTATTCGATGAAAGTGCTTGTAAATGAATGCTGAAACCCTTTTTGCGAAACTCCAGCAATCAGAGTTCTCCTCCTTCGCGGATTCGCTGATAAGGCATGCTCGACCTAGAGTAGTCCTCGTACGCGATTCTACGAATCGAAACCACGGGATTGGGAATAGTCGACTCAATAACGATCCAGATTTACCCGCTGACTTTATTTGGCCACAGCATGCCCTTGGGCCGTATCGATTTCTCGCTCAGATTAATCTGTCTGAGTTTCCTGACGGAATGCCGAACGCTCCCAGGACGGGGCTTCTGTCTTTTTTCTTTCAGTACGATGAAAATGGTGAGTGTTTCTGGGGAGATCCGGGTTTTGTCATCGCACGCTATTTCCCTACCAATCAGCCTTTAGTTCGAACCCGTCAGCCTAAGGAAGTTGACCTGGGCGATCCGGTCGCAATTACTCTTCAGAGTGGTATTGATTTACCAAATTTCAATCCATTCAATACCGTACTGAGGGTAACCGATTGGCCCTTGGACAAATCCCAAGCGGGGGCGTATGAAAAGCTACATTATTCTTGGCATGAAGTTGACGACTATCTGTTTGGGTATCCGAACAATCACACGCTAGGGTATGATCCGACTCCCGGTCTGGAATGGCAATCATTTCTTTCGCTCGAATCGGACGAAGAATTGCATTGGTGCTGGCACGATGGTGACAGGCTAGTTACGTTTATCGAGTCGGATAAGCTCGCCAAGGGAGACTTCTCGGATATTCGGTCCGACGCAGGCTAGGGTGTTTAGGCGGCATCGGAATCCAGGTCACTGTCCAGGAATAATTGGTAACGATTGGTCGGAATTGAGAATATGCTTTGGACGAGGAGGATCGGTCAGGGCAAGACGAAACTACGCTACGGCCCTCCATGAACGTTGAATTCATCGACGAGGATATTGTTTATACCGCAGGCGAAATAAGGCTTTCCGATGGACGTTCGCTTCCTGCGCTACTTGAACTGATGGATGGTGAGGTTGTAGGTGTTACCGCCTTCACTTCGAATGCTGGTGGCTGGAGCGTTCGGTTGCTCGGCAGTCCGGCCGAGTGGATTTGTATCGTGGAGGATTGGTTGCCACCGGAGAGCCGATCGCCGTCTGTCGATCCAAATGATACGACGATATTTCCTGCGATTGCTTCGACGCGTCTCCGGTGCGCTACAGGAGGCTCTGTACTAACCTGCAACATGGATCCATGAGAGGACTTCCTTGGGCACGGATGGTAAATGAAGTGTTAAGTGTTGAGCATCTAACAGGAAGTGCGCAGTGGCTATCGCTTTCGGCCTAGCTGATTGCTGCGGTAATGGTGAAGGCAAAAAAATTGGGGGCAAAAAGAAGAGGTTGCCTGAGCCGCACCTGTTTTTTGCAATCATTTTTTTGCCTCAGTATCGCTCGGATATGGGAAACTGCTTTCAGCAGCATGATACCGCAAGTTACTGTAAGGCTAGGTAAAGTAATGCGAGTTTTTTTGTAAGCATTTATTAAATCAGGCCAGAGAGATCGCAGTTTGTTGAGAGGATTTCACCTCGCTAGCAAACCAAAGTTGCTATCAAAGGGTGGACATGATCCGAGTGGCTATCCGGCAATAATTCGTTGCTGTCGGAACGCAATTCCGACAATAATTTTCTCGACACGATGCGAAAAACGTGAAATAATCTGAGATAACGAGCTGGGTAATCGTGTTTCGGAATTATTGCCGGAACCCAGACCGGAATAATTATAAGTTCGTCCGGAATGCAGATAACTGCGAGTTCGTTCTCAATTCATGGTGCATATCTAAACGCGAACGATGTCTAATCCTTGCATCTCAGATACATCGAGTGACGACGTTCCTGTAGGACGCTTTCCGTTTGTTCTCTACTGGAACGCATTGCTTGCCGTTCTGGCGCTTGCTTTGCATTGCATTCCTTTTGCAGCATATCAGTTCCTCCGAGACGATGGGATGACGGGGCGATCATTGTTCCCACTTGCCCCACTGGCGCTGATGATTATGCTAGCATGTGTCCTGTCCGTGATGGTCCAACTCATATTGGCAATTGTTGCTTTTGCGAGCCAATCATCCGAGCGTTATCATCGGCTTTGTTCGATAGCAATTACTTTCTTGGCCCTCTTCCTGATGCTTGTCGCGGGGAGGTTTGGCTGGTTCATTCATGTCTAACGATCATAACGTGGACGAACAAAATGTCGGACCGAAGCCCCCGATGGTCCGTTTCGGCTTTTAGAGACTTTGTTTACGGTGGCTCGGTCAACATCGCCGTTCTTCGACAGGGTGCGAATGACAAATCTAATCGCTGGCACCGAATTCGAAAGACAACTTCGCCGCGATGGTGACAGGTTCACGGATGTAACCTTCCGGCATCTTGTGTTTGCGTACTGCAAGCTCTATCAGGGAGTTTACTGGTTCGATCAACTGGAAAACGCCTTCACGTATCTTGAACTTGTCGAGAGTGATCGCGAAGCGGTTCGGACGGAATTAGCTTCAGTACGGTCGGAGGTTGAGGAGGCGATGGGCGAGTACTTTGAAAGCCTAAACGAAGTGGCGTCGGCGATACATAGATTACTTGACGACACGCCCTTTACGATTGACGATACAATGGTTTGCATTGCTCACGTGTGGAATGCTCACTCATGCAACGAGAATCCAACAGAATTCTGTCAACGAGAAGATCAGATTTTGTGTGAATTGCTTGCAAAGACTGCAGCCGGGCAATGACAACCGCGCAAACGAAGTCGAAGAACCAAGCCATGCACCGGAGTGGCGAGGGCCAGCGGATTTGAAATGGAAACGTTACTCCCGCCACCCGGTGATGGCGGACATTAGGTGCGACATCGAGAGCGACAAACATGGAAAGCACAACCAAGAATGGCAATGAGATCGCTTGGTACGTGTCCATTGCTGCAAGTTGCATCGCTTGCTCAATCGCTGGTTCGGTCCTTTACTTTGGCTTCGTAGATATTCAAGAGGGGAATGAGGCCTGGTTGCATTCGGAGCCGGACTATATGCCAAAAGGGAATGTGGCGGTCCGATCCATGTGGGGAGTAATCGCATTGCTTTTATGCCCGGTGTCCTTATTGCTATTATTTTGTTTCGTGAAGTACCGATTACGATTTACCGCATTGACAATTGCAAAACAATGGATGTTGGCGATCGGAGCACCTCTGTGTCTTGTGATCGTTCTGATTACCTTTTGCGCAATTGGAGTCGCGTTTCCGAATCCTCTAATTATTCCTTACCCTACGAAACCTTAGGAAGCACCTAACAAACGATTGTAACCAAGCCCTCGATCAGGCGATCTGATTTGGGTAGAGTCACTTGCTCGGGCTGGCTGAATCGAGTCGTTCGGACTTAAAGGACTATGAGCAAACCAACTGTGTATGTTGAGACGACGGTCATCGGCCATCTGGCCTCTCGACCAAGAAATGACATTCTGGTCACTGCGCGACAGATCTCATCCAAACTGTGGTGGGATGGCCGCGATCGATACGCGTTGCTTGCATCCCAGATTGTGTACGACGAATGCGCGGCCGGTGACTCAACCGCCGCATCTGAACGACTCGCATTCATTGACGGGTTTCAAATGCTGGCGGTCTCGCTCGCTGCTGAACAGCTAGCTAATGAGTTGATCCGCAAATTCGGCATACCGCCCACTGAGCCTCGAGACGCCCTTCACATTTCCATTGCCGCAGTAAACGGTGTACAATACTTGCTGACATGGAACTTTCGGCACATCGCTAACATCGAGACCCGCTCGATCATCGAGCGGGTTTGCCGCGACAATGGATACACGCCGCCACTGATTTGTTCGCCTGATGAAATGATGGGATTGTAAGCATGGCTACTGATTCGATTAACGACGAAATCCTCGATATCAAACATCAACTCGCCGGTCGTTTTAACAACGATATGGCCAGCATCGTTGCGGACGCTCAGTCCCGTGAACGCAACGCTGTGAAACTACCACCGCGTCCGTGGAAGTCCGAACCAAGTGATGCACCCAAGCCGCCGGTCAGCCCATTACTTGGTGGTACCTCTACTCCGGCGGCTGGTTAATCGCGGTCGTTCTGGCAATTACGCTAAGTCGTGAATTTCCTAGTGCGCACAAGTGGTCGTGCTTGATTGGAATGCAATGAGCCACTTCAGAGATATGAGGCCGGAGATTTGTGGTAAATGGAAGTGTTGAGTGATGCGCATCGCTAAGCTTTCGCGATTTTCGTAATTTTCGCGGTTCCTAAACAATGGGCTCGCAGTTGGAGTAAAACTCAATATGTGACAATGGTCGCTCCAACAGTCGCTCCTCATTTTCACACTGGCGGGATTGGCCGTTTTTGCAGCGTCTCGCGGCTAAATGTTCGCAGGGACGCGGGGGCTAACTTATCTGGGCTTAATTGCATTCGCCGGATGTGTCGCGCCGGTGCTGCTCGTCTTAAAATGGAGAGACTTTAGTCTATTCTTCAAAACATGCTCCCTCGCAATCTTTGTGTTCTGCGCGATTCTAATGCCCATGTTCGCGGAGTGATCGCTTCCGTGGTGACTCCTGCCTCCCGTGCAGCGCATTTTCCCGCCGAGTCCCAAAACATACAGACGCAGATCCTACTCCGAGTCTAGCGGCAGAGGAAGGAATACGAGAGGCAGGAGCCTCTCATGCAGTGCGTTCCCAGGCAGAGCCATGGGAACGAGGATCCTAGGATCTAACGCACGGCTCTTACGCGCTGACGAATCCAACGGCGCGGGCCCTAGCCTGCGGCGTACGGGCTAAACGATCCATCAAGATGGGCACACGTCGCAAGATGCTATTTGCTACTCTTGATGCCGAGCTCATTTTGCCATTGCTGAATCCATTGCAATGCCTGTAACGGAGTCGTCTGAGTCAGGTCGACATCGCGAATTCGATCCAGTACCGGATGTTCGCCCCAATCGAACAACGTCAACTGAATCGGTGAACCGCTCTTCTTCGGCGGCGGAGTAATTTTGGATTGGCCGTATTTATTGATATGGTCAATTTCCAGTTGAGCCAAAATATCCTTCGCGCGATCATTCACATGTCGCGGTATACCGGCCAAGCGGGCCACGTGAATACCGTAACTCTTATCCGCACCGCCACGAACAATGCGATGCAAAAACACCACATCTTCGTTCCATTCTTTCACCGCAACATTGAGATTCTTGACACCGCTCAGCGATTGTTCCAGGTCGACCAATTCATGGTAATGAGTCGCAAAGAAAGTTCGCGCACCTACATGATCATGTAGATGCTCGACAATGGCCCAAGCGAGTGAAAGTCCATCATACGTGCTCGTTCCACGCCCGATTTCATCCAAAATGATTAAGCTTCTCGCTGAAGCGGTATTCAGAATGCGAGCCGTTTCCAACATCTCGACCATAAACGTACTTTGCCCGCGAGCGAGTTCGTCGCTGGCTCCCACTCGAGCAAAGATCTTGTCCGCAAGCCCAATGGTCGCCGATTTCGCGGGAACAAAACTACCCATCTGAGCCATGATGGTGAGCAACGCAACTTGACGAATGTAAGTGCTCTTACCGGCCATGTTAGGACCGGTAATCAACATCACGCGACCATGCTCCATACCGACATAAATATCGTTCGGAACAAACGTACCTTGAGGCAACGTCGAATCGAGAACAGGATGGCGTCCTTCTTGGATTTCAAGAATCGCTTCATCGGTAATAGTTGGACGAACATAACCTCGTTGGGCAGCTAATTCGGCCAAGGAACAAAGGACGTCGAGTTCAGCTAGAACATGCGCCGTGCGAGTGAGCGGTTGAGTTTGTGCAAATACCGCTTCACGCAACGCCAAAAAGAGATCGTGTTCAAGTTGCTTCGCGCGGTCATCCGCCGAAAGAACTTTCTCTTCATAGTCTTTCAGTTCCGGCGTGATGTAACGCTCGGCATTTTTAAGCGTTTGTTTGCGAATGAAATAATCTGGAATGCGTTCGCGATGGGTGTTAGTTACTTCCAAATAATATCCAAAAACTTTGGTATAACCCACCTTTAAGCTGCTGATGCCTGTGGTCTGAACCAGTTGTGCTTGATACTCGGCAATCCATTGCTTACCACCGGTAGCCAGTTGTCGATATTCATCGAGCTCCGCATTGTAATTGGAACGAATGAAACCCCCTTCGCGCGGAAGCAGCGGGCAATCATCCATCAACGCATCTTGCAGTTGTTGGCTCAACGTTAAACAAAGATCGATCGATTGCCCAAGATCTCCCAAGCGTTGTGAATGCGTATCGGAGAGAAGAGTTTTCATCTCCGGTAGCTTGCGGAGAGTGCGACCGACTTGATTGAGATCGCGCGGATTGGTGCGACCTGTGGCGATGCGGGCCAACAAGCGTTGCAAATCGTAGACATCTTTCAATTGATGTCGAATCGATTGTCGCAAACGATTGTCGCGGATCAACTCTTCAATGGCCGATAGTCGTTGTTCGATGCTGATGCGATCGATCAACGGGTTTGCCAACCAATTGGCCAAGAGTCGCGAACCCATCGGCGTTACCGTGTGATCAAGAATCGAAAGCAGCGAGCCTTCGCGTTGGCCGCTGCGTATGGTGTGTGTTAACTCCAGCGAGCGGCGTGTTGCTGAATCGATTTCAAGCGCTTGGCCTCGGCGATGTGGCAACAGTTGTTGAATGTGAGTGAGCGATGAGCGTTGTGTTTCTTTGAGATAACCTAAAACGGCGCCGGCAGCACCAATAGCGAGTTGATCCTCTTGTTCCCAACCCATACCCTGCAAATCGAGAACACCGAACTGCTCGTGCAGATTTCGCAAACTTTCTTCTACGCCGAATTGCCAAGCTGGGCGGAGCGTGACCATCCAGGGATCTAAGCTATCCTTGGCCAGCGTTACGCCATCATCTTCGCGCAGCAGAACTTCGGAGGGCTCAATGCGATAGAGCTCATCGCGAACCGATTGTTTAGGAAAGATGCCCGCTTCGAAACGGCCGGTGGAAAGTTCCGTCCATGCGATGCCGACCCAATCTGCATCGTCGTTAGCATTTTTTCCGGTGGCCGACTTGCTGCCTGCATGAGATTTGGAGCCGGGACGAAAACTGCAGACCGCCGCCAAAATGTTGCTTTGGCGCGGATCAAGTAAAGCGTCATCGGTTAGGGTGCCCGGTGTGACGATACGGGTGACTTCACGTTTGACGATCCCTTTGGCTTCGCGTGGGTCCTCTACTTGTTCGCATACGGCGGCGCGGTAACCTTGTCGAATGAGTTTTCCAAGGTAACCTTCGAGCTGATGATGTGGGAAGCCTGCCATAGGGATTGGGTTTTCCCCTTTGTCACGGCTGGTTAGGGTCAAACCCAGGACACGGGCCGCTGTCTTGGCATCCTCGTAGAATAGTTCATAGAAGTCGCCCATGCGGAACAGGAGTATACAGTCCCCGCAGGCGGCTTTCGCTTCTTCGTACTGGCGCATCATCGGTGAAATAGTCATAGTCTGCCAATGCGGTGAGGGGCGGTTAGAAACAGGTTGCTGATCATCCAAGTCCACCATTAGAACGCAAGCGAAGGATTTTAGAAATGTCTCCCCAAACAGATAACGCTGGAGAATATCGAGTCGTGCTGCAAAAGCAGCAATTGGTCTTCAGCGCGGCGCATTTTATCACCTTTAATGGCGATATTTGCGAGTGTCTCCACGGCCACAATTATGGAGTAATTGGGGAAGTGGTTGGCCCCTTGGATGAAAATCGTTATGTGATCGATTTTATCGCCTTTCGCGATACACTCGCTAAACTCGTCAAACAGCTCGATCATCAGATGCTCCTCCCCACCACTCATCCCCTGATCCACGTTGAAGAAAAGGGGGACGAGGTCGAGGTTCGCTTTCGTCAAAAACGTTGGTTGTTCCCCCGCGAAGATTGCCAGTTATTGCCCGTCACCAATACGACCGCAGAAGAATTGGCTCACTGGTTAGCTCGCGGTATGCGCGAAGTGCTCAGGCCAGTAATCGGTGACCGCTTGGTGAGCATCGAGATCGGCGTTGATGAGAACAATGGGCAGTGGGGGTATTGTCGCCTTCCCTGGTGATCGCGGGGGGACCACGAAAGACACGAAAACACGAAAAGGGAGAAGAGGGCGGTATCAGCCGTATGGGCGTTAGCCCCCGGTTTTACTTTTCTAACGGTACACGGTCTCAATTTCGTTGGTCGTTCCTGAAATGATGCGTGCTGCGAGTGAGCCGAGAGGGGACCACGAAAGACACGAAAAACACGAAAAGGGAGAAGAGGATTGGAGGGTGGTTTCAGCGGTTGTGCGCGTTGTAATCGGCATATTCGCTATGGCACACTCGACGCCGCTCGCGATCTAGCGAGACCGGTAGAGATCTCTGGAGAGCGCCCGATCGATGGCCGATTGAAAGGAGGCCGTGCGCGCTGAGCAGCGGCAATGGGGTAATGTCCAGATTCCCCCCTTACCACGCGATTGATCCTAAGGGTGCCATTGAACATGAGCGATGACGGCTTGCGCAAAGCAGCAGTGCTCTTGATGAGCTTGGAAGAAGATGATGCTGCCAAGTTGCTGGCCAAGTTGCCTAATAAGGCCGTTGAAAAGGTAACGATTGCCATTGCCCAAATGGAAACGGTTACCAGCCGCGAGCAAGAACGGGTGATCGCTGAGTTTCTGGAAAGTAAACCATCGGTATTGGCCACAAACTCCGGTGGTTTGGAACGCGCTAAGGCGTTGGTGAAAAAGGCGTTGGGCAAAGATGCAACGGATATGATCAGCGTCCTGCAGCAAGCGCTGGAATCTTTACCGTTCGGCTTTTTGCACAAGGCCGATCCACAGAACATCCTCTCTTTCATTGTGGATGAGCATCCGCAAACAGTGGCGTTGGTTTTGTCGCACATCCCATCGCCAACGGCTGCCTCGGTCTTGCAAGGTTTACCGATGGCGCGGCAGTTGGCCGTCATTCGCCGTATCGCTCAAATGGGACAGACATCCCCTGAAGCTATCGATGAAATTGAAAGAGCTTTAGAAGTGCGAATGAGTCTCGTCATGAACCAATCGTTCGAGAAGGCGGGTGGTGTCGAGTCTGTGGCCGAGATCTTGAACGTTTCCGATCGTGCGACCGAACGTCAAATTCTCGAATCGTTGGCGAAAGATACACCCGAGTTGGTCGAAGAGATTCGTCGCCTCATGTTCGTCTTCGAAGATATCTCGAAACTGGCCGACAAAGACATTCAATCGATTCTCAAGAACGTCGAAACAGCTCAGTGGGCGATGGCACTCAAGGGAGCCAGCCAAGCTCTGCAAGACAAAGTGTTACGAAACATGTCTTCGCGTGCTGCCGAAATGCTCAAAGAAGAAATGGAATACCTCGGCAAGGTTCGTCTCTCGGACGTCGAATCGGTGCAACAGAAGATCGTCGATATCGTTCGCAATCTCGAAGAGAACGGGCAGTTGGCTCGTCCTACTGGCGATACCGAAGAAGAATACGTCAGTTAGTTTTTCATATTATTCGCAGCACAAAAGAACAAAGAGGCCGGCCGCTATCAGGTCGGCCGTTGTTCCCGGATTGCGGCGATGTCCGGTCTCTCGCATCCACCGGTCCAATCTGGCCCAACGCTTTTCGAAGTGTTCGGTCAGCTGTTGATTCTCCGCGTCGAAGATCTCCAATAGCTGCTTCGATTTCTTGCGCAACAAATCATTCTCATGTTTGCCAAGCTTGCGATGAACCAAGCTATCTCCATATTGGGCAAGCCACCGGATTTGAAATAGTCGGATACCGTGGTTGATATCGCCACAATGTTTCAGTGCGAGTTGCAACTGAGGCACGACTTCATCGAACAAGAATTCAAAACGGCTGCAATACGTGTGGGCCACTTGATCGATTTCTGCCACAACGCGCATCGCTTCAAGCAAATCGGTTGGAGCTGCTGCTTGATGCACGTCGAGCTTTTCAGTTTTGCCCATGCCACCTGGCGCAGCATGTCGAATCGCGGCATATACATCGCGAGAATCATTCGGAGTCAGACGATCGAGCGTGTGTATCGTCTTCTCACGCAACGCGGCAAATCGCTCGGGAAACGGGGTTTCGCTTGAGCTGTGGTTGGCCCCTGTTCTAAAGGCGATGCCAACGGGGGCCATCAATAGCAGTGTGCCTAAGTTCGTGTTCACACCCACGCTCTGTTGAGTGGCGATAACGGACTCGAGAATCAATTTCCCCACAGAGAGTTTTCCGCGTTGATCGAACGTGGGACCAATCGCGATCGCACTCCGCAAGAAATCGTCATACTTCATATCAACGAAGCTGGCGTTGGGATGCACGTTGCCGAGTTTGCGCGCCGAAGCTTCTAAGGTAATGGCTAACGTGGCGCGTTGGCCGAGGCTCATGTGGCGCACGGAATGGCGATGTGTCGTCAGATAAGATTGCTTCGCGACAGGCTTTGGTTTCGCCATGGATGACTAAGTTGAGGTAGCAGGAGCTTGTAGAAAACGATCCATGTTGGATAGCACATCCTCCGGAGCATCTTCCATCACATAATGCCCTACATCTTCCAAGCGAATGATCTCGGCCTGTGGCAAATGTTTGGCTAAGCGGTCGAGGCATTCGGGACGGAAGCACCAATCTTGCATTCCCCAAATCATCATGACAGGCAAATGGGCGAGTTGATGTAAGTTGCGTTCGATATTGTCGAGCACTTGCCATGTTGGATCGTTTGGCGAGGTTGGAATATCGCCAACGAAACGGCTTATGGCAACTCGGTTGGTCCAATTGTTGTAGGGAGCGAGCAAGCCGGAGGCGACCACAGGTGATAGTCGTTTTTTGCGGTGGATGGTCATCGTCAGGGCAGCGCGATTGAATAGATTCAAACCGCGAACGGCAAATGGTCCGATGAGCGGCCAACGACAGGCAGCGATGCGCCACGGAATATAAGGAGGAGGAAAGGCCGCTGTGTTCAATATCACAATGCGTGCCACACGGTGAGGTTCAGCGATGGCTGTTCCTAATCCAATCGCTCCACCCCAATCATGTACCACCAACGTGATGTTGCGCAGATCGAGTGTTTGCCACAACAATTGAAGATTGGCGATATGTTGTGCCAAGGTGTAGGGATATTTTTGTGGTTTGTCACTTAAGCCACAACCGATGTGATCGACGGCAATAACGCGTTGCGTGTTGCGAAAATGTTTAACGATCGCGCGATAGTAGAACGACCAAGTGGGATTGCCGTGAACGCATACGATCGGTTGATCTCCACGTCCTTCGTCTACATAGTGCAGCCGATTGGCACCGATGGTCAAATAATGGGAACCGAACGGGTATTCGGATTGCCATAGTGCCATGCCGTCGTCTTTCGTAATAACGCGTCGAAGGAAAGGGAAACGAACCAGTGATCCACTCAGCGGTTAGAAAGTATATTGAAACGCCCTTTTTGGCTATAGGCAACCGTCGTTAAAGGGAGGATTATTCGCCTTGGACGGCGCGCACTTGCCAAAATTCCCTAGCTTTTTCGAGGAACGGTTGGTAAGCATCCCTTTCGGCGGCTTCCAATTTATCGATCTTCTTGGCCGATTCTTCGAGCCAAGTTTGGAAGTAGGCGACGGCCTCTTTCTTGATGTGCGGTTTGCCGCCGATCTCGACATAGTAGGGTGCCGTCATGGCAAATCGGTAACTGGGTTCGTGATCGGTGACAACCCGGACCAGCACCCAGCCGCTTCGGGCTACCTTCAGCGGTGGAATCATTCCGCCACGTTGTGCATGTTCATCGAGTCGAGCGCGGTATAAGGTTTCGCTGTTAAAGACCACCTCCAAATATTCGACTGGGTCTCGGACGGACAGTGATACGTCGACTTGCAATTCGATCGGAGCACCATCTATCGATTTCAAGGTGGCACCAGGAAGTTCGCCATTGATCAAGGGGCGCAGGAGTGGGCCGTTGGTAACAATCGCTTTACCCGCTTTGAGTCGTTCCCACCATGTCGAATCGCTTTCCGATCCTGCCAGCGAAACATAGATGCGGTTGTATCCCAAATGCGTATCGAGTCCGTTTCGACCAAAGCCCGAAGCGGCAGAGGGAGCGATGCGGAATCCAGCATCTAATAATTGCCAGTACGTGTATTCTACTAAGCGACCTAAGCCGCGCGGTCCATTGAAGCGAACCGAGTCAGGGTTATAGGCAGCTGCTGTGACAGGCCAACTTTTTTCGGGTTGTAAATGATGTGCCATTACGGCAAATGAATCGATGCGGCCTTGCGCTAAGAGTAGTGGTACGTCGCGAGACCAAGGTTGGACGATGGCAATATGTGTCGCGTTATCTTCGAGTGCACGTTGCAACACGCGCGGAGCGATCGGCAGCGTAAGGTTCTTTTGCGGCACTTTTTCCATGCGCGGCCAACCATAAAACAACAAGCCACTCTCCAGACGCAAGTCAACGAAACTCGCTTCGTTCCCCCAGCGAACACGACTATCTTCAATGCGTTCTAATGGTGCGACCGGTTTCTTAGGTTTAGGTTTGTTGTTTTCAGGCGGCGCTGCAGGATCTGCGGGATTGGGTGTTGGCTCAGGCTCTGGACGAGTGATGGTCAAAGCCATATCTAAATCATCGGCTCCCATCCAACGTACCAGTTCATCTTTAGGAAGTTCGGACCACAAGTCGCCTCCCCACCAATCCTCTTTGCGCATTTCGCAACTTCGTTCGACATAGATGGGGTGCTCGTCGTTGGCGTCGCGGCTCATGGTGAATCCACCTTGAGTGAGCGCGTATTCTGGACCACGACTGGCGATGTAATCAAATTCGCCATCCCGTTGACGAATGACAAAACTACGATCAAGCAAATACCAATCGCCCCGGCGGAGTAGACCTTGGAGGCGTGGGACTCGACCCGATTCATTGCGAATCCAAATCCGAATAGGGACGGGTTGGTCGGTTGCATCGTCGATGGGGTTGATGGTCAGTTCCCCATCTTTAGCCGGTAGGACGGGGACCGAAAAGAGACCAAAAACGACAGCCAAAAAGGGAAAGAATCGAAGCAGCGGTCGTAAGCAACGAATCATGGGAATGGGAAATGCAGAAGGTGGGAAGAAAACGGTACCTTCTTGAACGTACCTCGTTTTTGCGAGCGCAATCGGCAAACGATTTGCATTAAACTAAGAAAGAACCGAAATGGACTGCCAAAATGGCAGTTTGGGCGTTTTGGTGAAGGGAATGAGGGATATGGCGGACGATTACTACAAAATAATGGGTGTTTCCCGATCGGCATCGGCGGAGGAAATTCAGAAGTCCTACCGTAAGTTGGCGGCGAAATACCATCCCGATATGAATCCGGACGATGACCAGGCCAAGAAACGCTTTCAGGAATTGCAGAAGGCGTACGAGGTCTTAGGTGATCCTGAAAAACGGAAAATGTACGACCAATTTGGGCCTGGGTTCGAGCAAATGGGTGGATTTCGCGGTGGACCCACCGGAGCCGGGGGAGGTGGAAATCCGTTTGAAGGCATGGATTTCGAGCAAGTTTTTCGCGGCGGCGGAGGTGGGCAACCGTTTTCGTTTGGTGGCGATCTGAACGACATTCTGAAGCAATTCATGGGAGGTGGCGCGGGTGCTGCCGGAGCAGGGGGGGCTGGCGGTGGAAATGGTGGTGGTCGACGTCGACGCTCGCAAGCTGCTAAGGGGAGTGACCTGGAAGCGACGGCCGAAATTCCATTTGCGACTTCGATTCTGGGGGGCTCAGTCGATCTGCATTTGAATCGCGATGGAAAAATGGAAACGGTCAGTGTGAAGATTCCACCCGGAGTCGATTCCGGCAAGAAGATTCGTTTGCGGGGACAGGGAATGCCGGGTGCTAATGGTGCCGGTGCCAATGGTGTCCCGGGTGATCTGTTAGTGACGTTGCAAGTGTTACCACATCCTCACTTCAAACGACATGGTGACAACTTGGAATTGAAGTTGCCCGTGACGTTGGCCGAAGCCGCTTTGGGAGCCAAGGTTGACGTCCCAACTCCAGCGGGAGTTGTCTCGTTGAAAATTCCGGGCGGTTGCAGCAGCGGCAAGCGATTGCGTGTGAAGGGGCAGGGCGTGAAGAAGTCGGATGGCACAAGTGGCGATCTTTTTGTTGAACTGCATATCAAGTTGCCCGATCATATGGATGCAGCGAGCGAAGAGTTGATTCGCAAGTTGGATTCTTTACATCCATTAGCACCGAGAGCAGGGTTAGCTTGGTGAGCGATAAGCCATCAGAGCGATTTGGCAAAGCAGATCGTATCTGTTCACGAATCGAGTTTGAGCGGATCTTCAAGACCGGGCGTGTGCAAGCGGATCCGGTCTTGGTGATCCATGCGCTCCCTAATCAACTGAATCATTCTCGCTTAGGGATTTCGATATCGAAAAAAGTGGGATCAGCGCCGGTCCGCAATCGTTGGAAGCGGCTCATTCGCGAAGCCTTTCGTCGGCAGCGAACGGAGATTCCAACGGGTATGGATTTTATTGTCCGACCACGAGCTGGGGCGATAGCTGACGGAGAAGAGATCAAACGCTCTTTGGTTCGTTCGGCGCGGGTATTGAGTCGCCGCAGGGATGGAGGATAAAGGAGGGATGTGCCAAGAGCATCGTGAGGAAGTGACGAGCGACAGTCCGAGCCCTGATGTCGTACCGCAAGGCAAGTCGTTGGGCTTAGTGGGTGGGCTGATTGCTAAAGTCATGATCACGATGGTGCGTTTTTATCAACGCGGCATCAGTCCGTTGTTGGGAAAGAATTGTCGTTACGAGCCAACCTGCAGTCAGTATTTTATTTTGGCAGTGCAGAAATATGGTCCCTTGCGAGGTGCATGGAAGGGATTTTGGCGAATCATGCGTTGTCATCCATTTCGCCCTGGTGGGTTTGATCCACCTTAGTTGCAATGTCGCGAAGGGAACGCTCGATGAATGATCCACAGAGTGCAGGTTCGATTGCCTATCATTCGCAACCCGATTACGGATGCATTTTGCGTTGGCCGCAGGCTGGCACCGATTGGATCCATCCTGACGATCGAGAGATTGCGGAACGCTGGATACCAAGCAAGCGTGTGTTTTGTCGCGAAAGTTTTGATGGCGAGTATTATCATCTACGATATGGTTCGCTCCGACTGCGCATTAAGCCTTGTTTATGGTGGAAAGTTGCAGCGGAAGAAATAGAGATTGACGATCAAGTGGAAGTCTTATCGCAGCTTGGTAAAGCGGAGCCATTGATCGGACAAGTTTGTGAGAAGATGTACGATCCGCATCAGGGTCGCATTTTTTATCTGTTGCGTAACCGCGAAGTGCAATTAACTCGCGAGTATCAGTTACACGAGTTGCAGCGGCTCAGCATGCGTCCTCAATTGCGTGAGCCGACGTATGAGCATCAACCGCAGCGGTTAGGAGTTCCCTTGCAGGAGCTCGATACCTTGGATCTAGACGACAGTTCCCATTAGCCGAACCGTTAGCGTCGGTTTTGTGCCTCCAACGGTACACGGCCTCGATTGCGTTTTTCCTCGTTCCCATGGCTCTGCCTGGGAACGCACTGCATGCGAGGCTCCTGCCTCGCGTATCTCCTGTGCGTCTCGAGGCGGTGTAGGATTTGCGCTTGTATGTATTGGGCAGATTCTGGGAACGAGGGTGATGTTGACGTACATTTGTACGTGCTTTTCGTTCCCATTAGCCGAACGCGTTAGCGTCGGTTTTATGCCTCCAACGGTACACGGCCTCGATTGCGTTGTTCCTCGTTCCCATGGCTCCTGCCTGGGAACGCACTGCACGGGAGGCTCCCGCCTCCTATTCTCTGGAAGGAACGTGCCATAGCGCACAGCCTAATCGCGCACGGGCATCAACCGCAGCGGTAGCCCAAAAGTCATCGACCCATCGGCGAAATGCCGATGGTGACAGAGCATGTCTATGCTCTTCGAGAGCGAGGTAGCCTGTAAGTCTCGCTTCCGCTGGGACAAGCCCAAGCGGAGAGCGGAGACGGATTCACGAGTAGTGTTCACGTACATTTGTACGTGCTGCGTGTCCCATTAGCCGAACGCGTTAGCGTCGGTTTTATGCCTCCAACGGTACACAGCCTCGATCGCGTTGATCGTGCAAGAACAAGACGCGATTCCTCGTTCCAGGCAGAGCCTGGGAACGAGAATATTCGCGCTGGCGATTGCATCATCACTCGCTCTGGCACTCGCCCTCATCACCGAGATCCGCCAACGCTTCGACGACGCCTTCCCCGTCAGCAACCTCAGCATCATCGGCCATCACAACTAAGCCGTCGGCGATGTCGGGGTGCTGGTGCATAACGAATCTGTGTTTGATGAAACCATTGCTGATCTTCGGAAGCTCTACGCCAAAGGAAATGGAAAAAGTGTAGACGAGATCCGAAACTGGTTGCGGAGCCAATCAGACAAAGCCGGGAATAGGTTGTATGATGATCGGGAAATCGATGACGCGATGGAACAGATTCTCGCTCAACATAGCAAATTCCGTGGAGGGTCGCACCGAAGAACGAAATTTCCAGCCCGAGACGGTAAAGATTCAAACCATAGTCCAGCAGACGCAATTTCACCGTTTCGGCGAGACGACGGTCCTGCTTTTCAAATGGATCCTGCTGATCATAAAGAAATGTCAAGTACAGGCAGTTCCCGTAGGGCAAAAGCATGGCGAAAGAAGCAACAGGACTTGATTGACCAAGGTAAACTGCGAGAAGCGGTTCAGATGGATATTGATGAAGCAAGGGAATTGTTCGGAGCTAAATATGATGAAGCAATTGAGGAAATGTTAGACTACATCACCAGTATTGGCTACTAAGAAGGGTGTGTCATGGAATTTGAATTTTTCCCCAAAATCGGCGTTGGTTCTCTGCAATTTGGAATGACTATTGAGGAAGTTAGGAAAGCGATGGACTTACCCTTTAAATCGATTTCCAAATCAGATACAGGTGTCCCGACCGACTCGTTTCTAGAAAATTCCGTGCAAGTCTTTTATAAACAGCCCGGAATGTGTGAGGCCATTGAAATATATGCGCCCTTGAGAGTGCTCATGAATGGAGTGAATTTGCTCGGTGAACCGTATAGCAAAGTGAAGTCTTTTCTTTCAGAACTAGACTCGCAACTTGATGAAGACAACGCCGGACTAATCTCCAGAGTATTGGGAGTGAGTATTTACGCCCCTTGGCATCGCAAGAGTCCGAATTCACCAACCGAATCTGTACTCGCATTCGAAGATGGGTACTATGAACGTTAGCAACCAGCGTAAGGGGTCCTACTAGACGTTTTGGCGAAAAAGCAGCCGAATTGCTCAAGGCCGACGGTAAGTTGGTTGCGAAGTTAAAGGAGCTTTTCTCAGAATAAAAGCACATGGAAAACTGGATGCGGCCAAACATTTGGACTTGCTCAAGATCCAATGTTTTTCACGCGACACCTTGGTGCATACCGCGACCGGGCCGAGACCGATTGGTGAAATCGACCATGCAAAGTGGAATATTATGGAGACTCCCCGAATGAGCAGATATCGGAAGAATTGGGAGGGCAAAGGCGAAAACGAGCATTCCAATCAAACAAGTCTATTTTCGAAGGTCCCCCGATCCCGATTCACCAAGACGATTGCCTGGAGAGCCTGTAGATGACTGACCGCTTGACAACCGAAATGTGGACATCGCTTCAGTCGCAAGTTGACTGGACTCATTCCTTTATTAGGGAATTCTATTTCGTTTCGCATCGCTACTTCGAAAAACACCACTTGGGCTTCGCCGAGAATTTTCCTGGTTCGCCATTCGCTACGGTCCGAATCGTCTGGGCTGTCGTTGCCCTGCACACAGATGACTTGCGCGGTCTGGAGTTCAATTTAATTGATGCCAAAAGTTTTGAGTTTCAACCTGTGGATGATTCGCCTCCGCGAATAGTACACGATCCGACTTCCCCGACTCCGTGGAGGGTGAATATTCCATCCATTGGATTTTGCTGCGTGTCTCGCGAGATCCTATATACAGTGCTTGGGAATGAGTATCTCGGGCCTTGCCTTCGATTGGGGTATGAGGCACCGAATGATGACCATATTGCGGCTACAGCTATTGACGGCCATTGGCGTCTATGCAGTAATTGTTCGAATGCCTGGGAAGAGTTTGATTCAGTACCCTATGCACGGTGCCCATCATGTGGCGAACTCACCCTTCTTCAAAAGTCCTGACAGTAAATGCTCGCAGTGCGGTAGCCAAAAAGTCATCGTCCCATCGGCGAAATGCCGATGGTGACGGAGTATGCCTATCCACTTCGAGAGCGAGGTAGCCTGCAAGTCTCGCTTCCGCTGGGACAAGCCCAAGCGGAGAGCGGAGGCGAGTTCATGAGTATTGTTTGCGTACGTTTGTACGTGTGAATCGTTCCCATTAGCCGAACGCGTGAGCCACGGTTTTGCGCCTCCAACGGTACACGGCCTCCATCGCGTTGATCGTGCAAGAACAAGACGCAATGGTACAATTTGGGCACTCGGCGAGCATGGACGCTGCACAGGAGGCAGGAGCCTCCCGTGCAGGGCGTTCCAGGCAGAGCCTGGGAACGAGGAGGATGTTTGCGTACATTTGTACGTGTGGGTTGTTCCCATTAGCCGAACGCGTTAGCGTCGGTTTTGCGCCTCCAACGGTACACGGCCTCCATCGCGTTGATCGTGCAAGAACAAGACGCGATGGTACAATTTGGGGACTCGGCGAGCTTGGACGCTGCACAGGAGGCAGGAGCCTCCGGTGCAGGGCGTTCCAGGCAGAGCCTGGGAACGAGGAGGATGTTTGCGTACATTTGTACGTGTGGGTTGTTCCCATTAGCCGAACGCGTTAGCGTCGGTTTTGCGCCTCCAACGGTACACGGCCTCCATCGCGTTGATCGTGCCAGAACAAACGGCAATGGTACAGTTTGGGGACTCGGCGGGCATGGGCGCTGCACAGGAGGCAGGAGCCTCCGGTGCAGTGCGTTCCAGGCAGAGCCTGGGAACGAGGAGGAAGGACCTGCGATTGAACACGCGGGTACGAGTGAAAGCCTAGCCGCCGCTGCGCTTTGGCTACGGGTTAAACGAGCTACGAGCTACGAGCTGCGATCTACGCTCTATAAATGTCTAGAAGAATGCTCGGTGGATGAGAAATCCAATGATTGCCCCAATCGATATGGCCAGTGGTAGGGCAACTGCTAACGTGAGGCCGATGACCATGCTCGTCGACATCGGGGCCGCTGTTTCAGGCTTCGTAGCCACAACATCCACTTGTGGTAGAGCAGGGGAGCTGAGCGCCGCATCGGTCTCTTGTTGCGGCCAACTCGCTTCGATCGTGGCACCTGTGTTGTGCGCGCGTGAAACACTGCTCTCCTGTCGAGCTTGCCAATCATCTGCTGGTTCCGCAACAACCGGTGCTTCCGCATCCGATGGCGGTGGTGGTGGAAGCCAGGGTGATTTACCAAGTCTCCCGACTGATACCGCATCGGGTGAACCTGCCCACGGTTCAAGTCGGGCTGCTACTTCGGCAGCTGTTGGAATACGTTTTTGCGGATCCTTGTCCATCATGTCGGCAATGATGTCGACAAAGTCTTCCGGCAAATCGGGTGCAAACTTGCGCGGATGCCACGGCGTTTCTTCTAGATGACGCTTCAACTTGCTTTGTGTATCACCACCCGGAAACGGAACCTTCGCGCACACGGTGTAATAGAGCGTGCAACCCAACGAATAAATGTCGCTCACCGTGCGAACATCAAGCGGCGAGCGAATTTGTTCAGGGGATAGATAATCGGCCGTTCCGACTATCTTTCCAGCCCGAGGGTCATCGAGCAAGTTCTGCGCAAATCCAGCCAACCCCACATCCGATACTTTGGCTTGACCATCTGGAGTGACCAAGATGTTGCCTGGCTTGACGTCGCGATGAATCAAGCCTTGCTCGTGAGCATAATCGAGACCGAGGGCGGCCTGCATGATGATGCTGGCTGCTTGCGAAACAGGAAGGGCGCCGTTCTTGCGTACCAGTTTGCGCAAATCCATACCGGCTACAAATTCGGTGACCAGATAATGCACATTCCCATCTTGTCCCGCGTCAAAGGCTCGCACGAGATAAGGACAATCCAAGCCAGCTTGCAAACGGATTTCGCGGATAAAGCTCGTTAAGGCTTCGGGTGTTTTGCGATGGACGGGCAGCACCTTAACCGCACATATCCGTCCCATCACTTTGTGGACCGCTTTGAAGACCTGTCCCATACCCCCCTGGCCTACAAAATCGGTGATCACATACGGGCCGAGGGTCAATTTCGTGCGGCCCGAAGAAAGCTGTGTCGCCTGATATAGCGTCAAAACATCTTGTTCGATCAGGATTTCCGCTAGCAAAGCATCCGATGGCTCACCAGTGGGGGTGTTTCCCTGGTTTCGAGCCATATTGACTTGCGACATACGGTGTTTGGCTACCCGATACGCATAGTCCAATTGGTTCGGTTGAACGAGACCGCTAGCAATTGCGGCCGCTGCCAGAACCGAATCGGAGGGGATGCTAGACATGGGAGCCACAACCAGAATGATGTAGACTAGGGAGTAGACGATGCAATGATACGCTACTAGGGAGAAATTTCCCTGGGGAGCCCGCTAGAAAACGCAAAAAACTGGATGGTTTGATGACAGGTCGATTGATTGCGATTGGTGATATCCATGGTTGTAGCGAGGCCTTACAGGTCTTATTGGAAGCGATCGCGCCTCAGCCAGCCGACACGATTGTCACTTTGGGCGATTACGTCGATCGCGGCAGTGACAGTAAAGGTGTGATCGATCGATTGCTTGAACTATCCAAGCAATGTCGCTTGGTTCCATTGATGGGGAATCACGAAGAGATGATGCTGCAAGTCGTACGCGACGAAGAGCCGCCCTATCGTTGGATGCAATGCGGAGGCATGGATACCTTAGATTCCTATGGTTTTGCGGGCGATATGCGGGTGATTCCCGATGAGCACTTTAAGTTTTTCGATGAGCTGTTGGACTATCATGAAGAAGAGGATTGTTTCTTTGTGCATGCCAATTATGACCCGATATTGGAGTTGCGAGACCAGCCCGACGATCTGTTGCGATGGGTCAAATTGACGTCATTTGTTCCACCACCACATCGCAATGGTAAGCGAGCTATTTGTGGACATACTCACGATCGGGGTGGTGAGATATTTGATGTGGGGCATCTCACCTGTTTGGACACGTATTGTTACGGTGGCGGCTGGCTGACCGCTATGGAAATTCGGACTGGGGAGCTCTGGCAATCCAACCGAAAAGGGACGCTCAGAAAGTAGAAGGTGCCGCGATTGGGCGTATTTTAGGGGCAAAACGGATCCAATAAGGGCTTTTGCCAGCGTCCACACTGCGTAGGTAAAGTTCGCGTGATCCGCAAAGTTTGCCAAAATTGTTCAATCCCTGGAATCCGCAGTGCCGATCTAACCCCGTGAGTCGAGTAGCGTACTTGTGCTACCGACGAATCTCCAAGGGAAGGAAGATTTCGGTATGGATCCGAACTGCCAAAATAAGTTGCTGGCCGCGTTTAAGGTCTGTTTGCTGGCTGGAATTGCATCTTGGATGATGCCCTCGACGGCTCATGCCCAGCTCCGTTCGGGTAGTGCACCGCGAACCATTTATCAAAAGAACAATCAGGCACCTGCCGCTAATGCGACGCAATGGGTGCCGAACCAAGGGACAAAAGCCAAGGGCAAAACGCCCAAGTCGACGTCAGCCGATGCGGCCGTCGATGAAACCGATGAGGCTGATGGGCTGCAGTTCCGCGAACCGAAGTTGCAATCGGGAGTGCAGTCGGCGAGCTATCGCGAAGGGGCTGTGAAACGCGGATCGAAATCCCAAGTCATCAAAGCGAGCACCTACCAAGAAGCGGAAGCTCAGCCTGAGCCTATACCGGAAACTGCGAGCCCCGTGCAAGAACGCATCGGATACGATTACGAGCCAGGACCTTCGTCATCGGGTTGTTCATCGTGTGATGCGGCTGGACATTTGGGCCATTCAGACCACAGCAGCTTCTCGCATTCTCCTTATTTTGCAACCGCAGGTAGCATGGAATTCATGCCGCTTTACGAAGGGGATTGTCATCATCCATCGTTGTTTGGCAGGATGCTCAGTGGCTTGAGTGTTCGGTTGGAAGGAACGAACTGGGATCGTTCGGCATCGAACATGCCCATTCTTGTTACGACCAGTCCCACCGGTACAAACGCGGCAACTGCTGGTCAAATCGGTTTGAGCACGACGCGGATCTTATTCGGTGGTGGCAATGTGAACGATACGCCCGAGGGAGGTGGCCGACTCACCTTGAATACCTGGTTGGATGATTGTCGCTATTACGGCTTAAGTTTCCGTGGTTGGGACGCCGGTACGGGTGACACAGAGTTCTTTACGAACCAATCGACCAACGCCATTATCGCTCGACCATTTTTGGATTTCACGAACGGCTTGCCAGCGACGCAGAACGCTCAGCTCATTGCATTTCCAGGAGATACGGCAGGTAATGTCCGCATCCGCGCCGAATCGGAAATTGCAGGTGGTGATCTCACTTTGCGGCGCTTATTGTGCGCGGACACTCGCTCGCGCTGGGATATGTTGTTCGGATACCAGTTCGCTCAACTGAACGACAGCTTGAATATTCAAACGGATTCAACAGTGATCGACAACACAAGTTTGTTGTTCGGTACTTCGATCGATGTGAATGATTCGTTCAAGACAAGCAATCAATTCCAAGGTTTCGCGATTGGATTGCAAGGTGCTCGCCGTTGGGGCTGTTGGTACTTTGATGGTAGCTTCAAGCTCGGTCTAGGAAACATGGAACGCACCATTACCATTGCGGGTCAAACTACAGTGACCGATGCCAATGGAGCCAGCACGGTTGATGACGAAGGTTTGTTGGCACGCTTCAGCAACGATGGTCACTACATCAGCGACACGTTTGTAGTGGTCCCCGAGTTCGGTTTGAACGTTGGGTACGCACTGACCAATAGCCTGGATTTCACGATCGGTTACACCGCGATGAGTTTGCCTAAGGTGGCACAAGCTGCCTCGCAAATCGATCCACAGTTAGGATCGAACTTGTCTGATCCATTGACGGGTCAACTGCGCCCCTCGTTTGTGTTGACTGAAACGAATTATTGGCTCTCTGGTTTCAGCTACGGTTTGCAATACCGTTACTAACGTAGCTGGATCTGTGTTATCTTTAACCCCGTTGTCATCGTTTAGACCTAGCCTCCGCTCCGCTGCGGCTACGGGTTAAACGAAATGCTGCGGCAACGGGGTCAACGATGTCGCTGCAGGTTTCACCGAAGCTTCCCTTGCATGATTGGCATCTATGGATCGTTTTCAACAGGCTCCCATTAATGACCTGCTCCAATGGCAGGTATTGCCAGGCGAGAGTGGCGAAGCGACTTTGATCTGGGAAGTGGATCAGCGACATCACAACCCGATGGGACGCGTGCATGGTGGAGCGATATCGGCCATCTGTGATGCGGCGATGGGGATTGCTTTCGGCCGAGCCATCGATGAATCACAAGATTTTTCCACCATCGAGATGAAAGTAAGTTTCATGCGGCCGGTCACTGCAGGCACGCTCACCGTTCGAGCCAAAGTGATTCAGCGAGGATTGCGCGTTGGCTTTGTGGATTGCACCGTGCATGATCAACGGCAGCGGTTGATCGCAACCGCCAACTGCAGTTGCACTACGCTGTGATTGGTGAAGTTGGGTGTCATTATGCAGGTCTTGCAGGTCGAACGGTTTATTTCCAAAAGTCGACCGACTTGAATCTGTTTCGCTGCTTTTGCCCTATTTTCTGTCACAGGGAGCCTGCTCTAGAGTCGATCCCATCTTGCACAGCATATTGTCGCTTCGTCTGAGCATTGGGGCTCGGCGAAGAGAAGTTGGCAAAGGGTTGATGAAGAGAAGGCGTATCCTATGTGGAGAGCATTTTTCTACGCGGTTGGAGTGGTCCTGGTAGTCCTCGGGGTGGAATGCTTGGTCATCGATAGCGCGGAAATCAAAAACGGTGAAAACCGCAATCGCCCAGCTCTCTCCGTCTGGAGTCCAGACCCGATTCAAGAGCCGACCAAGACTGTCCGACCTGCCGACTGGCACCCTTGGAGCTTATTGGCGACCGGTTCTATCGTGTTGATCTATTCCTTCACGCTTCGCCGTAACGGTCAGTAACGGCGTCTTCTGCGCAATTGTTATGGGATCTATGGGGCTTGAGTCCTCATTGATCCCTCTTGCCGGCCGCAGCCTGTCTATTTCCAGGCTTTTTTGCGGCTTTCGCTCTAATCCCGGCTGGGATTCACCGCGCACCGAGGGGAACTTTCTATTTGACCCTGGCCTTAAAAAACCGTAGACTCCATTTCTATAAGTTATCTTGTTTTTCCGTGTATTTGTTTGGCTTATAGTTGCCCCGCTAGCCGATTGAGGGTTTACGGGGACCAAAAGCCATGGGACATGGTTCCAGAAAACGCGAACGGTTGAGGTAGTTGGAGTGGCTTGTTCATTAGCGGTGCAGTTGCGAAATCTGAAGGTTTTCTGCGATGTCATCGACCGCAGGAGCTTCTCACGAGCGGCTGCGGAAAATGGTTTGACCCAAAGCGCGGTCAGTCAATGCGTTCAACAGTTGGAAGAGTTATTGGGAACGCGGTTGGTCGATCGATCGAAACGGCCTCCAACGCCCACGGCTGAAGGAAAGTGTTTCTACGATGGTTGCGGGCAGTTGTTGCGGCAATTCGAAACGCTGGTCGATGAAGTCCAGTCCTTGGGGCAACAGCTCAGTGGTCGCGTTAAAGTGGCATCGATTTATTCGGTCGGTTTGAGCTATCTCCCAGGTTTGGTCGAGAAGTTCGAAACGCTGCATCCGAAAGTGCAGTTAGCGTTTCAGTTTGCTCAACCTGAAGAAGTCTATGGCATGGTCGAACGCGGATTGGTGGACTTTGGTTTGGTGAGTTATCCAGCTCCGAATCAAAGTGTGGCTTGCCGTTTTTGGCGTGAAGAGCCGATGTTGTTGGTCGCATCGCCCAAACGCAAAACCAATCGTGTCGAAGATCTTACTGCTGAGGAATTGAAGCAGTTAGCGTGGATTGGTTTCTTGCCTCATCTGCGTATTCGTCAAGAGATTGATCGTCGTTTGCAAAGCATCGGTGTGACTCCGCGAGTAGTAGCCGAGTTGGACAATATCGATTCAGTAAAACATGCCGTGACAGTTAACACGGGTGTGGCAGTGTTGCCGGAACCAACCGTGCGAAACGAATTGGCCGCTGGCACTTTGGTATCGCTTCCATGTCGGGCGTTGGAAATGCAACGGCCGTTGGGAGTCATCTATCGTCGCGGTGCAACCCTTGGGGCATCGGCCCGCGTCTTTATGGAATTAGCGATAAGTGAAGCAGCGGCGGAAACTGCGGTTTCTGAAGCGGTCACAGAAAACGCCAATGCGGTGGCTGGGGCTTAAAGTCGCAGCCTAGCTGGCGTGTCTCGGCGAATGTTTATTGGAAGATAAAACAAGACAAAATCAAAATTTGAAATAGGCAGCCAACGTGTTGCCATGGGATGGGTGAGGAGAGAGATGGGAGATAGAGAGATGGGCGATTACCACAGCTTTCCAGAGAAGCACGGTTTGTATAACCCTGAATTGGAAAAGGATAGTTGCGGCGTCGGCTTCATAGCGAATATCAAAGGTAAACCAAGTCACCAGATCGTATTGGATGCCGATACGATTCTTCAAAACATGGACCATCGCGGCGGTTGTGGTTGCGAGGCCAACACCGGTGACGGTGCGGGCATATTGACCGCACTGCCTCACAAGTTCCTGAAGAAGGTGGCGAAGCGCGACTTAGGTGTTGATCTCCCAGAGCCAGGAAAATTTGCGGCCGGTTTGGTCTTCTTGCCGCGCGATAGCAGCGAACGGACCTATTGCAAAGAACAACTGGAACGACTCATTCGTGAAGCTGGCCAAACGGTGGTCGGTTGGCGCAAGGTGCCTGTCGAGCCTGATCTGGCGGATATCGGTCCTAGCGCTCGGCGCGGTGAACCCCATATTGAACAGATCTTTGTGGCTGCTGCGGAAGGGTTCGAAGGAGATAGTTTCGAACGACGTTTGTATTTAGCTCGCAAGCAAGCGAGTCATTTGTTGCGCAACGATAAGAACCTCAAGCAACGTTTGATGTTCTATGTGTGCAGCTTGTCGACCAAGGTGATGATTTACAAAGGGATGTTGCGCCCTTGTCAAATTCTGCCGTATTATCCGGACCTCAAAGATCCAGATTTTGAAACGCACTTGGCGATGGTCCATAGTCGCTTCTCGACCAACACGTTCCCCAGCTGGGACCGGGCTCAACCTTTGCGTTTCATGAGCCACAATGGTGAAATCAATACGTTGCGCGGTAACGTCAACTGGATGCGAGCTCGACAAGGTACCGCTCAAAGTGAATTCTACGGCGACGAAATCAGCAAGTTGTTCCCTGTCGTTGAGCCTGAGTGCAGCGACAGCGGTACGTTCGATAACGTGCTCGAATTCTTGTTGATGAACGGTCGCACCTTGCCTGGCGCTATGATGATCATGGTGCCTGAAGCATGGCAAAAACATGAAACGATGAGCGAAGAGAAGCGAGCCTTCTACGAGTTCTTCAGTTGCACGATGGAACCATGGGATGGTCCTGCTTCGATGACCTTCACCGATGGCAAAGTGATCGGTGCTACTTTGGACCGAAATGGTTTGCGACCCAGCCGCTATTATCTCACGCACGATGATCGTGTGATTATGGCGAGCGAAGTGGGTGTATTGCCGGTCGATCCCAAGCTTGTCAAAGAAAAAGGTCGTTTGCAACCAGGCCGCATGTTCTTGGTCGACTTCGAAGAAGGTCGCCTGATTCCCGATGAAGAACTGAAATCCAAGTATGCAGCTCGTCGAACTTTCGGACCATGGCTGCGCGAGCAACGCATTACCCTCGACGAACTATCGCCCAAGAGCGAACCACACGGCTTCTATCCAGAGTCGTTGATGTCACGTCTGCAAGCGTTTGGCTACACGATCGAGACCATGCAGTTCATGCTGCTGCCGATGATCAAAGAAGCTCGTGACCCGGTGGGATCGATGGGTAACGACTCTGCGTTGGCTTGTTTGAGCGATCAGCCACGCATGATCTATGATTACTTCAAGCAATTGTTCGCGCAGGTGACCAACCCTGCTATCGACTCGATCCGCGAAGAAGTGATCATGTCGTTGGAATGCTATATCGGCCCCGAGCAGAACATTCTGTCGGTGTCTCCGGAACACGCACATCGATTGTTGATCCCGCATCCGATTCTCACGAATGAAGAATTGGCAGCGCTCGCCCATATGACCAAACGTGGTTGGCGAACCAAGATGATCGATATCACCTATGATCGCAGCGAAGGTCGTGCTGGTTTAACCAAGGCCCTTGACCGCATTTGCCAAGAAGCCGAACAAGCGATTGATGACGGTTACACGTTGGTGATCTTGAGCGATCGTCAAGTCGGTGCACAACGCGTGGCAGTAAGCTCGCTGTTGGCGACAGGTGCGGTTCACCATCACTTAGTGCGACAAGCGAAGCGAACCCGTATCGGGATCGTATTGGAAACCGGCGAAGCTCGTGAAGTGCATCATCATTGTTTGTTGATCGGCTATGGTGCTGACGCAATCAATCCTTATTTGGCCTTCGAATCCTTGTGGCAGTCGATTCGCGATGGTTTGTTGCCAGGCGACAAGTACGATGACGACAAAGTGGTTTCCGCTTATCGCAAGGCGGTTGCTAAGGGAATGCTCAAAGTGATGGCCAAGATGGGCATCAGTACTTTGCAAAGTTACAAAGGTGCACAGATCTTTGAAGCGGTCGGTCTCAAGAGCGAAGTCATCGAGAAATGTTTTGTCGGTACAGCTAGCCGTATTCAAGGCGTGAGTTTTGATGTGCTCGCCGAAGAAGCGTTGCGTCGTCACGAACTCGGTTTCCCACACGAAGCGAAGTTGGGTCTACCCGTTTTGCCAAACCCTGGTGAGTTCCATTGGCGAGCTGAAGGGGAGCATCATGGTTGGGATCCGCAAGCGATTGCGGACCTGCAAGTCGCTGCTCGCGCTGGTGATAAGAATGCTTATTGGCGATTTGCTCAACACATCAATTCGAGCAACAAGACGCGCTACGCTTTGCGTGGGTTGTTAGAGTTCCGCAAGGGTGTGGCAGGACCGGAAGTGCCGTTGGATGAAGTGGAACCAGCTAAAGATATCGTGAAACGATTCTGCACCGGTGCGATGAGCTTTGGTTCGATCAGCGCTGAAGCTCACGAAACACTCGCGATCGCCATGAACCGCATCGGCGGCAAGAGCAACACAGGTGAAGGGGGTGAAGATCCCGTTCGCTTTAAGCCTCTTGATAACGGTGATTCCAAGCGAAGTGCGATCAAGCAAGTCGCTTCGGGTCGTTTCGGTGTGACCATCGAGTATCTCGCGAATGCCGATGAATTGCAGATCAAGATCTCGCAAGGTGCGAAGCCGGGTGAAGGTGGTGAGTTGCCTGGTGGTAAAGTTGATAAGAACATCGCCCGTATTCGTTATAGTACGCCGGGTGTGGGTTTGATCAGCCCACCTCCGCATCATGATATTTATTCTATTGAAGATCTGGCGCAGTTGATTCACGACTTGAAGAATGCGAATCCATCGGCCCGTATCAGCGTGAAGTTGGTGAGCGAAGTCGGCGTGGGTGTGGTTGCATCGGGCGTGGCGAAAGCACATGCCGAGCATATTGTGATCGCAGGTGATGTTGGTGGTACCGGCGCATCTCCGTTAACCAGTATTAAACACGCGGGCTTGCCGTGGGAACTGGGCATCGCTGAAGCTCATCAAACGTTGGTCCTGAACGATTTGCGCAGCCGCGTGGTATTGCAAACGGACGGCGGATTGAAGACGGGCCGTGACGTGGCCATTGCCGCCTTGTTGGGAGCTGAAGAATTCGGCTTCGCTACTGCACCTTTGATTACGCTCGGCTGCATCATGATGCGCAAGTGTCACCTCAACACCTGTCCTGTAGGTGTGGCGACGCAAGACCCAGAATTGCGAGCGAAATTCGCGGGTAAGCCAGAGCATGTCGTGAACTATCTGTTCATGGTGGCTGAAGACTTGCGTTTGGTGATGGCCCAGCTTGGTTTCCGCACGATCAATGAAATGATTGGCCGCGTCGATTGCTTGGATGCCAATAAAGCCATCGCACATTGGAAGGCTGATGGGCTCGATTTGACCCCTGTCCTCACTATGGCGAAACGTCCGCACGGCAGCGTTCAAGTCCGATGCGTGCAGGCACAGGACCATGGTTTGGAACTGGCGTTAGACAATAAGCTCATCGAGCTTTCGAAAGATGCTTTGGAGAAGGGCAAGTCAGTTAAGATCGAGTCGGAAATCGTCAACATCAACCGCACCGTCGGCACAATGTTGAGTCATCAAGTTGCCAAACGCTATGGTCAAACCGGCTTGCCAACGGACACCATTCACATCAAGTTGACTGGATCTGCGGGACAAAGTTTGGGCGCCTTCTTGGCACACGGTGTCACGCTGGAGTTGGAAGGTGATGCCAACGACTATGTTGGTAAAGGTTTGTCGGGTGGGCGAGTGATTGTGTACCCACCACGCCAGAGCACGTTTGCTGCAGAAGACAATATTTTGGTTGGCAACGTATGTTTGTACGGAGCGACCATGGGTGAAGCTTTCTTGCGAGGTCGAGCTGCAGAACGATTTGCGGTTCGCAACAGTGGTGCCGTCGCCGTGATCGAAGGTGTGGGTGATCATGGTTGTGAATACATGACCGGTGGTCGCATCGTGATTCTCGGACGGACTGGACGCAACTTTGCGGCAGGTATGTCGGGTGGTGTCGCTTATATCTTTGATCGCGATGGTGATTTCCAGATCCGTTGCAATCTTGAGACGGTCGAACTCGAAGCTGTGGAAGCGGAAGAGGATATCAACGAATTGAAGGGCTTGATCGAACGCCATCATCAATTCACGGAATCGACCGTTGCCGCCGCAATGTTGGCCGACTGGGAAAGCAGCTTGAAGAAGTTTGTGAAGGTGATGCCAACCGATTACAAACGAGTGCTTCAAGAAATGAAGCAAGCTGCTGCCAAAACAGGTGCGGCCGCAGCAGCTCGCTAAGTCAACCGATGCATCATCGAAACATGTCCGTTGCTCGAATCGATCGCAGCGGACATTTCTCATACAAAACATTAATAAGTTCGTAGTCAGAAGGGTTGTGGATCGATGGGTAAGCCAACAGGTTTTAAGGAATATGATCGCAAGAAGGTACCTTGGCGTTTGCCAGTTGTGCGCTTGAATGACTATGGCGAAATCTATACAGATCCAAGCGACGAAGAATTGCGCAAGCAAGGTGCACGTTGCATGGATTGCGGTATTCCGTTTTGCCAATCCGCAACCGGTTGCCCGATCGATAACTTGATCCCTGAATGGAATGATTTGGTCTATAACGGTCGTTGGAAAGAAGCGATCGAGCGTTTGCACAAGACCAATAACTTTCCAGAGTTCACCGGTCGTGTGTGCCCAGCGCCATGCGAAGGGGCTTGCGTATTGGGTATCACCAATCCTCCAGTGACGATCAAGAACATCGAAAACTCGATTATCGATCGCGCGTTTGCTGAAGGTTGGGTGACTGCGAATCCACCGGCTGAACGAACTGGCAAGAAGATTGCGATTATCGGTAGTGGACCTGCTGGTCTCGCTGCGGCCGATCAGCTCAATAAAGTTGGGCACTCTGTAACGGTATTCGAACGAGCCGATCGTATTGGTGGATTGTTGATGTACGGCATCCCCAACATGAAGCTCTCCAAAGAAGTCGTCGATCGTCGCTTGCGATTGATGGAAGAAGAAGGAGTGCAATTCGTAACCGGCGCCGATGTCGGGAAGACAGTTGATCCGAAGGAGTTGGTGGCAGAATATGATGCGGTGCTGTTGAGCACTGGTGCCACCAAAGCTCGCGACCTTGAAATCGAAGGTCGTTCGTTGTCGGGAATTCATTTTGCGATGGAGTTCTTGACTCAGAACACCAAGAGCTTGCTCGATTCACAACATCGCGATGGACGTTATATCTCGGCTAAAGGTAAACGCGTTGTCGTCGTGGGTGGTGGTGATACGGGAACCGACTGCATCGCAACCAGTTTGCGACATGGTTGCACATCCTTGGTGAACTTCGAGTTGATGGATCGTCCCCCTGTGGATCGAGCCGAGGACAATCCTTGGCCGCAATGGCCACGTATCTTCCGAGTGGACTACGGTCACGAAGAAGCGGAAGCCAAATATGGGGCTGATCCTCGCCAATACAACGTTTTGTCGAAGGGATTTGTCGATAACGGTCAAGGTGGTGTCGGTGGGATTAAAGCCGTTACCGTCGAGTGGTACAAAGAAGATGGCCGGATGAAGTTCCGCGAGGTTCCAGGTAGCGAGCGGATCTTTGAAGCGGATTTGGTTTTGTTGGCGATGGGCTTCTTGGGGCCCGAGAATTACGTAGCGAGTGCACTCGGCGTAACTCTTGACGGGCGTTCGAATTACGCTGCCGAACATGGTCAATTTCGCACGAATGTTGACAAGGTATTTGCCGCTGGCGATTGCCGTCGTGGCCAGTCGCTTGTGGTGTGGGCTATCAACGAGGGACGCGGCGCAGCTCGTGCGATTGATATCTATTTGCAGGGGAGCAGCGTGCTTCCCGCTCCAGGTATTACCATGGGTACGGCGACTTCGGTGGCGATTCGCTAAGTTCGCCCCCGCTTTTGAAAAAGCGACCACCGACGTAAAATCGGTGGTCGTTTCGTTTTTGCATCGAATGGATTTACGTTCACGCTCTCACAATTTTGGATATGGCAGGCACGACCATGACTACGTCAGTAGCCGATCGGGTTTTCAATTTCTCTCCTGGCCCAGCCGTTCTTCCTCTTCCTGTTCTCAAGAAGATTCAAGAAGAAATGTTGGCTCTGCCTGGTGCTGGCGCATCGATTTTGGAAATCAGTCATCGCAGCAAAGCGTTTATCTCGATTCTCGATAACACCAAAGCTGCTCTGCGACGCCTATTGAATATCCCAGACAACTACGACGTACTCTTTCTACAAGGTGGAGCGCGGTTGCAGTTTTCGATGATCGCGATGAACTTGCTTCGCGGATCAACAGTGCCAGCTCAATATGTGGTGACGGGATCGTGGGGCAAGTATGCAGTTGAGGAAGCGAAGAAAGAAGGCCCCATCGAAGTGATCTGGGACGGTAAGAAGGATAACTACAATCATCTTCCAACGGCTTCGGAATATTCGATTCGCCCTGACGCTCCTTACGTTCACATCACCAGCAACGAAACGATTCAAGGCATTCAGTTTCAATCGGAACCGAACACGGGCAACGTGCCCTTGGTTTGTGATAGTTCGTCGGACTTCCTGTATCGCCCGATTCCGATCGAGAAGTATGGAGTCGTTTATGCATGTGCTCAAAAGAATGCTGGGCCTGCTGGTGTAACGGTGGTTATCATTCGCAAAGATTTGCTGGAACGTTCGCAGGACAATCTTCCCGGCTATCTCAATTACAAAGCCCACTCGAAGGAAAGTTCGCTTTGGAACACACCGCCAACATTCGGCGTGTATGTCGTGGGTTTGGTTTGCCAATGGTTGGAAAAAGAAATCGGCGGATTGGCAGCGATGCATGCTTTGAATCAAAAGAAAGCGGCGTTGCTTTACGATGTAGTCGATCGATATCCAGATCTCTATCAAGGTCATGCGGCCAAGGTGGATCGTTCATTGATGAATGTGACGTTCCGTTTGCCTAGCGAAGAAAAAGAGAAAGCCTTTTTAACAGGTGCTGTAGCTCGCAAGCTCGACAGCCTACAAGGTCATCGCAGTGTGGGTGGTATTCGAGCCAGCATCTACAACGCAATGCCGATGGAAGGTGTCGAAACGTTAGCTAATTACATGACCGAATTCGCCAAGTCGTAATCTTTCAAAGCGTATTTACGACATCCTCTCCCGAATAGTTCCCATTAGGATTTCAATACAAAGGCAAGCTGCCATGGCTAAGTTCAAGATTCTCGTTCTCGATCCGATCGCCCAGGAAGGGCTCGACATGCTCAAGCAGGAACCTGATTTCGAATATGAAATCAAGACTGGCTTGAAAGGCGAAGATCTGCGAAAGTCGCTCGCGGAATGCGATGGAGCGATCGTGCGAAGCGGTGTTAAAATCACTGCCGAGTCGCTCGAAGGCAATCGCCGCATGAAGGCCATCGTTCGCGCCGGTGTGGGTACCGATAACATCGACAAAAACGCCGCGACCCGTTTGGGGATCGTGGTGATGAATACGCCTGCCGGCAACACACTTAGCACAGCAGAACATACCTTTGCCTTGATGCTTGCCCTCTCACGAGCCATTGCGCCTGCTTACAACAGCTTGTGCCAAGGGAAGTGGGACCGCAAATCTTACATGGGTAATCAGCTCGCTGATAAAACCTTAGGCATCGTGGGCTTGGGACGCATTGGCCGTGAAGTGGCTACGCGTGCTTTGGCTTTCGGCATGCGAGTGATCGCTTACGATCCGTTCTTGACCGAAGAACAAGCTGCAAAGCTCGGTATCGAGCGAACGGAAACCGTTCATGGCATGTTGCCACGCATCGACTATTTGACGGTGCACACACCGTTGACCAATGAGACGAATCATCTCATCGGCTCGCGCGAAATCGAAATGCTCCGTCCAGGAGCTCGGCTCATCAACTGTGCTCGCGGTGGCATTTACGATGAAAACGCCTTGGCCGAAGGCTTGCAGAGCGGGAAGTTAGGTGGTGTGGCCCTCGACGTTTTCGAAGAAGAGCCTTGCACCAATAGCCCATTGTTTGGAATGCCCGGCGTGGTATGCACACCTCACTTGGGCGCCAGCACCGAAGAAGCTCAAACGCAAGTTGCCATCGAAGGCATCCAACTGCTGATCCAGTTCTTCAAGTTTGGTGAGATTCGACATGCGGTCAACGTGGCTGCCATCGATCCCAAAACACTCGATGCTCTACGCGGACATCTCAATGTGGCGTATCGCCTCGGTTTGATGATGTCTCAATGGCACGGTGGTGGAATGTCGTCCTGTCATCTCACTTATCGCGGTGATGTGGCCGAACGCGACACGAAACTTCTATCGTCTGCTTTTTGCGCCGGATTGCTCGAACGAGCGATGGACCAAGGTGTCAACATCATCAATGCCGAGTTGTTGTTGCGTGAACGTGGAATTGAATTGAGCGAAAGCCGCTCTTCCGAGAAGGGTGCATTCAGCAGTTCCATCACAGCCGAGGTTAGTGGAGCAGGACGACAAGTGCGAGCGGCTGGTACGGTGTTCGGTACCAACATGCCACGCCTCATCTTGATCGATGAGTTTCGAATGGAAGCCTATTTGGACGGGATCTTATTGTTGTTCGTTCATAAAGATGTGCCGGGCATCATTGGTCGCGTCGGTACCATCTTCGGTCAACATCAAGTGAATATCGGTCAAATGTCTGTGGGGCGAGCGACATCACAACCGGGTGGAAATGCCATCGGTGTGCTCAATCTCGATAGCTTCCCACCACCGCAAGCGCTTGATCAAGTGACTTCTATCGATCCGATCGAACGCGTGCAGTTGATCGAATTGCCTGCTGCCGGCCAATTGCCCAGCTGGTTGCAATAATCGAATCGAACCAAAATCATTTGATACCCATAAAACAGAATAGCCACATGGAAGCGAGAGCTTCGATGTGGCTTCTTTTTTGGTGATCCGGCAGTTTCACGTCACATGATCAATAGCGTGGCGTTGCCGGTGTCGTAGGTGTGGTTGGGTTTTGAACGGTGCGAGTGCCAGTCGCTGGGTTGGTGGTACCAACAGGCGTGATGGCATTTTGAGCCATGCGAATATTGAGAGCGGCGATGCGTTGGGCCAGTTCGGGCTGCATCTTGTTGACGGACAAACTTTGATAATAGTTTTGTACGGCTTGAGCGAGCTCGCCTTGCTTCTCGCGCATCTGGCCTTTGGCAGCCCACGCTTCTGCACTGGTTGGGTTTAGAGCTAACGCCTCATCAAGATATTTTTCGGCGACCTTATCCTGGCCACTCTCTTCGTAAAGACGGGCAAGTTGTACACGAGCGTCTGCGGATTGCGGGTTCGCTTGGGCCCAGTTCTTGAGAAGCGTGAAAGCTTTGTCCGAACGATCCGTTTCCACCAACAACACCGCTAAACCGCGATAACAATCGGGAGCATTGGCATTCAGATCCAGCGCTTGATTGTAAAGCGATTCAGCTTGATCCGTCATGGCCTTATTCTTTTGAGCAACGCCCAGCTGATGGTAAGTGCGGGCGAGATTGTAATAGGCATCGGGGTCTGAAGGATCCGACGTTTGCGCAGACTGAAATTGCTGCAGAGCTTCAGCGTAACGACCTTCTTGGTAGAGCCGAACGCCCAGCGAATTTTGGCCTGAGCTAGCCCAGCGACAGCCGCTGGCAAGAGACACCAGTGCTAATGCAAGCATTAATGTCGTGCGATAATTTAGGTAAGCCCATTGCATACGTCCGGCCCTCGATAAAGTCCACAATCAAGTGGGACAATAGGCAAGGAAACCGGACGGAGCAATATCGGTTTTTCAAAGTTAGAACTTTAGATCGCTTGATCTTGATTTTTTACATAACCGAGCGAGCGAATGACTTCGAGAATTTCGCTGCAGGTTGGGAACATGCGGCCATTGACGCGTTTGTAATGGTCGAGGGCGTGCATGAACTCGATTTCGTCGTTGCTGTAGTCGCGTTCGCAGGTGGTGGGGTCGATCTGGCGACGTCGCGATTTTTTGCGACGGTCAACACCGTCTGGTGCGATTCCCTCTGGATTCTTTCGGCGATCATTGCTTGCTCGTCGTTCCATCGGAAGTGTCGCATCCTCGGTTGTCGTCTTCGCCACGTTCAAACCCCCCAAGATTTTTCAGTAAGACCTATAACCCATCAGGCACATGCAGAAACTTACACCAAGTTAAGCATGAGGCTTGCTGGTTAGGGAATATTTACTGGCTGCGGGCTTTGTTTGGGTCCGGTTGTGCCGGATGTGACAATTGGAGCTTGTGACCTTGGGGGTTGGGCAAGATTCTATGGCAAAAAGAATCATGTTTGAAAGGCGATGCAAGCCTTGGAAACGTATAAGAGAGCCGGCAAATGCTTACGAGATGATGTCTCGTTTGCGTTGAACGTAATCCCAGACGACAAAGCGATCGAGGTCCCGGCCGGCGGTAAAAAAGACGCGGCCCCGCGTCGATTCGGCCAATCGGTAGCTAAAGCGAATATCGTCTTCGGTTTGCGACCAACTGGGTAACAAGAACATATTGATCACAATGCCATCCCGTTGGCAGAGGAGTCCTTCGCGGAGCGTTGCCGACTCGGTGCGCGGGTCGGGTGGGTAGAGCATGTAGAGTTGCGAACCCTCGAAGTGCGCCGTGGGAAGACCATCGGTAATCAAAACGATTTGTCGATTGGGAGTGTCGACCGTCGCCAAATTCTGACGGGCGAGTTGCAACGCATGCTGGATGTTGGTGAAGTGAGGATGAATTTGATTTTCGCTGATTTCATCCCGGCTCATATCGGCCCGCAGGCGAACCCAGGGATCATGAATGGTCACGCGTTTGGGCATCAGATTGATGATCTCGCCAGCGGGTCGAAGTTTGGCGAAGGTATACATTTCAATGAACCGCAGGAAGTCGCCTGGGTACTCGCGGGTGATCAAGCCTTGTAGAGCAAGAGCCATGCGTTTGACGTTGATGTATTGGCCATCGTGGCGCATCGATCCACTCATGTCCATGATCACGACGGTGGCGCATTTGGGTGAATTGCGAGTTCGATGGACTTCAATGTCATCGCTGCGCAAACGCGTGGGTCTTTCATTTGGGCGTTTCAGCATCGCGTTGATAACGCTTTGAGTCACGTCCATGTTGGCAAGGCTGTCACCAAATTCATAACCTTTTGTTGAAGGGAGTTCGACGGCTCCATCGCCCACAATTCGTCCAGTATGTCTTCCGGATCGTGAGGGTTGCAGATGGCTAAAAATCTTTTCAAGTAATCTTCCTTGAAAGATTCGCATTGCCTGAGGCGTCAACTCGAAGCCACCTTTTCCATCGCTGCTTAAGCCTTGCTGGTCTGCGATGTCGCGCATCAATTGCTCGACTTGTTTTCGCAGTTCTTCCATTTGGTTTAAGTCACCCTCAGGCACATACTTCGACAACGCTTCCATATCGATAATGGCGATTCGAGCATTCTTTTCAGCTTCCGCCAATTGTCGAAGTAATTCATCGATTTCTTCGATTTCCTTTTTGATTTCGATGGCCTGTGGCACGGTCATCGACTCATTGCCGGTGAAGGTATATTTCGAAATCAACGATTCGATTTGAACTTGATCGGCGAGCCGTTCGATCACATGTACCAACTGGCGTGCAAATGGATCTTGGTCGTTACCAACTCGATAATAGATGCGTTCCAGATCGTAGATTTGTCGCTCTTCGATCGCTTGTCGATATGGAACTCTCAGTCGGTCTGGAGGATTGGCATTTCGCGAAGTTTTGTGGAATGCTTTGCGAGCCTTCTTCTCGACAGAATCGGTTTCAAAGCGACTTAAGATTTTGCGTTTGCGTTCTTCTAAAATGGCCCGAAGCGATTCAATGGATGGACCTAGGCCGGCAATTTGGCTTGGGTCCAAGCGGATTGCGCGAGCCAATTCTTCTTCCGTCAGCGCACGACCTTGCCCATACATCAGCGCATGTTCCATGGCTGGCGAAATCAAATCGGGAGGGAGTGCTGTAGGGCTCGGAAACTGAAGCGGATCATATTTTTGATAAACATGAATCACACCACCGATCGGATTCTTTTGGTCCATGGCAATGCTCTACTTTAGGTTTCGTATTCGATCTTGCCATGTTTTTGATTTCGGCTTATGCGGTCAGACGCATAGAGTCCGGCAAGCACAAATTCAACACATGAGGCCCGAATCGCTTCGTTTTCCGCTGCGTTGACTTCAAACGCTTTTTCCCAGACGGGCGGGATGTGTCTGAGACGGTGTGCATACGCGCTGCTGGGAAGCAAGTCGCCCACTTCGACGCGGACACCTTTCGCAAAGATGTCGGCGATTTCACCCAGCCCATACTCTTCGACATATTGTTCGAATACATTTTTGACCGCTTGTGCAATCAATGAATCAAGGACTTGTTTCTCGCTCATCTGATGACTCCCCATCAAATCGAGCT
Organism: Planctomycetota bacterium; assembly: GCA_017303505.1. Lineage (GTDB taxonomy): Bacteria > Planctomycetota > Planctomycetia > Pirellulales > Pirellulaceae > JAFLCP01. Next base: position 8,715 of record JAFLCP010000017.1, on the reverse strand, counting down.
CGAGTTTACCAAGCGATGAAGAGTAGAGATGGCCGAGGTCACTGATGCGCGGTACAGCTGGACTTTCTTGATGCACAACTCCGCGCTGTCGTGCGCTGGCGATCATGGTGCGATAGTTTGACAAACTAAAACGAGCTGACACGCCTGACGCTTGATCGATGAACTTGCTCTTGCGGGCCAGAATGGTGATCTCTTCGATCACTTCGGCCATGAAGTAAGGGATTTGTACAGGATACTCACCCCGAGCTTCGTTGCCGACTTCTTGTTGAATCATCTGAATACCCAAGTCGCGTTCCAGCGGATAATGGGTTTGGATGATCGTGCCAATGCGGTCTTTGAGCTGAGGAATCACTTTGCCGCTGCGGTTGTAGGTCGCGGGATTGGCGGAAAAGAGAATGAAGATATCGAGGTCAAAGCGAATTGGATAACCTCGAATCTGCACATCGCGTTCTTCCAAAATGTTGAACAATCCGACTTGCACCAACTCATCGAGCTCAGGCAATTCGTTCATCGCAAAGATGCCGCGATGCATGCGCGGAATCAAGCCGAAGTGCAAAGCTTCTTCAGCGCTCATGCTAACGCCGCCTGTTAATTTCGATGGATCGATTTCACCGATGATGTCAGCGAACTTTGTGCCGGGGCTCAGGCGTTCCGCATAGCGGTCTTCACGGTTCCACCAAGCGATCGGAACTTGATCTTCGGTGTGCGTGCGCAGAAATTGTTTGGCTTGTGTGGTGATAGGGCGATACGGATCTTCATGAATCGGGACGCCAGGAATATCCAAGTAGGGAACTTCAGGATCAAGGAACCGCACAAGCGAACGCATCAAACGACTTTTCGCTTGTCCCTTCTCACCCAAGAAGAGCATGTCATGTCCTGCGATCAAACCGATGTTGATCTCTGGGATAACCGTGTTCTCATAGCCGATGATGCCAGGAAAGAGTGTCTCCTGGTTGGCCAGCATGCGGACGAAGTTGTCGCGAATCTCTTGTTTAACCGTTTTGCTCTGCCAGCCACTTTGTCGTAATTCTGTCAAAGTGGTTGGTCGAGATGGATTAGCCGAACTCACGCTACGCTCCCAAGGAAAACCAGGAATGATGGGCATTGCGTAGCATTATACGGCAAGCGGCTAGTCGAAACGCGGGAAACGCATATCCAGAGATAGCATGCGCAGAGATCGAGTCCGCTTCGAAAGGCTAAACGTGTTATGGCGACACGTTGAATGAATGCGAATCTTGTTGGCGTGGAGTGTTCGCTTGATTCACCAATTGAGGAAGCTGTCCAGGAGGAATCCGCTTTCGCTCAGCCGATTCATCTTCGAACGATACGCCAAAGCTCAAATTCAAGCGTTCCCAAAATCGCTGGCGTCGACGTGGGTCGAGGACACGATAGGTGGCGACGGCTACGTCAGCCATGTTGGCAACAACTTCTTCGTTGTCGAATTCGGTTTCGGCTTCGGTCTCACGCAATTTTCGGACGGTTTGCCGTACAGCCTTGCGAATGACAGCTGTTCGGGCCTCCGAAAACCGCAAACCGAGCACCGCAAAATCTGCGGCGGTCAAAGGCGGGCTAGTATTTTCGGGGGTGTGGTCTAACATTTTTCTACTTCTAAGAAAGTCCATATCCAGGCTTACGATTGCCGCGAATGAAAAGTGCGAACAATTCAATCGCATTTTGAATCACGAGTTTCCCGAGGGAAACCTTGCCGAAGTCAGCGATTATGTTGGCATAACCGCTATCAGTCCGTTGTGTATTCGGTCCATTCGGGTGGGAGACTGGAATCGCGTTCTATAAATTCGGACGCCAGTGGGGAGGGGTAAGTTCCCGTCCATGAGCATTTTATGCAACCCCAGTTAGGAAATTGCGTCCCCAACGTCTGGTGTGCAGAAATGCTAGCAGGGCGGTCAGCGGGATTTTATCCGCCATACATTATGAGACTTCGGCAACCGCCTCCCCGTTCAGGCGATCGAAAATTTTTACCTCTTCGTCGTTTTTGACTGTGACACTCGGGAGGGTAGGGGAGGTTGCGGAAGCTATGCTGGGCGCCTTTTGCCGCAGAAATTTTTTTCCCAACATCGATATCCAAATCGTTTTTCAGGCGGCTATGAAATGATGCTGCCGAATTCCCCACCAACCCTGAGGGTGAACAGTTTGGTTATCGCCGTTGAAGCCAGTCTGTGATGTGTCTCACTAGAGAATCGTAGACACGTTGATCGTACATGAAGAGCGAATGCAGAATGGGATAAACTTCAATCTCTTGATCGGGATACAGCTTAGCTTCTTCGACTAATACCAAGCCATCGTTAGGAGCTGGCAAAAGTGGGTGAGCTTTGCGGAGAGTCGGGACATCGCCAGCGATGATGGCGGTTGGACAAGGTGGAAGGTCGAGTGAATCTTTGAGTTCATTCCATTGTGGGCCGACCTGTAAAAAACTTGGGCCCATGATCCAAGGTACGCCTGGTACGTGGCTGAATCTTTTGGCGATTAAGCTGCCTTGATTGGGTGGACCAAGCATCGCATGGCCTTGAACATTTAAGGGTTGAATGGTGCCATCAGGCAACAGCAAACCCTGGTGTTCTTTGGCAATTCGATACATTCGACGCAACACAATGTTCCCTAAGGAGTGCGCGATAAAGATCACAGGTCGCGACCCAAACGACCAAGCCACATAATCTGCTAAAGCTCGCGCATGGTCGTCGATTCGATCCATCATCGAGGCATAGGCAAATTGTTGCAGATCAAAATCGGGCAAGCGTTTGCGGAGGGCGTTGAACAACGGCGTCATAGAACGGCGAGTACGTCCGAGGCCGTGCAATAAAAGCACGACAGGTTTTTGAGCATCGATATTCGCGCTCGAATGGTTCTGAATGAACTCGCACCAACGTGTTTGTACTTCTTGGCGGGTCCCTTGATGTACCAGCTTTCCAGCTTGATTCAAAAGCCGATGTTGGGGTTCGTTGTTCGCCACGAGCTTGTTCGAGATCTGCCAATGCCAACCCCCGCGTTTTGCAACGTCGGTCCAATGAGTCCAGCTTGTCGTATCTCGAATCATAAGTCACCTAAGACGATACTCGCCTTCATTGGGCTGAGTTTCAGCGCAGGGCCCGCCACTTTCAACGCTTCTGAATTTTAGAGCCTCAAACGCTAGAGCCATTGCGAGATTTTATGTTGGAACGGTTGGAGTTCTTTGAACTGATGGACCATCCAGCCTGCTTTCTCAGCGCCTTGGATATTATCGAGTCGGTCATCGGTGAAGAAAATTCGTTCTCCGTCGACACCAGCCATTTTCGCAGCTTTCTGATAGATTTCTAAGTCTGGTTTGGCGCATTGCATTTCGTAGCTGAGGGCAATCACATCGAACCACGGTCCCAAGACTTGATAGTTTTGTTTCATGAGCCACGTCCAATGGGCGTCGCACGTGTTCGAGAGAATGCCGAGTCGAAAGCCAGCCTTTCGTAAGGCTTGAATCGATTCGATGATCGCATCGTGAGGATGGAAGATGGCGCTGGCCGCTTCCAATGTTTCCTCGATGGGGAGTTGGCGTCCGATCTTTTGCCCCAAGCGTTCAACGAATTCAGTACTGCTGACAAGGCCCCGTTCGTAGTCGCTTTGCAGTGGCGAATGAAACACTTCTTGTCGAATGATGTCGACGGAGACATCAGCCACTTGTGCGATTTGGCGACTGGCAATCTCGTGATCGAAAAACACTAGTACGTTACCGAGGTCGAAATAGATAAAGTCAGGTCGTGTCATGAAAGTCGTGTCGTACAAAGATTTGAAAGTGATGAAGTTGATTTCAGGCAGTGGATTGTTTACAGGTCACTCAGTCGATGCAATTGCGGATGAGATTCGGGTAAGTTGAACAGGTCAGGATGAAACGCGGCGGCCAGCATTTCCAGTGTATCGACCAGACGTGGTCCTGGCCGATTGAAATAGGCATTGCCGTCGCCGAGATAGATTTGCGCGTTCTTCACGGCTTAAGTGTCAGCTAGCTGATCAAGCAATTGAACGCTTTCAACATCGGTCAGGGTTCGTTCTGTGGTGTAACCGCAACAAGCGACAATTAGAAGATCGGGATCGGCAGCGATAACATCTTCTCGTGTGATAGTTCTGGAGAGTTCGTGTTCTCGTCCAAGCAACTCGAGTGCACCGGCCATTCGAATGAGTTCCGGGGTCCAGTGGCCCGATGAGAAAAGTGGATCGAGCCATTCGAGCATAACGACTCGCGGCCGGTAGGATGCCTTTGCGACAGTCTGTTCGACATGCTGAATTCTTGCGCGAAGCGATTCAAGAACAAGCTGGCCCCGAGGTTGCGAGTTGGTTGCAGCGGCAATGAGTTGAATATCATTCAGCACAGCCTCAAAGCCAGTAGGTTGCAACGCGATAATCTTAGTTGCGTTGGATAGGTTACCGAGTGAGCGTTCTATGGAACTGTGATCGACCGCACAAACTTTGCACAGCGATTGAGTGAGAATCAAATCGGGTTGCAGTTGTTGCAAAAGTTGTGCGTCGATTTCGTAAAGTGGTTCGCCGGCTGACATTTTCTCGCGAACGGCCGCATCAATTTCAGAGCTGCAAGCATGTGCGGGAATGGTGCAGCGAGTCACCTGAGGGAGTGACTTAATGGAAGGTGGAAAGTCGCATTCGTGGCTAATTCCGACCAATTGATCTGCCAGTCCAAGCAGCGCCACCATTTCGGTAGCAGCTGGATACAGCGATACGATTCTCATGAGAAAAAGCACTCCTTAATGCATGGCGTTGTATTGTATCCAGGTAGTCTGCACTGACTTGATGAATTGCCAGAATTTTTCGCATTAGCAGCGGTAATATAGAATGGGCCGAATATGGGGCTGCACGGTCTGCCAAAACGCGTTGAAATTCGGTAAAATACGCCGTCGATATTGCCGTTTGTCGGCTCCTTCCGGCGGCCTTGTTGTCCAGGTCCCTTCTCAAGCCTTATCAACGACCGCTCGCGGATGTTTTGTTTTTGTTGTTCTTGAGTATTTGATTGCGTTATGAACCAACCATTGAATCGCTACAGTTCCCAAATCACACAGCCCAAGAGCCAAGGCGCATCTCAGGCGATGTTGTATGGAACAGGTATGACGCCTGAGGACATGAATAAGCCACAGGTAGGTATTTGCAGCGTGTGGTACGAGGGCAATACATGCAATATGCATCTCAACGATTTAGCGGCGGTGGTGAAGCAAGGGACAACACCAGCCGGTTTGGTTGGAATGCGATTTAACACGATCGGCGTGAGCGATGGAATTTCTATGGGAACACGTGGCATGTGTTTCTCGTTGCAATCTCGCGACCTGATCGCCGACTCGATCGAAACGGTGATGAGCGCGCAGTGGTATGATGCCTTGGTAGCACTGCCAGGTTGCGATAAGAATATGCCCGGTTGTTTGATCGCGATGGGACGCTTAAATCGTCCGTCGATCATGATTTATGGAGGTACTATTCGCGCTGGACGTTGGAATGGACAGGCGCTCGATATTGTTTCGGCGTTTCAATGTTACGGCCAGTACATCTCCGGTTCGATTCCAGAAGAAGAGCGACAAGCTATTGTGCGCAACTCATGTCCAGGGGCTGGTGCGTGCGGTGGTATGTATACGGCTAACACGATGGCCAGTGCCATTGAGGCCCTCGGTATGTCGCTGCCATACAGTTCTTCGACACCTGCTGAAGATCCTGCCAAGAAGGAAGAATGTTTGCGGGCGGGTGCTGCCATTCTTAAGTTGCTCGAACTCGATCTGAAGCCACGTGACATTATGACTCGCCGCGCGTTTGAAAATGCGATGGTGGTCATCATGGCCCTTGGTGGTTCTACCAATGCGGTTCTTCACCTGATCGCCATGGCTCGCGCGGTCGATGTTAAACTTACGCTCGATGACTTCCAAGCGGTTTCGAATCGCGTTCCATTCATCGCCGACCTGAAGCCATCCGGCAAATATGTAGAAGAAGATCTTCATCGTGTCGGCGGCACGCCAGCGGTCATGAAATATTTGCTCGAAGAAAAATTGATCGATGGCGATTGCATGACGGTCACTGGCAAGACGATTGCCGAAAATCTTCGCGATCTACCCGGTTTATCGCCTGGTCAACCTATCGTGCGAACGTTGAATAACCCGATCAAGTCGTCGGGGCATATCCAAATCTTGCGTGGGAATTTGTCGCCCGAAGGCTCTGTGGCAAAAATCACAGGGAAAGAAGGGTTGCGCTTCTCAGGTCCCGCACGTTGCTTTGATGGCGAAGAGCCGATGTTGCGCGCACTTGAACAAGGGATGATTCGCAAGGGTGATGTGATCATCATTCGCTATGAAGGGCCAAAAGGTGGACCGGGTATGCCCGAAATGTTGACTCCAACTTCGGCCATTATGGGAGCGGGACTAGGTAATGATGTTGCTCTGTTGACGGATGGTCGATTTTCCGGGGGCTCACACGGTTTCATCGTTGGACATATCACACCTGAAGCCCAAGTCGGTGGTCCGTTAGCTCTGGTGCAAGATGGCGACCTTATCACCATCGACGCTGAGCATAATCGCCTCGATGTATCTGTTAGCGATATTGAACTGGAGCGCCGACGTGGGCAATGGACCGCACCAGCGCTTAAGGCGACTCGCGGTACCTTGTACAAATATTTGCGCAATGTGAAATCCGCTTCCGAAGGTTGCGTTACAGACGAATAAAGTTTTTGGAGATTACGCGATGACCGAACAACACCCAGAACGCGATGGTAGCCATGTTTCACGCCGAGACTTGTTGCAAGCTGTCGGCGCGATTGGAGGTGCCAGCGTTCTAGGGAGTGTAGGAGGCAATGTGGTCTCTGCGCAAAATGTCGCCGAAAATACTGCCACTGAGAAGCGTGTGATCCAGAAACGCCGCATCCATCAATCGCTCATGGGTTGGTGCTTTAATCCTATGCCCACCATCGAATTGGCTCAGCATGCAGCCGATCTTGGTTTCGAAGCGATTGAAGGTATCGATAGTAAATTCTATCCCGATGTGCAGAAGCTCGGGCTGAAGATCTCGCTGGTCAGCAGTCATGGTTTTCAACAGGGGCCCTTGGATCCCGCGAATCATGATTTTTGCATGGAAAAAATCACCGCAGCGATCGAATTGGCTGCGAAAGTTGGCTCCCAGCGTGTGATCACTTTCACTGGCATGCGCAAAGATGGAATCTCGGATGCTGCTGCAGAAGAGAATTGCGTGAAACTGTGGAAGGAATTGATACCGCTGGCTGAAAAGCATCGCATCTTCTTGTGTTTGGAGCATCTCAACACGCGAGACGACTCGCATCCTATGAAGGGACATCCAGGCTACTTTGGCGATGATGTTGAGCGTTGTATTCGCTTGATTCAGAAAGTGGACTCACCGTGGATGAAATTGCTGTTTGATATTTATCATGTGCAGATCATGCATGGAGATATCATACGTCGCATTCGCAAATATCATCCGTGGATAGGGCATTATCACACAGCTGGAAATCCAGGCCGGTGCGAGATCGACGAGAAACAAGAGATCCAATATCCGCCTATCTTGAATGCGATTTTGGAGACGGGCTACGACGGATATGTGGCTCAAGAGTTTATACCGACTTGGCAAGATCCCATCGCTGCGCTGCGACACGCTGCAGGTGTCTGCGATATCTGATCCGCGCTCCGCTAGTGAGTCGTTTAGCCCGTATGCCGCAGGCTAGGTGCGTTGGACTTGCTGTCTTGCACGACTCACGAATCTGCGTTTGATGTCACATCAGACGCTGGGATGAGACCTGGCAAGATAGAAAGTCCTGCGCGGCCTAGCTTGTTGAGTCGTTTAACCCGTACGCCGCAGGCTAGGTGCGTTGGACTTGCCGTCTTGCACGACGACTATTGCGAGTTGGATGTTACATCAGATGTCGTGAGGCGATGTAGCAAGAGATGGAGTCCTGTGCGGCCTAGCCTGTTGACTCGTTTAACCCGTATGCCGCAGGCTAGGCGCGTTGGACTTGCCGTCTTGCACGACTCACGAATCTGCGTTTGATATCACATCAGACGTCGTGAGGCGATGTAGCAAGAGATGGAGTCCTGTGCGGCCTAGCCTGTTGAGTCGTTTAACCCGTACGCCGAAGGCTAGGTACGTTGGACTTGCTGTCTTGCACGACTCACGAATCTGCGTTTGATATCACATCAGGTGTTGCGAGGCGATGTAGCAAGAGATGGAGTCCTGCGCGGCCTAGCCTACGGCGTACGGGTTAAACGAGCGCGAGGCTAGGTACGTTGGACTCGCCGTCTTGCACGACTCACTATTGCGCGTTTGATGTTACATCAGACGCTGGGACGAGGCCTGGCAAGATAGAGAGTCCTGCGCGGCCTAGCCTTCGGCGTACGGGTTAAACGAGCGCGAGGCTAGGCGCGTTGGACTTGCTGTCTTGCACGACCGCGAATCTGCGTTTGGTATCACATCAGGTGTTGCGAGGCGATGTAGCAAGAGATGGAGTCCTGTGCGGCCTAGCCTTCGGCGTACGGGTTAAACGAGCGCGACTGCGCGTTGGATGTTACATCAGACGCTGGGATGATACGTCGCAGGATAGAGAGTCCTGTGCGGCCTAGCCTACGGCGTACGGGTTAAACGCAATACCGTTCAATATTTTCTTAAATCGCGGCTCCTGCTAGAGTTAGGCTGTACCACCAACCACCCCCTAACAAGGAGCCGCGACATGAACGGGCA
>JAFLCP010000169.1 GCA_017303505.1 Planctomycetota bacterium | reverse complement strand
TACGGACTGTCGAACAAATGGAGCAGCAACTCGATTTTGTCGTCGACTTGATTGCAAACGATCGCGCGATCAGTGCCGAATCGGTTGACCGAGCTTTCGAAACATCTCAATTGGTGGTTCCAAGCAGCAATACGCTCCGATTCAGTGTGATCCTAACCTGCCGAAGCCAAGGTGTTGAACTGCGGTCTATGCTGAACCAAGTGAAAGAATGCTTGGCCAAGTTCGAAGGTCAGCACGAGATCATTCTCGTAGATGCTGTATGGCATGCATCTGCAGTAGAAGCTTGCCGCGAGTTGGGAATCAGTTTAGCGGTAGCCCCTCGAAATCGTTTGGGCGCAATGCGGGCCATTGGCGCACGAAACGCAACCGGCGACGTGCTTACGTTCCTCGATATCGAAAATGCAAGTGCACTTAAGTGCTTGCCCGATCATCTACATCAGTTAATGAAGGGTTCCGATGCGGTCCAAAGCGACCAATCGTACTGCCCTGTCGACCTCGACTTGCCTAAAGAAAAAATCAAACGAACTTGCAATGTCGCTCACAACTTGATGCGTTGTTGCTTTTCGCGGCTCACCAATGCATTGATTCGGCTCGCTTGCGGCGTAAATACGCGCGTTTGCGAAAGTCCAGTTCAGAGCGTCCGCCGAAACGTGTGGGATCAGTTGCGATTAACGGAACAAGGCTCGGCAGCATCGATCGAACTCAGTTTGCGTTGCGGTTGGTTGACAGGCGATTTTGCTGAAACATGTTCGGTGAACGGTCGCTGTGGCGCACCACCTCGCATGCGAGAAAGTGTTCGTCGGCTCGGAGATGCTTTGCGAATTTCTTTGGTTCAGCGTCCTGATCGAATGGTGGTCGCTCCCGCTGTGACTACCTTCGTAGCGGCTCTCGGGTTGTTGGCTTGGACTATTCTGTCCACTCGCATGTTGGGATCGATGTCGACGTTGGTTTGGATGGGAACTGCATCGGTTACGATGATGGTTGCCGCACTTTGGATCACCGCAGGTTGGATCGCGACCGAATATGCTCGCCAACGCAAATGGATGGCACCGGCTGCCAAGAAGCAGAGCTATCTCGGTACCATTTCCACTCAATCCTCGTTCGCCATTGGTGGATCGATGATTTGTGCGGGGATGCTGATGATGGGATTGGGGGCTTGGTTGGGTGCCAGTGAAACAACTGGTATGGCGATGAGTTCACCCTGGGCCATGTCGAATGTGATCACTTGGGTTTGGCCGGGAGCCACGCTAACGCTAATTGGTCATCAGTTTTCGATGGCTGGCATGTTGGTTAGTTGGTTCCGTCGTCAGCCATTGCAATAAACTGCCTTGCGAATTTATGTCGCGGTTGGCGATTGCAAGTGAAGTCGGATGTGACATCGCTTTAGAACAAAACAAAAAGAGCTCGGCAGTTACTGCCGAGCTCTTTTTGTTTAGATAGGGCTGAGAGGACTTGAACCTCCACACCTTGCGGTACTAGATCCTAAGTCTAGCGCGTCTGCCAGTTCCGCCACAGCCCCTTGTGTTTGTGATATCGCTAATGTTGGTTGCGATATTTTACTAGGCTGCCGAGGTTGGAACGACCCACACCTTTAGATCGCATTCGATTTGTTGGTGCAAGTGAATGCGGACGGTGTAAAGTCCCAATTCCTTGAGGGGACCTTGCAGGCGAACTTGGTCTTCGGCGATATGGATTTCGACACCCTTAAGAGCGTCAACGATTTCCACTGCACCAACGCTACCGTAGAGGTGTCCGTCGTCGGTTGCGTTCGCTTCGATGGTAAGCGATTGTTTGCCGATAAGGTCAGCCAACTGTTGCAAGCCAGCCAAGCGTTTGCGTTCGATTTCGAGCAAACGGGCACGGTGTTTTTCAACCATACGTTTGTGATGGCCAGTGGCGATAATAGCCATACCCTGTGGCAGCAAGAAGTTTAGGGCATAACCCTTCTTGACTTCGACAACATCTCCTTGTTTGCCGAGGTGATCCACATTTTGAATCAACAATAGTTCGATTCCACCGTTCTTCCCTTTAGGAAGACGCTTGTGGGCTGCTACAGTCGTTTGGGTTGAATTGCTCATGACAGACCTGTTTCCAAAACTTACGTTTCCGACGTTCCGTTTGATTACCGATTGATTAACCGAGTTTTATCTGAACCTCGCAAAGCTAAACCGACCATTCTCCGAACCCTATCTTTCGAAAAAGGTTTTTGGGAATGGGGCTCTCTTCAGCAAGGCGATTTACTATTGTGTATTGACTTCTTCAACGTGTTAGAACCCGAGCGAGTATCATCATTTGAGTTCGCTGTGGATTCAACACCTTATGTTTATACTTTGATTTCTGTACTTTGGCTCAGGGCATTGTTCTTATGCCGTGAACATCAATTTGCATATGGTAATGAGAAACGACTATTTTGGGCAGACCGCTTGAGGCCGATTGATGCTATCCCTAGCGATCAATCAGTGGCTCAGTGCGAACTAAAATGGAATCTCATCTTCACCGAATGAGTCGTTACCGCGTCCACCCGAGGGTGCTTCGCTGTAGGAATCATCCATTGGGCTAGCTTCTGGGCGACGATTGTTTGCCGCTCCATTGTTGCCGCCGCTACCACTACCACCGCCACCACCTTTGGAGCTGATGAGTTGAATCCGTTCCCCGACGACGCGGAGTTTGGATTTCTTTTCCCCATCCTTTTCCCAGGTATCTAATTTCAATCGACCTTCGACAAACAGCGGTGAGCCTTTCGAGACATACTCGCTGGCGACTTCCGCTGTTCGACCCCACAAGGTCACATCGACAAACACGGCTTCATCCACCCATTCTCCCTGAGCATTCTTACGCTTGTCGTTCATGGCCAAACCGATTTCGGTTACAGCCAATCCGCTCGGGGTGTACTTGAGTTGAATGTCCCGTGTCACATTACCGATCAGAACCACTCGATTGTAGCTTGCCATCGCAAAATCCTCCCTAACAGCAACTTGTTCATAGGTATAGGTGAACGTAAGTGACTGTAAGGTTACCGAAAGCTAGTGTCCGATCAAGTAAATTTCGTCAAATTTTCGTCAAAATCAGAAAATTTAGCCGAGTCTTCCCAGTTTGACTTATTCGTCGCTTTCGTCGGTTTCTTCTTCGTCGCCGGCTACTGCGGCAGCAACGGTTGCCAAGTCAGGGCGAGGAAGTTCGTTTGGCAATGCCTTGCCCAGAGCGTGTGCGACCAGCGTGTCGATCAAACGTGGATCAACGCGAGTGATCAAATAGCGAACCACGCTTTCGTTGAGTTGGCACATGCGGTTCAGTTCAGGTTGCTTGGTGCTTTCCATTTTGAAGAAAGTCAACCAATAGGTTCCCTTCTGATGGCCATCGATTGGGTAGGCCAACTTTTGTTCGGCCCACAAACGACTCGCCAAAACTGTGCCACCGCACTTTTCAATCATGTTTTCAACGCCGCTCGAAATTCCGTTAGGATCGCGAGCATACTTGCTGCTGTCGAAAATAAACAAGCACTCGTAGGACTGCAAAGCCACCTGAATGATCTCCTGCCTAGTTACCTTGGCTCGAATTATACCTATTCATGCAGTAATCGATTCCAGAGTTGGCCCAATCGACGGCCCCATCTGCAGCTCGCTTAACTGCGTTATCCACAACCACCGTTTCATCTTTTCTGAAGCGGCTCAACACATAATCAGCGGTATCCCAACCCTCAGGGGTTGGATCAATGCCAATTCTTAGTCGTGCTACTTCCTCACTGCCGAGGACTCGCAGAATGTCTGCAAGTCCTTTTTGACCTCCTGCCGAACCCTTGCTGCGAAACCGAAGTTTGCCAAGCGGTAAAGCGAGATCATCACAAATCACTAATACATCGGTGGGAGCAATTTTGTAAAACTTCGAAACTGCTCCGACCGCTCGGCCGCTCAAGTTCATCATCGTTAGGGGCCATAGCAGCATCACTGCTTGATTTCCCAACGAGGTCTGCTGGAGCTGACCTTCAAATTTCGCCATCTTTGAGCCTGAGGTTCGTCTCGATAGTTCGTCGAGTACCTCAAAGCCGATGTTATGGCGAGTACTATTATACTTTTCTCCAGGATTTCCGAGTCCGACGATCAATTTCATCTCTCGGTTCCGTCAATATCTAAGCTCAGGTTGCAGCTGCAGCTGCGTCTGGTGTTGCTTCGCCAGCTGGCTTGAAGACCGCTACCACGACGACTTCGCCCGGTGTCACAAGCTTCGCTCCTTCTGGGAGCGTTATGTCGCTAGCGTGAACAGCCTGTCCAACACCCAAAGCACTGATCGTCACGCGGATCGATTCCGGAATGCGAACAGCTGGGCAAGCGATGGTGAGTTCGTGGGTTGCAAATCGAAGCTGACCACCTTCGTTCAAGCCTGGGGCTTCGCCGTGCAATTCGACTGGCAAGGTAATGGTCACCATTTCGGTCGCCGAAACGCGAGCGAAGTCAACGTGCAAAATTTCAGTAGCGTAGGTGTCCCACTGCACTTCGCGAAGAATAGCAGTGTCCTTAGCTGCACCCGACAAGTTAACCAACTTGGTGCCGTGCTTGATCATGTTGTCGATGGCTTCGCGCTTCACGGCCAAACAAACATTCTCTTCGCCGTGTCCGTACAAAATGGCTGGGACCAAACCCTGACCACGCAAGCGAGCTACTGCTCGGGTTCCAAGGCCACTTCGACTTTGAACTTCAATATTTCCAATCATGGCGGTGATGATCCCCAAAAATACCGTTATCAATCCTGCAGAGTCAGCAAAAATACGCTTCCTATGCGGCTCTCTTTTACCTCTCCGCGATCACAAATCAATTTGGATCGAGTATTCAGGCCAGAAACCGGCAAGTATCCCAAACGGTACGATTTATGCAAGGGCAAACAGCATGTATTGCGAGAGCCGCTTTGGAAGTGTACGGATATGCCCCTTATTCAGCTGGGTTGCTGGGCCTTGAGGCCCTTCCCTGCGCTTAATCCTGTGGACCAAGTCCTATGGGCCGATTCCGCATCCTATCGTCATTTTTCGTATGGGGCTGAAATTTCTTTTTGGCCAATAAGGCCATGAAACAGGATAGGGTGGTCTTGTTTTGTGGTTGTAGATTTTCCTTAATCGCAGAGGTTTGCTGTAGTCCAGGCGTTACGGTCGGGGCTGTCCCGTTCGGCAAAATTCGTGTAAACCATGGCTTCCAGACCTCAATCGCTGGACTTACCAATACGATATCGCTGATCAAGCTTTCATTGTTCCATTAACAACCTGTCTGTTTCAGGGTGTCAAATTCATGGCGAAACGAAAAGCCGAATACGATGTAATCGAGCCCATTGGACCGCGAGTACTCGTTTTGAAAGATGAACCAAAGCGCGAGACCAAGGGAGGGATTGCTCTCCCGGACGCTGCGGAGATCCCTACGATCACTGGGCGAATAGTGACGATCAGTCGTGTTGTGGAGCATGATGAGGACATGCCCTTGAGGCAATACGACAAGATTCTGTTTCATCCCAAGAATGCGATCCCGGTCGATTTCGAAACCGGGAATCAACTGTTTGTTGTCCCTGTCGAAGATATCGTGGCTGTGTTTCGACGCAGCGAAGATGTCAAGAAAGACGACTAGCACTTCCGCTGGCGGTGTTTACTGTTTAGATGCCTCCAACCATTAGGACGGTGAATCGTTGGCATGGTCCTCACTAACGCTGCCATCAAAATGCGAAAGCCGACCATGAAGTGTTCATGGTCGGCTTTTTTGTGGAACCGTGGAAGTTTGTTGACAGCGATCGTCAGTTGCCTGGTGCCCGAAACATATCGCTAATCGACTTGTGATGATGGATACGGCGAATGGCCTCGGCCAATAATGGGGCAACGGACATCACATGAATTTTGTCGAGCTTCTTTTCTTCCGGCAACGGCAGAGTATTGGTGATGCCAACGCTATCGACAGGGCAATTGCGCAGTTTCTCAATGGCATCGCCGCACAAAACGCCGTGCGTGCAAGCGATGTGAATCTCTTTGGCGCCCGCTTCGTGGACTAGTTGGGCTGCTCCACAGATCGAGCCTGCGGTGCTGATCATGTCATCAAACATCAGGCAGATCTTATTTTCGACTGGTCCACCGATGATGTTGGTTTGTTTGGTGACAAGAGCGTTCTCGCGTCGCTTGTCGACAATCGCTAACCTTCCACCTAGACGTTTCGAATGTCCCAAGGCTCGTTTGATGCTACCTTCATCGGGGCTGACAACAACCAAATCATCAGGGTTGTAGTTCTTGCTTTGGAAGTAGCCGTTGAGCACGGGGGCTGCGTAAAGGTGATCTACGGGAACGTCGAAAAAGCCCTGGATTTGCGGGGCGTGAAGGTCCATGGTCAAAACGCGATCGGCCCCGGCTCGCGTGATCAAATTGGCGACCAGCTTGGCGGTAATGGGAACGCGGCCTTCATCTTTGCGATCCTGGCGAGCATAGCCGAAGTACGGGATTACGGCGGTAATCTTTGCAGCGCTGGCTCGCTTACAGCTGTCGATCATGATCAACAGCTCCATGAGGTTGTCGTTCACCGGCGGGCAGGTAGGCTGGATCAAGAAGACATCGCGACCGCGCACGTCGTCATCGATCTTGCAGAAATTCTCACCGTCCGGAAATTTTCCTAAGGAGATCGATCCCAGGTTCAAATGCAAGAACCCGCAGATGTCCCGCGCCAATTGTGGATTGGCTCGACCACTGAATATCTTTAGCTCGCGCATGGGTACCCCATTTCTTTCATCTTCGCTTCGACCAACAGCGCTTCTTCTTGAGTGTTAATGCTGAGCGATTCACATGGCTCAAGAACGGCAGTTGCTTCGACTCGATTTCCCGCATTGCGAAGAATAGCGGGGCAGTCGGTTAGGTAAAACTCCCCTTGTGCATTTTGATTCGATAGGCGTAGGAGCGCCCAAAGCAAAGCTTCTGTTCGAAACGCATACGTACTCATGTTGACTTCAGTAATTTGTTTCTCTTCTTCCGTGGCATCCTTTTGTTCCACGATTTTCGAGAAACTCCCCGCGCTGTCACGCACGATTCGTCCCAATCCAAAAGGGTTGGCTTTGTGAAGCGTGCCAAGCAGACAATCAAATTGACCCGATTCGAAATGCGACAGCAGACGCTGCAGCGATGAGGCTTGCACCAAAGGCGAATCGCCTGCCAATACAATGACAGATTGGTCGGCAGCAGATAGTAACGGAGCAGCCATTTGAACGGCATGACCGGTACCAAGTTGTTGCTCTTGCAAAGCGAATTCGATACCCTTTCGGTTAGCAAGTTCCGCTTTCACCATATCGGCTTCATAGCCGATGACCAAGATTTTGCGAGTTACCCCGATCTTTTCCAACGCATCGATAACCCAATGAATCATGGGGCGACCGAGTACAGGATAAAGGACTTTAGGTAAGGGCGACTTCATGCGGGTCCCTTTGCCCGCGGCAAGCACGATAGCGGTCGTTTGCAAGGTCATGTGAATCCTAAATATCGGTCCTTTTCGCCTGATGAAAACCAGTCCGGCACAGCAGGATTGCCAAAAATCAGATTGCGTTTAAACGCTCAAATTGGTCCAGCCCTATAGAAGTTAACATAATTCGACACGGCGGAAATCGCTTCCACACGGAATCATGGTGAACCTGCGTTATCGGAATCTTTCCTCTTCCTCTCACCGGGCCGTCCAGTCCAAATTGTTCCTTATTTAAGGGGGTGTAATTCGGCGCGACTCTCTTTTTCTGCGGTTTGGAAACAAAAAATCGGAGATCTCTTGGGAATTCACGCGGATCGACACCCGGTTCAGGCCGACTTTTAGCAGGATACCGTTGACCTAAACCGATTGTCGGGTTAGTTTTTTGGCTTCCGGCATTCCGATTACCCTAAACTCATTGTTGATAACGTAAAGGTGGATTGATTATGGCAGGCGTGGAACGCGATCGTGAGTTGCGACGACGACGTCATCGTGCCAAGAAACTGGCGATCTTGGAAAAGAAGGCTGCTAAGGCAACAAAGGCCGACAAACCAGTGATTATCGAAAAGCTCCGTAAGTTGACGCCAGGTGCCAATATCCTCATCGAACGCTGGGGTTTGAAGGCCTAAGCCGCTCCTTGCTCTGCTTCACCAGTGGGGCAAGCAAGACCCTGCACAGCAACTAAAATTGCGAAGCAAAAATCGATCAATTTTGAAATGCAGTCCCAACCACGGGACTGCATTTTTTTATTGGAACTCGTTGCGATTTCATATTCGCGGCTCCTATGCGTAAGCATTGCAACCTATTTTCGGTCTGCGATGAGGGGCCGTGCGCAAGTCCAAAGAACGCGATGCACTTTCCATTTGGCGAATAGAAAGGGGATGGGTTGATAGACCTCCCCCGCTCGCGACTGGCCAGAGTGCATGGAATGTATGGGTGGTCGCTACGAATGATGTGTGCCATTCGATCTTTGAGGTTTTGGACTCACACGTAATTTCAGCCGAGTGAATTATCACTTCCTCGCCCGATTTGGGGTGCGCGATTAAAAGCAAGCATTCGCCTATTTTGGCGGGATGCTAGCGTGAGTAGAACGCTAATATTCGCAGTCGTAGCCAAACGCTAGCGTTTGCGCATGGCTTCATTCCGTGGCGGCAACAGCATTTTTGGGGCGCTCGAACGCCATGCAAGCATTGGGAAAATAGCCCCACGCATCTGGCCGCACTATTAAAAAATCAAATCCAAGCATCACCGCAAATATCGATTGCATGCATTTCCCACGGTCGACCACAAGGTGCCTGGCACCTTGTGCGCGATCGTGGGAGGTGGTTTGGTCGCTCGAAATGGTGGTTTTTGCGGCGAATCGGTCGCGGGGCGAGAAAAACATGGTGCCAGGCACCATGTGGGAGGGGCTGGCGCGGCAATGCTATCTATCGGATTGCATTAGAAACGTGAATACTGTTGTTCGGCTCTGGGCAGGTAGGTCCCCTTGGATGGAGATTCTTTGAAAGTGCGGTTTTTGGCGGCGAGGCTTTTGCATTGCATTTTGTTTGCATGCGCATTGTCTTCGCTACTCCGTATGTGACGGTGTTACATCAAGCAGCGTGGTCTACCATCGGCCTCATCTCGTGCAGTGCCGTTTCCAAGGTGCCGATCTCATGGAGATGTTTTGCATTCTGACATCTGGCATGCGGGGCGTCCGCCATTAGGCTCGTTTCCCATGCGGGACGCTTTACATTATGCGGGCATCGATAACGGCAAACGTCTTGATATCAAAGGGAGCAAAATCTGAATTGCCAGCAAATTCGTCGGGGCAATTAGCGGCTCACTTGCTTGCCCCCATCGTAATGAATCGCACGTTGGCGATTGGCGACCATGTCCCAATCCATGCGATGCGGCGGATCGAGATAGTGACGATAGGCAACCGCCATTTGCCTCGCTACTTCCGAAAAAGGTACTCCCCCAAAACCAGCTCCCATAGCTGGAAACACTACCGTATTGATCTTCCCCTTGCCCGTCGCTTTAAACCGATACACTGCCAGTAAAGAAGCCCATGTTGCCGCATAGACTTTGTCTGTCCCAACAATCGAACCGGGAACTCGCATGGTCGGCGAATGAGCGAGATACGGATAACTTGGATTCCCAGTGGATTCAATAAATGATGTCCCAATTGGTTGTTCACCCAAGTACTCGTCCATGATGCGAAACTGAATCCGCCGCATCAGTTCTTCGCCATGAACATGAATGACCGCTGCATCGATTCCGGCTGTCATAATCCCAAACGCATTCCCCGCAGTCACAAAGCAATCATGCGCGGGTAATTCTTCATATCGAGTCCTCATCACCGTAACACGCGGCAATCCAGAAAAACGTTGACGAAACGCATCGCACATTTCTTCTTCTGGATGGATAAGCCATAAATCAATAGGTAATGCCATGTAGAACCTTCTCCTGATTCCTGATATTTCAGCACAAAGAATGGAGAGAATCTATAGGCTTTGGATGATGTCACGAGAACATGCGTCATCTCATGCAATGCGGGGCATAAGGCTCAAAGACTCCCGCATGTGTAACGCCATGCCTAGCGATTGCTAGTTCGTGATGGGATTTACGAAACGGGGCGAAGGGAGCGCTGCTTCGATGCTGTGCTTCGCAACTTCACGAATCAATGAACGGACACACGAAGGAGTAACGCCAGACGCGATGGTTAGTAAGCCAATCCGGCTCGAATCACCCAGCCATCTTCAAGGTCGAGACTATCTGAGGGCGTGACGACGTAAGTGATTTTACGATTGAAAACGTATCCTGCTTCAACAAAACCAATCCGCCGTCCAGTTCGCAGCAATTCGTTTTGGCCCCATTCAAAGCCAGCCATAACGCGGATGTCGTCAATGTCGATGCGGTCACTGGTGCCATCGTCACGTTGAATGGTCCATGAACCACCACCATAGTAACCATTGATGTACCACCACCAATCGGTTTTGCCAATCGTTGTCAAATAACTCGATAGCTTAGGTTCCGGGAAGAAAATGTCCCAACGAACATTGGGATTGGGTTGCCATAGCAATCCACCTGCTGGCAGAATCTTGACTTGATTTCTGTCGGCATAAATAACCCCTAAACGAAACAGCATCGTTGGAGTGATGCGAATTTTCGCCAACGCCTTCCCCATATAGCGAATGCTGTCGGTGTTCATCGTGTTGAAATCTGTAAAGACGCCAATTCTCAATCCTAAGTCGGCACCAATAATCTGATTGGGATCCGATTCCCAACCCAAATCGCCATAGGCCGAATACGCTTGTGCGGGTAAGTCGGCATTGGTGTTGGCGTTCGGGCCATCCCATAAATGAAGCCCAAAGGATGGAAGGATGTAAAGCGGCTGCCCTGAATGGAAAAAGTTAGGGACTTGAAAGGCAAGCGAAACATCGGTGTCGTTGATTCCCAAACTTGCAGGCGAACCTTCGCGCGTCACCCAGGTTTGTCGAAAGCGAGGCCCTAAGCAAAACCGTTGCACACTTTGCAGTGTAGAGTTATCGCTCGGCCAACCCGTTGGGAACAAGGCTTGGGGGCTGGAGTTCGGATACATCGCCGGGGGATAAGTGCTGGAGCCGGGTCCAGCTTGTGGATAAATGCTTGATGGGTACTGTGTCGAACCATAAGGGGCGTTGGGATAAACGCCCTGTGGAGGCATTCCGTTCTGAATTGGAACCATGTTGGGGTTGCCATACATATTGGGAACGTTGGGAACAGGAACGCCGTTGACCATCTGAGTTCCATACGGATTTGCGGTCGCATAGGGCGCAGCGGTCCCATAGGGCGTTGCTGCTCCGTAGGGATTAGGGGCACCATAAGGATTTGTTGGCGTAGGACTCCCTCCGAACCAACCTGCTAAGGAGCTGTTTTGCATCCCAAGCCAAGAGGCTAACGTCTGTTGGTTGCCCGGATTGTAAGCGGCATTTGCTCCGCCATACGGATCAAATGGGGCCGTGGCGCCTGGATAGGGACTACCGTACGGAGCTGGAGTTCCGGCTGCGGCCGGTGCGCCAAAGGTATTCGGTGCGCCGAAGGTCGTGGGAGCTGTCCCCATGGGAACAGAACCAACGGGTGCATTGCTCGCTGGAGCCATGCCCTGCGGAACATTTACTGGTGCTGTTGCACCCGGCGGAAGTGGAGAGACTGCCGTAGGCGAAATGGGACGGGTGCCCGATATTGGCTGCCCATTAATGTTCTGAGTCTGCGTCAGATCGCTCATCGGAACAGTCGTGGATGGAAAGCGAATTTGCTGGCCCAGGCAATGACTGCCCGATCCAAGCAATAATACGCTCCAAACTATCCATACCGACCGATTCAACATTGCGTGCTCGCGATTCGAAAAGTGTTCGTCTCAAAACGCTATACAACCTCCACCTTTTCGTGTCGGAAAGAGCGTTCGCGGAGAGTTACACAATTCAGTCGCGCTGCGTCAAGATCAACGGCTTCAAGATCAGACGTATATCAGTTAAGTTTCAAACCGATATCGAAAATTTCGAAGCTATCGAGAAACGCTGAATTGGATTCAAACAAAGTTCGAATGGCCGCTTTGTGCATCTTCATTTTTAGGCCACCTACACCGATAGGACCGAAGCAAAGTTTTCCTTCGCGAACTTTCCCATTATCAAAAGCCTCAACGCCTTCGAGTCCGGCTGGAGGAACAGCATTCAGATCGATCAACAGTTTTAGGTCCGCCAATTCCTTCCATTGGTTGATTGCTAGCAGCTGAACGCCGGCAGCCCCACAAGCAATGATGGCATGACAACCTTGCAATCCTTCCATGAATGACTCGGTCTGAGCCGATGAATGGCACGTTAATCGAGCCGACAGCGATGTGCCGGAGGGCGCTGCAGCAAGCGTCGCTGCAACCTGTTCGGCTTTGGATTTGTCCCGAGAGAATAGCCGGACTTCTTTGGCATTTCGAGCCAGCAGTTTGGATGCGATTGTGCCGACTGGTCCCGTTGCCGCCAAAACGGCAACGGTGCTTTGGCTGAGATCCAAATGACGATGGACCGTTACTACAGCTGCTCCTGCTGTCGTATTGGAACCGTTGCCATCGACCATCACAGAAACCCGCATTGGGCCAAAGAAAGTCTTGCGAATACGGGCTGCAATGGCTTCGGTCGCAGCCACATTCGAGCCCCCTACAAAAATGGCCGTTTGCTTCAGGTCATCGACGCCGCGCGTGAACATGCAACCGTGCACCAACCCGGTTACATTCTCCGCGTGAATCGATCCGTATTGCAACAAATGCTCGACGCCCGAGTCGATGGCCACCACTGCATCAAAAGTGCTCGGCAAAACATCGCAGTCGAGTTGGACAAGAATCTTCTTCTTGGTCGAAGTCGTAACGGTTTGGCTCATGGATTGGCTCGCAAATTCGGGAATCGAGGTTCGTTCTTAAAATAGTCGGACGTGCCTAAAGATGTCGGACACTAGATCGTCAATCAATGGAAAAGGCTCGGCGGTCCATCTAGGGAATCGCCGAGCCTTATCGTTTTTCAAAGAGCGGTTGGAGTATCCAATCGCAGCTTACGAACTAGAAGCCCTTGAATGGATGAGCTGCATCCTTCTGGGCGATCATTTCGTCCGCAGATGGCTTGCCTTGCATTGCGTTGGCAATAGCTGCCTTGGTGGCTTCATAGTTGTACTTGTAAATCTTGGCATTGTCTTCAGCGGCTGGGTGAATGAACACGCCGCAAACAATCACTAGGTTTTCTGCCTGATCCTTTGGAATAACGCCAGCAGCTACCGAGTCGGCAACAGCCTTAGCCACTGCGGTTTGAGCAGGGCCGAACATCTGGATCACTTGCTTGGAACCTTTCATGGTTACCTTGGTGATCATGACGGTCGATGGTTTCACGGCAACGTTTGGAGTAATAACTGCCAACAGGTTGGTGTGACCGCTGCTTTGGTTCGCCAATGCGTTGGCAAAAGCCACGCCCACTGGGCCAGCCTTATCGCCGATCATGAGGTCGATATGAGCAATTTCGTTTCCATCACCAACCAGCGATTCACCTACATACAGCGACATAGAAAGACACCTTTTCTTAAGAGGACTATTAGGTCTCAGGAGACCGTTAGGTAAGTTTTGACCATGCTCGCCAACATCATTAGCGCGAGCAGCATTTTGCCGAGAGACACGACTTGCGTGTGAGGTTACCAAAACTCCATTTGATTGCAACTAGTGACCGTTTGGCATGTGAATTGCAATAGAAACAAAAATCCCAATGGCACCATACGGCCCGTGTAACCTACACCGCCGGTTTTATTGGACTGTATAGGTGTACCGTTTTTCGGGAAATCTCGGCAAAGGATTTCGAAAAACTATTTGGAGTTTGCGGCAAATATGACTATTCTGGAAGGAAGTTGTTGAATTTTTGTGCCACCTAAAAGCGGCTTTTTCCCCGAAAATCGCACGGTTTTCCGAGTTTTGTTCGCTTTTTTCCCTCAAATTCATCGACTTCCTATTCAGAATTATCAGTCATTATTGCCACTACTTTTCGCCAGGTTTTCTACGGTTGGGAACTTGGGGTCCGATTTCAAAAAGAGCGGTAGTGAAAATCAAGGGTGTTCAGAATGTCTACACGATTGTTGCGTTTCGGTACGACTCTCTGCATGTTGTGGTGCCTCGGTACCACTGCTACTGTCATGGCAGAGGAAAAAACGAAGAAAGAATCTTCCAAAGATAAAAAGGAAGTACCAGCCGAGTCTATCGATCTCTTCGAAGGGATGGAAAACGGCAAAATCGAAGTGCGATTCCTCCCTAAGGATGCAACTCAAGCGACAATTGTCATCAATAACAAGACCGACAAGCCTTTGGATATCCGCTTGCCTGACGCATTCGGTGGCGTTCCTGTTCTAGCCCAGTTCGGCGGTATGGGTGGCATGGGCATGGGCGGTATGGGTGGCGGCATGGGCGGCATGGGAGGAATGGGCGGCGGCATGGGTGGTATGGGCGGCATGGGAGGCGGCATGGGTGGCCGCCGTATCAACATCCCCATGGGCGGCGGACGCGGCGGCGGCATGTCGG
>JAFLCP010000168.1 GCA_017303505.1 Planctomycetota bacterium | reverse complement strand
TTCTTCAGGGATTTATGATTTTAGATCCCTAACTTGGACACACAAGTACCAACCCAATAACGCTGCCCTAAAGAGCTACCCCCCAATGACTCTCCTCCACTGAGAAATAGACGAAGCCGAAACGCTGATTTCCATTGCGACGAAATAGCCATCCGTGAATAATAGAACCCGGTGTAGGGAATCAGCACGGAAGCGATTCAAAACTTGCAGTTGGAAGGCGCGTCATCCTCTTATGGCTTCAGCAGATACAGCTCGAAGATTGCCGTATGATGATGGCACCGGAATTCCGGTCACTGTCTCTATCCGTGTATTTGCGCCCAACGAACAGTTCGGCCGCTACCAAATTGTCGAAAAATTGGGTGGTGGTGGAATGGGGAGCGTCTATCGAGCTTTCGATACCAGCTTGGCTCGAAATGTAGCTTTGAAGATCCCACACATCTGCTTGAAATCATCGCCCGAGCTCGTAGAGCGGTTTCGTCGCGAAGCTCAAGCGATGGCTACATTAAGCCATCCCAATATTTGCCAAGTGTTCGATGTTGGAAACGTCAATGGAACACATTATCTCACGATGGCCTTGGTCAAAGGTGAGACTCTTTCCCAAGCCATGGAAGGAAGAACGTTTACCATTCAACGGGTCGTTGAGATTGTACGCACAATAGCCATTGCTATGCATGAAGCGCACATGGCGGGAGTCGTTCATCGAGATATCAAACCTGGTAACATCATGCTGGATCAACGCGGTAACCCGGTGGTTATCGATTTTGGCTTGGCCTGTGATCCGATTGGTGCTGAAGTTAGCGACACCGATCCAATCTTAGGTACACCTGCATATATGTCGCCTGAGCAAGCTCGGCGGGAATACGATGACATTGGACCTCGCAGCGATATCTTTAGCTTAGGCGTGGTTTTGTATCGACTTCTTTCGAATCGTCTGCCGTTCGAAGAAACGGGCATTCGATTGTTGAGCCAAATCCAACATCATTCTCCAACTCCCTTGCGCGAGATTTCACCAGAAATCCCGGCAGAGTTAGAACGAATTTGCTTTAAGTGTTTGGCGAAGAACCAGGAAGACCGTTTTCAGTCGATGAGTGACTTGGCGTCCGCCTTGGAAAAGCTTCCCATTCTTCGAAAACAGTTTGATAGTCTGCTGATTCAACAGCAGAGTCGAGCCACGATTACCCAAGGCTTCAAGTATGACGTATTCATTAGCTATGCACCTCTAGATGATCAACCTGCACAGGGTGAATCGCGAGGCTGGGTTTTGCGTTTGATCGATGACCTCGCATGGCGACTATGTCAACTTCATGGCAGGACCGATGAGATCTCGTTCGCAATATCGCATGATCCGATTCACGAACTGCATGTGTCTCAACGCCCGCGCTTCATCAACAGTTCTGTCATTCTTTTGGTAGACTCGCCTGGTTTCCGCAATGTTGTCTGGAATCGACCTGAGGCCAAGAAACTCCGAGACGAGTGCCGACATAGAATTGATGACGTAATTGTGGTCGAGCCTGATCGACCTCTCAATCACGCGGACTTCAGCCCACTCCTTTCACGATTGCCCCATCGATTTTGGACCGAGTCGAGCGAATTGGGTGTGACAAGACTTGAGGGAGATACCGCCCATCCTGCTCGCCAATATTATTATGCCAAGCTAGACGATTTAGCGCGTCAAATCTATTCTCGCCTTGTACAACATACGCAGCAGAATCCTCAGCAAGTTTCCATCGCGGAGCCAGGAAGCAAATCGCAGATCTTTCATGACCTTGTCGTCTACTTGGCTGATGTCCCGAACGATCTCCAAGCCACGCGTGAACGCGTGCGCCGTTTTCTCGACCAACTGGGATGCGAGATTTTACCGTTTGCTTGGCAATCTCCCCAGAGTCAAGACTATGCCGCTAGCCTTAGAGAACAATTGTCGCGTTCGGATTTGTTTATTCAGTTGCTCGGCTCACAATTAGATGCCGCTTCATTGAATGGGAAACTAAGTGCGACCCAGCAGCAATTTGAAATTGCAACGGAAGCAGGCTGCCCCATTCTCCAGTGGCGAGACCGCGTTTTTCCTGTCGAAAAAGTGGCCAATGCTGCTTATCGAGAATTGCTGCTCGGATCACATGTTCAAGGTAGTGCATTGCCCGAATTTCATCGTTCGATTCAGGAACGCTTACTCACTATCGCTCACGGGAAAAAACGAGCCAAGAGTCCACCAATTGCTGGCAACATTCCCTTGGTGTTTATCAACGTGAATTCGGCCGATCTCGAAATGGCTCAACCTCTCTGTGCCTATCTTGCGGATCATGGTCTAGCCTTGGCCTTGCCTCTTCCGGAAGGGCGACCTGAAGATACATTGCGTGATCTGGAGGCCAACCTGATCGATTGTGACGGATTGCTTATTGCCTACAACTCGAGTCCCATTCAATGGGCGCGAGAACAACTTCGAATCTACCGCCGTATCATGCAACGCCGAACACGTCCCCTGAGAGCATTGGCTGTCTTAGAGGGCCCAAGTGGTACCAAACAACCCCTGGGAATGATGCTGCCGAACTTGGACATCATCAATTGCCATGCAGGATTTGAGACCGCATATCTCCGCAGATTTTTGGAAAAGCTCAATCTATCCAGGGAGAACTCCGCACTCTCATGATAGATCCAACTACAACGTCAACATTGTCAGGTTTTAGCCCACATCCCTATCCGGGTCTCCGGCCATTCACACGGACAGAAGGGGATATCTTTTTCGGCAGGCAAGATCAGATCGCTGAGCTCTTGGAGAAACTAGAAACGACGCGATTGGTGGCAATCGTTGGCAGTTCGGGGAGTGGCAAATCCTCGCTTGTTCATGCCGGTCTCATTCCGTCGCTCGAAGCGGGGCTGATGTCGCGTGTTGGACCGAAATGGGTCACCATCGCGATGCGTCCTGGAAATGACCCGATCGTGAATTTGGCCAAAGCGTTGCTCTCAACACCTCACACTGGCCAGGTTTGGAGTCGCTACTCCAACTCACTGGATCTGATGACGGCCGTTCTGCGGCGCGGCCCCGATGGTATAGAAGAAATTTTGCGTCAAGGATACCTCTCGAACCAATCCAATTTATTGATTGTCGTTGATCAATTCGAAGAGCTGTTCCGTTATCACCGTCATGGTGACGTCAATCAATCAATCGAGTTTGTCGATCTCTTGTTAAACGCAGCTCAGCAGACCGAACAAAAAGTTTTCATCGCGCTCACGATGCGCAGCGACTTTGTCGGTGAATGCGCCTTGTTTAATGGTTTGCCCGAAGCATTGAATCGAGGACAATATCTCGTTCCACGCTTAACGCGACAGCAATGTCGCGAAGCAATTGTCGGCCCGGCAACAGCGTTTGGAATCAGCATTGAAGATCGCTTGGTCACTCAGTTGCTCAACGATATGGGAAGCGATCGTGATCAACTCCCCTTGATGCAACACATTCTGCTCCGCATGTGGCGTGAGCAGTTAACTCAGCCAAACGAATCGAAATCCTTTACCTTGGAAGCCTATAATCGCTTAGGTGGCTTAGAAGACGCATTATCCAAGCATGCTGACGAGATCTTTTGTCGTCTACCACCTTTTAAGCAGTATATTGCCACCAGTCTTTTCCAGTCCTTAACCGAAAGAGTTCCTGGAAGTCGAGACTCACGTCGTCCCGTTCGCTTTGAACGACTTGTTGAAGTTATATCGAGCAATCACCCCGCTCACCTTACTCCAGCGTCTGACATTTCTCCTATGGACTGGCGGCGGGATATTTCGGATGTCATCAGTCAATTCCGATCGGATGATTGCAACTTTCTTATTCCTGCTTCCCCTGGCCTATTGTCATCGAATACGATCATTGACATTTCGCACGAGAGTTTAATCCGGCAATGGAAGCGATTGCGTGAATGGGTTGATGCCGAGTATCAGGCGGGTCAAACCTATCGGCGTATGCTTGAGACTGCTAAGCTCTGGAAACAAGATCGCGCGGCGCTGTGGCGAACGCCAGATCTGGAAACGGGACTTGCTTGGAAATCGCTCGGACTAGGTCCATTGTGGGCCGAAAGATACGGGGGAGACTTTTCGGTCGCCATCGAGTTCCTCGATAAATCGGAGCTTGAGCAGAAGAAACTCAACGAATTGCGTCAAAGCCAGATCGCTCGAGAACTCAATTTGACCAAACAGGCAGCAGCTCGATTGCGACTGCTTCTGGCAACTGCAATCACCGTGTGCCTTCTAACTTTGACGGTCTCGGGATTTATTTACTCTCTCTGGCAGAACCAACAGCATTTGCGCAATCTCGCCGACAAAGCCCGCGAGAACGCCACTGCCCAGTCGACACAACTGCAACAAGTGAACGCCCTACTTTCCTCGATCATTTCCGATATCGACCCGTACAACTCCGATGGTGTAATTGACCTCCGTGCCCAGTTATCAGAACGCTTAAAAAATGCAGCCGAGCAACTCCAAGCAAGTTTTACAGACGATTCTTCGAACCTTCTGCAACTTGACATGCTGATCAAGATTGCGCACGCCATGAATCACATGGGGGATGAGCACTCGGCGCGAGACTTGCTCGAAAAAATATTAGCGGAGATTGAAAATGAGCCGACACTCCATTCGCAACGAATCATCGATTGTCGCAACCAATTACTAGAATGTCGCGGCTTCCGCCCACAACAATCTCGTCTCGACTTTGCCAAGCAGACGATGGATTCAGCTGTGAAGTGGTTAACGAATCGCAACCCGCTGACACTTGCCGCGATGAGCAACTATGCTCAAGAATTACGTCAGGCAAAACAAAACTATCATGCCCGCGACGTCGACACACAAGTTTATGAGAATCGCAAAGAGATCCTCGGTGAAAAGCATCCCGACACATTGTTAAGCATGCAAAATCTGGCACTCGACTATGAGCTATTGCTGATGCATGCCAGCGCTATTGATCTATATCAAAAGGCCATTGCGATACGCAAACAGTCCACTGAAGCCAATTCCCAAGATCATTTTGATCTACTTTATTGTCAATTAGCGGAATCGCTTTCGCATTGTTACTCGACACTCTCTTGGCACGAAAAAGCCATTCCACTCGAACAAGAACTTTTGGCCGCTTACGAAAAGAACCTTGGTAAGGATCATCAACTTACCTTGCGATGCTACGGCAACTTGTGCGAAAACTACTTGAAACGCAAGCAATTGAACTCCGCACTGGAGATGGCGATCCAGATCGCTCAGAAATACGAATTGAAACATGGTATCGATAACCCAGACACTCTCGTAGCCAAAACAAGACTTGGGAAGATCTATCTTGAACTGGGTAAAATCCGCGAAGCCCGGAATCAATTCCAGTCTGTATTTGAAACGCGACGGAGTATCCTCGGACTACATAACATTCTCACACTTGAAGCGTTGTGTGATATGGCTAACTGCAATAATATGCTCGGCGAAAACAATGGAAACATTGGCTCGCTCAACGAAGTGTTGGCTACTTGCACAGTGCTCTACGGCGAAGATCATGAAGTCACTCAATACCTCAAGAATCGTGTGCGTGGTGACTACTATATCAATGAACGACAACTGGCAGGCCAAACCGTATATGGCATGGATTGGTGCCCCACCAATCTAGCTGCGAAGGTGACTGGTGCGGAGTTCCCGAAAGCCAATTGCTCGTTCATTTCTGCCTACGACAAAATACACACATTGCATGACAACTCGGTTGACTTCCGCCTCATGGAAGCCAATCGTTGGACGGCCTATCAATCGCCCAATACAGAAGATTGGATTGAGATTGATTTTGGGGAAGAAAAGTCCTTTTCCAAGCTCGCTATTTACTTCTACGAAGATGGCGGTGTAACTCCCCCACAATCGTATCGAATTTCGTATTTGGCCGGTGATTCGTATGTCGATATCGAGTCGCCGAGTCTTAGCCCTAATAAGCCCACTTCGAACGTTCCAAATATAGTTCAGTTTCCAGTCGTTAAGTCACGAGTGGTTCGAATCACGTTCAAGCACCAAGTGGAAACCCGCACGGGTGTTACTGAACTCATTGTCTCCAATGACGCGAGCGATGATTGGATTCTGAGAGGCGATGTCGCGATATCCGCCAGAAAGACAATGCTTTCCGTCCTTCGCCAAAAGAGCGACTTTGATATGGAAGCGTGGCAGAGTTTAGCTAATGAGACCCTTGATCGGTTAAAAATCAATGGCTACTCCGCCGATGCGTTAGAGATTGCCCACAACATTGTCGAGGTGCGCGGCAAGAGCATTGATAACCTAAAGCACTTGTATAACTTGTTCGAACTGCAATACCAACAACAGCGTTACACGGAAGCCTTGGAAACCTGCAATACGCTCATCACCTTGGTGGAAAAGGCAAATCGCCCTGACGAATTGAAATTCCTCAAGGTGCTTCAGTTGGTCATTGAAATCAAGATTGGCAAGAATCTTGAACAGCTACATCAGGATTTAGAGCGGTTATGGCAAGATGAGTCGCTCAATTCCTCCATGCGCTACAACTTACTTTGTGGCATGGTTCAATTAGCGGTCAAACTGGAACGTGGCTCCGACGAGGATAAGCAGCAAGCGATTGTACTTACTAAGACGGCCATTGATCACATTGAGAAAACAGAGAAAGAACCTCGAAGGATTCTCGAAGCCATCAGCCGTGATCCCGATTTGATTCCATTGATGAAAAATGAACGCATAGATGCTTGGTACAAGCAACTCTAACGTTGGCAAGGAAACATACTTCGACCATGAATAGGCTGTTTGCTGGTACGGTTTTCGATGTCCCACCACGTTGCGAGATTTGCAACGAACTGACTGCGGAGTGCAAATGCTCTTGGCAAGTCAAACAAGATTGGGAAGCGAAGAAGAAGCTGGAAAGTCAGCGACTGCCACCTGAGAAACAAGCCTGCCGCGTGGTGATTCAAAAACGCAAAGGAGGGCGAGTTGCTACCGTTGTCGAGGGGCTGACTCACCAAGCCACTGATCTCAACGTACTCTTCAAAAAACTGCAAGGTTCCTGTGGAGCAGGGGGAACGGTTAAGCCTGAAGAAAATCTGCTAGAGCTGCAAGGCGATCATGTTGCCAAAGTTCAAAAGCTGCTGTCTGACTTAGGTTTCAAGGTTAAGAAGTAAACGGCCGAAGCGCAAAATGCTCAGATTACTTATTGGCTTTCATCTTGGCATATTCTGATGGTGACCAGCCCATCATTCTCTTGAAGGTGGAAGAAAACACAAATGGGTTTTGGTAGCCAACCGCGTTGGCAATGGAATTGATTTTGCGATCCCCTTCGGCCAACAACTCCGCCGCTCTTCGCATCCGTAGCCACATCAATTGCTGTTGAGGCGACCGCCCCAGTTCCATGCGACATAATCGCTGGAATTGTTTTTCGCTCAAGAAAGACTCTTTAGCAAGTTCGGCGATAGTCCATGAATAATCCAATTGGCTCGCGACCTTTTCCCAGGTTCGCCAAAGTCTAGCATCAACTCCAACGGGTGCTGCGAAACGGAGTACGTAGTTATGAATGATGCGAATCCAATGATCTTGGTACGGGGCAACATCAAATGCCAACGACTCTTGATAAAGTCCACGGATGGCATGCTCAAGTGCTCGACCGTCGAAGCGGGCGACGACAGGGGAGTTCGCTCGAGCAATGGGAACTTGCCCGACGGCTTCTTGGTAGCGAACCCAACAAAACTCCCAGCGTTTGCCAGCAGGTGTGTAGAAGGCATGCATTGTTTTGGGGGGCAAAAGAAAGGCGTGACCAGGTCGCGAATGCACCCACTTACCATCCACCAGCACTCGCCCTTCACCTGCCAAACTTGCGAGAAAATAACTCCCCGCCAAGTTGGTTCGCACGATTCGAAACGGCGCAGGCATAGAAGCGACGCCTGCATGCGAAATATGGTACTGCGACAATTGTTCGCAGATTGGCGAAATGGACAGCCAAGCCCGCTGGTCCGAGCCGTCGGCTCGAATGGCCCAAGTTTCGCATTTCTCGCCGCGAATATCGGTTTCTACGAGTTCTTTTCTATCGATTACCGTCATCTAACGCTGCCCATCAGGGGAGTTCGCCCTCTATAATAGCTCTGCAAATGTCGTTTTTGGATAGGGTCTTGTCGGGTGAGACGATGGCTTTTTGCCGAAAACCTGTCAAAATGGGAATAATCCCGCCCGGAACAGTTTTAACTTCCCGACTCCTTAGCGAACCGTCCGATTGGCTTCGGTTGGTTCGAGAACGTCCGAATAAAATAGGAATTGTAATTCGCGAACCCCAATTCGCGATGCTCGATTTGCGAAATTCAATTCGCGAAATCGACGTCCCGCAGGGTTGTGAGGGTTGAAATCAACCTACCAGACGATTCCTATACCCACCCATGTCGATCGCTCCCTTGCCACAACAAACTTTGGAAAGCGGCGCAAAATGATTTGTGCCATTACACCGAGAGATTTCATGAAGAGTATCTGTGTATCCACGCTCGCTGTTCTATGTATTTTTTTTGCGGC
Source organism: Planctomycetota bacterium (assembly GCA_017303505.1). Classification (GTDB taxonomy): domain Bacteria; phylum Planctomycetota; class Planctomycetia; order Pirellulales; family Pirellulaceae; genus JAFLCP01. The sequence continues at coordinate 6,076 of JAFLCP010000168.1, read as the reverse complement.
CAATACTTGGACCGCAGAACAAGGTTTTGCTCAAAACGCGAAAACCGTACATTTCTCGCGCGAGATCCAACCACTGCTAGCCCGCCGCTGTTTTGCGTGCCATGGCCCAGACAAAGCTGAAGGAGGCCTCCGCCTGAATTCTGCTGAAGGTCTATCGGCCACCTTGGATTCAGGAGCCCAAGCTGTCGTCGCAGGCAACCCCGCAGAAAGCGAGATCATCAAGCGAATTGGCTCGACCGAAGAAGGGGTGCGTATGCCCCCTGAAGGAAAGCCGCTGACAGAAGCTGAGCAAACTCTTCTCCGACGCTGGATTGAAGAGGGTGGAAAATTCGAAAACCATTGGGCGTTTGAACCCGTTACTCGCCCAGCAGTTCCTGAGGCTGTAAATTTTGGACCGGAATCCAAAGCGGTTCCATCCGCGAATCCAATCGATCGTTTCGTCGATTCCAAGTTACAACAAGTTAGCCTGTCACGCACGTCTCGTGCAGAAGCAGCTCATCTACTCCGACGCTTGTATTATGACCTAATTGGCCTTCCACCTTCACCACAAGAAGTTGACGAATACCTCAAGGAATATGCAGCAAATCCAAATGCTGCTTACGAAAAGCAAGTCGATAAACTACTTGCATCAGAACGATACGGTGAAAAATGGGCACGACATTGGCTCGATGTTGTGCGATACGCTGAAACCAACAGCTTTGAACGTGACGGACGCAAGCCCAATGCTTATCGCTATCGCGACTATGTCATCCGCTCATTCAATGAAGGTAAGCCCTACGATCGTTTCCTGCTTGAACAACTCGCCGGTGATGAGTTACCACAAATCACCAAGGACTCGTTGGTTGCGACAGGTTTTTATCGGATGGGAATTTGGGATGACGAGCCCGCTGATCGCGAGTTGGCTCAATACGATGGCTATGACGACATCATCACCACGGTCGGCCAAGGCATTCTAGGGCTTACTATGAATTGCAGTCGTTGTCACGACCACAAGATTGATCCCATTCCGATGACCGACTATTACGGGATGCTGGCTTTCTTCCGAAATATCACTCCCAATGGAAATGGTCCACATGTCGAGCGTCCATTGATTGCCTCCGAGGATGATAAACGCCGCTACGAAGAAGCCATGGCGAATTCTAAAGAGAAAGTCGACGCCATCCAAGCCAAGCTCACCGAGCTCGAAAACAAAATCAAAGCCCAAGTTCAGACCACCCAAAATCAAGAAGGCCAAACCTATGACTTGGATGATCTTGAATATCGTTTCTATCGAGACGACTTCAAGCAGCTTCCAAACTTCGATGAATTAAAGGCCGAAACCATTGCGAAGCTCGATCCACCATTGCTCACGATTAGTCCCGCCACACGACCTGATAATTTCGGTTTTGTATTCGTCGGAACACTCATCGTCCCTGAAGATGGGGAATACACTTTTGTCCTCGATTCAGACGATGGCTCACGATTATCGATTGATGGGAAAGTTGTAATCGATCATGACGGTATCCATGGAGAAGGCCGCGCGAAACGAACCGTACTTCGCCTAAGCAAGGGACGCATTCCGCTGCGTCTTGATTATTTCCAAGGCGTGTTCGGTAAAGGCCTAACGCTCCACTGGAGTGGCCCTGGCTTTCAGCGACGACCATTGACCGTTACTGAGAAAACCACTTCGCTCGATATCAACAAATTGGTTGAAGCCCCAGAGTCCAATGGAATAGACAAATCGTTGGCAAGCGAATTTCGCAAGACTCGTCGTCAATTGGAAGAAGCCAAACGCGTAAAACCTTGGGAAGAATACGGTTTATGTGTAAGCGAAACAGGCACCAATGCTCCGGAAACTTTTGTATTGTTGCGAGGTAGCCCGCAAGCTAAAGGCGATAAAGTCGAACCTACCTTCATTAGCATCCTGGGCAACCAGCAACCAGAAATTCAACCGAATCCAGAACGCAACACATCGGGCCGCCGTTTGGCACTGGCGAAATGGATCACATCCCCCGACAATCGACTCACGAGCCGAGTGATTGTAAATCGAATTTGGCAACACGTATTCGGGCGAGGAATCGTTCGTTCGCCGAATAATTTCGGTCAACTTGGTGAAATGCCAACTCACCCCGAATTGCTCGATTGGCTCGCCAGCGAACTTGTTGCTCAAGAATGGAAACTCAAACCCATTACCAAATTGATGGTGATGTCTGAAACCTATCGCCAGAGTGTGGTTCCAACCCCTTTAGCTCAACAAAAAGATCCTGTAAATGATTGGTTTAGTCATGCCAACATGCGCCGCCTGAGCGCCGAGGAAATTCGAGATTCCATCCTAACAGCGACAGGGAAGATCAACTTGGAAATGTATGGTCCAAGCATATTCCCCGAGATCTCTCGCGAAGTCTTGGCTGGTCAATCCGTCCCTGGACAAGGCTGGGAAAAATCTTCGCCAGAACAACAGGCACGCAGAAGCATCTATATCCATATCAAGCGATCGCTGGTGGTTCCAATGCTCTCAACGTTCGACTTCCCAGACACAGATACCAGTTGTGAAGCGCGATTCAACACCGTCCAACCAGGACAAGCCTTGAACATGCTCAACGGTGACTTCATTCACGCTCAGTCTGCAGAATTTGCCCAACGCATTCGCCGTGAAGCAGGATCCGATATGAAGAATCAAATTCGCTTGGCCGCCAGCTTAGCTCTTTCCCGAACTGCGACGGACAAAGAAATCGAACATGCAGAATCATTGATCAAGAGACTACAAGACAAACACTCTTTGAAGGAAGAAGATGCGTTCAACACGTATTGCTTGTTCTTGTTCAATTTGAATGAATTCGTTTATTTGGATTAACCATTTCGCGGCCCTAAATTATCTCGCATTGAAGCATCGAATTAGGAATAGGTAGACTACAACCATGGCAAGCAAATTTTGTGGACGGACTCGCCGCGAATTTTTGTGGCAAACAGGGGCTGGTTTCGGTGGTGTCGCGCTTGCTGGGCTTCTTTCCCAAGATGGCTTTTTTAACTCCATCGCGAACGCTTCCGATTCCGCCGGAAATAGCAAGCAACCACACTTTGCTCCCAAAGCGAAAAGCGTGATCTTCTTGTTTATGTATGGTGGCCCCAGCCATATTGATACGTTTGATTACAAGCCTCAAATGAAAGGGCGAGACAATCAGACCGTTCAAGTGAAGACCTTCGGGAGAGGTGGCCACCGTAACACAGGCCGAATTGTCGAACCTCGCTGGGATTTCAAACAATATGGCGAATGTGGCAAATGGGTCAGCGATTTGTTCCCGAATGTAGCAACCTGCGTTGACGACATTGCGTTCATTCATTCGATGACAGCCGATTCTCCGATTCACGGCTCCGCCATGTTGATGATGAACTCGGGCCGCGTGCAAAGCGGACATCCTAGCCTTGGCTCGTGGATCAATTATGGTCTCGGCAGTGTCAATGAGAACTTGCCAGGTTACGTCGTCATGTTAGACCCAACTGGTGGTCCAATCTCTGGAGCCAAGAATTGGTCCAGCGGCTACATGCCAGCAAGCTACCAAGGCACAACTTTCCGAACCCAAGGCGCACCGATTCTCGATCTAAAATCTCGCGATGGTGTCAGCCGCGAATTGCAACGAGATATTCTCGACTCACTCAAGGCGCAAAACCAAGAACATTTGGCGATGCGTGGCAACAATTCGGAACTCGCTTCACGTATTGCCAGCTATGAACTTGCCTACAAGATGCAAGAAAGCGCACCGGAAGCCGTAAACATCGAAGAAGAAACCGCTGATACGCAAAAGCTATACGGTATCGACAAAGATCGAACTCGCGACTTTGGAACCAAATGTCTGCTGGCACGTCGATTGGTCGAACGCGGCGTACGCTTCATCCAAGTTTACTCGGGTGGCTCACACAACGACGACAACTGGGACGCTCACAGCGACCTGAAAAAGAACCACGACTATCATGCGGGTAATACCGATCTTCCGATTGCCGGTTTGCTCAAAGATCTCAAGCAGCGAGATATGCTCAAAGATACGCTCGTCGTATGGGGTGGAGAATTCGGTCGACAACCAACTGCCGAATACGCAGAAGGAACGGGACGCGATCATAACTCCTATGGATTCACCATGTGGATGGCAGGCGGTGGTATCAAAGGTGGCACCAGCGTTGGCACCACCGATGAACTCGGAGCAGCAGCCGTTGATGATCCATTCCATGTCAAACGACTACATGCCACCATTCTGAATCAACTCGGTATCGACCCGAACCGCTTGTCGTATTTCCATTCTGGACTCGACCAAAAGCTGGTCGGAGTCGAACATGTCGAACCGATTCGTCAAATCATCAGTTAACAAGCTTTGAGGGGTGAGAGCAACGCTCGATTTGTTGCTCTCACCTGTTTATTTTTCGAGGTGCGGTGAACTTACCACACAATCTCGCTCGTCAAATAGGTTGATGTAGAAGACAGTCGCTTGTGGTGGAATCACGCAACTGGCTCGGTGGGCAACTGGATCTAGTTCGGCGTCGATCGCTTTCCATTCACGCTGTTGCCACGCTGCGTTTCCTTCGGTGTAGGACAACTCGGCTTTCTTGATCGCAACGTCTGCTGAAAAGTCGACGACCAATCGATCACCATCCACACGACTCTTGGTCACTGTTGCTAACGGCTTGCCTTCGCTGAGTATTTGATCTGCAAAGACTCGAATCTCTTCTGGATTTTCGCCAGCTGGCCCATGCCCATGTGGCATTCGAATTCTTAAGCAAAGAGTCGATGGTCCAGTGGTTAACTGGTATGACTTTTGCCATGAATCCATGGGATAAGCAAAGTCATTGGTCCCATTCACCCATAAAAATGGGATTTTGGCCTGCGGCAAATAGTTGGACGGGTCCCATTGGCTTAGCCATAACTTTGCCCTTTCGGGGCCGAGCCTTTCGAACTGCGGCAGCCAAGCCGAGTTATCTCCCAAAAATCCACATCCATAAACAGGTGAGGCAAATTTAAAGCGATCGTCGACACTTCCCACGATCGATGTGAGATAACCACCCCAACTGATTCCAGTAACACCAGTTCTATCGGCGTCAATTTCAGGGAACGAGCGAATTAAAGAATGTCCGAGAATGGCGTTCGCAACAGCTTGGTAGGTCCATTGATCCGCAGGAGATAAATCCAATTGATCAAACGAAGCGTCCCAACCTGGTGGCCCACCTTGTTCATCACGTTTCCAATTTCCGTAGGTACCAACGGGGACACAACCGCAAAGATCCATCGCGATGGCAGCATACCCACGTTCATTCCAAACTTTGACCCACCGTGCAAAGGCCGTTCCGCCTCCACCATGGATCAATACCATAGCGGGCACTTTGCCGTTCACTTTGAGTTTGCTGTCCGAAGGTATGCCGTAGTAGGCAAAAACTCGCGTCGGTTTCCCTTGAAAAGGGACCCCCGTATAAAAGATCTGTTTGACATCGGGTTCTTCAGCAACAGCAGCTGGTTCCCAGGTGGGAGGTGTACTCAAGGCCTTGAGGTCCCATGGAATTTCTTTCGCTTGGGTTAGGGTTGGTGCTTGCGGTATCGCGTTGGCCTCAGCCGATAACTCCTTGAAAAAAGTCACCGTCAATTCACCTGCAAAGCTCGGATACTCGTGCGCCCCCTCGTGTATCACTTCGATCCATGGAAGTTGGTTCTGAGTCTGGTATTTCTTTCCATACTTTTGCCAGACAACAGGTTCCCCTGACGCGCCTACGACTCTCCGTATTGTGGCCATGTTAACATCTTGCCAATTGTATCTCACCAATGGATCACCAGTGCCAGCAATATGCATCGCGGCTTTGGGCTTGAGTTGCCCGGCTTCTCTTAGAACAGCCGCACAGGGTGCGAAACCAGCGAAAACGTCGGGGCGTTTCAACCATAGCAGGTAAGTGAAGCCACCTCCATTGGAATGTCCCATGGCATACACAGACTTTTCGTTTACTTGGTATTTGGCTCGAAGTTGTTTATAGAGTTCATCAAAGAACTTTAGGTCACGATCACCTTGATCTCCCGCCGAATGTTGCCAGCCATTTCGGCGTCCTTCGCGATCGGTTAATCGGC
>JAFLCP010000167.1 GCA_017303505.1 Planctomycetota bacterium | reverse complement strand
ATCGTGACCCATGGTGAGAGGCTCCATGTGGATCGGCTTGGAGGCTTAGGATTTCTTCAAGCCGATGTATTGATAATAAGGTGTTCGAACGAGAGGGAGGTAGGGAACTTTAGCCCGATTTTCGCTCAGCCATTGCGTTTGGCAGCGGTATCGCAAATAGGGCAAATGTTCGGATGATGGAAAAACATTATCGTTGGCGAACCAAATCGGCCAGAAACTGCGAGTGCTCCAACGATGTTTCTTCAGTTCATCATCAGGATGCTTGCGCGATACATAAAAGTCAACGACGCCGATCATCCCGCCTGGCTTAAGCATCGCTAGGGCATTGTCGATCGCCGCAAACCAATCTGGGATCATGGTCAGTGAGTAGGAGAACGTCACCACATCGACTTGGCCTTCAGAGGGTTGCCACTTGGTGGCATCCGCTTCGACGGTTTCAACGTGCGACCATTGATTTTTTTCGGCGCGTGATTTGGCGACCTTCAGCAGCGAGCCTGCCAGGTCAACGACGTAAACCTTTTTGAGTTTCAGAATCTCGGGACCGAAGAATTCTAGGTTCGCCCCCGTTCCACCACCCATGTCGACCCACGTTGCGCCAGGCTGTGAGCCGATTTTCTGCCAGAGCCCTTCGCGGCCTTGGAGCAATCGTTTGCGAAAATCATCGTATGCTTCCGCTTGGCCGCTGTAAAAACTCTCCAGTCTCTCGGCATGGCTCTTGCCGCGAATGGGACGCAGGGCCATGTGGTAGAGGATCTTCAGATCGCTCATTAAGCTCATAGTTGGAAATCTCAGGCGGCAAGGTCAGCGATGTAGAAGCTTCCGTAGGTATGTACACGATCCAATGGATGCAACTCGGCAGCCAATTGTTCGTGATACTTCAGGATGTCGGGAAGTTCGCGCGATTGGCCATTGACGCGAACTTGTACTTTATTGAGGAAGTCCGTTCGCAATCCGCCGCTGCGCCACAATATGCGCGTGTTAGGTCCAGCGCGGTTGATGATCGCTTGCCATTCCGATTCGAGCAGTGGGAAATAGCGATCGCTCAGCCAATCCATGTGATCGAGTAGAACCAAACGAGTGATGGGGCGGTCCACTTTTTCCAAGAAGCCTTGAACGCTATCGGTGTGGATAAACAAACGATCCAATAAGCCGTTGCGCAATTGGTTGTAATTCTCTTCGCGCAGATATTCAGGGCAGCACTGTGAAGTGTATTTGCCATTGATGTAAACACGCCAAAAATAGTTGTCGTGAATCGGCAGTTTGGCAAACACGGCTTCCAGCGAGTCTTCGATGAATTTGAGAATTCCGCCTGGATATTGTTTATCAATTTGTTGGCGTTGTGCTTTGGGTACACCGAGCATCGACATCGTGGTGTCGCGGGCCATGGCCAGCTTCATCGCAGGTGTCCAGATTTTTTTGTGCACGACCGTGTAGATTTCTTGCTGCTCGGCCAAGGATTTAGCAGCGAGGAGTTCATTCATTTGGGGACGGATGCGAGCCCATTTGTTGATGTAAAAATTGATGGCTCGCGCGAAGCCACCCGATGTGCCACGAAAATAGAACGAGCGTCGTGGGTTATTGAAGAAGGTAATGTACTTGTCCCAGTATTTTTGGGACCAAGGATTGAGGTTGTTACGCAATTTTTGACTGTAGAGTTTGCCGATGCCGGGCAAATAGCCTTCGCCAAACATTTTGAAAAAGTCGCCGTAATCGAGTCCGCGAATGGCGGCCGTTTTGAGTTCGAGCAACGCATTTTGGCGTGGATTCATGTCGACCGCAAAAACTTCGGCGGGTCCATTGAGCAAATAGTCGAGGGCATTGCAACCTGCAGAGGTGATGACCATCACCCGATCCTGGCTGCCGATATTCATCGCCTTACGGTCCAGTCGCGGGTCTTCCCAGCATGTGTTGTAAACGAGGTTATTCCCGTGAACGTATCGAAAGACGCGACCGCTTATCCACTCTTGAAAGGACATTCAAGCAAAACCTGTCTTCTTGGAAGTAAAATGGGCTCTAGCACCACCGGCTAAAGCCCGAACTGAACGTTTAGAATCTTGTCGAAGAATCTTTTCGCGTACGCCCTAAAAGGGCATTCGTTGGATGTTCAAAGTTCTTGAATTGTCGGTTCAAGGCCTCCATCAAACAATGCCCCTTCGACGTTAAGCATTACTTGTTGTCGCGGATAGCAGCACCACGGCTGCTAACCTGACCACCACCAGCCAGAACCAAGGCACCTGCTTGTGGGGCTTGTTGTTTCTCAACCGCACGGTTCCATGGAACAACATACGCAACAAACGTACCACTTGTAGGTTCGACCACGTAGACTAAACAACCACCTGGTCGGGCGTTCGCTGCTCCAACCACGCCGGTCATTGTGCCAGTCACCAGCAAATACTGAGGATTTTGACCGGCAGCAGGCAACGCTGCCGCCACGTTGGTGGTGAATTTGGCATTAAACTGTTGAATGCGTGGATAGTACACCCAGCAAGTGAGTTCGCCCGTCAAAAAGTCGAGGAAAAATACACCTTCTGCATCGTCCGATACCAATCCGGTCGCCACAGCAAAGTTGTTGGTCCCGTGGGTCGCCGAAGCTCGCAGCAATTCCGGTGGAAGTTCGATTCCCGTTTGTGCGGCAGGGCGCTGCCATAACGCGACCGTCAACATCGTCGCTCCAATGAGCATGCCAATGGACGCACCCTTCCAAAAACTCAACGATTTGCCAGTTCGAATCTCCTGACTGGATAGATTCTCCGTGGCCTTCTTCAACTCAGCGGCACTCTCAGAGCTGTTCAACTCCGAGTTATCCATATTGTTTGTGGAATCCATAAACCGAACCTCGCTACCTTCTGGGAGCAAACGAAGAAAAGAGAAAACGTCAAGTTTCTATCGGATTTGGTGCAAAACACCCTTTTCCGTTAAGCGTCATGCTAACCGTTTTTCAGGTAAATCACCATAACAAACAACGACTGACAGATTTTTGCCGGATTTGCTACAAAGACGTCCCGTCGGGCTCCCGCGCTGCGAGATACCCTGGAAGCAGCCCACAAAGTCGCCTAAACTGACAGCGTTCAGAGGGTGGGGATATCATCTTTGCAGCCAATTTGGCAACCTCTTCCCCAACCAGCATTCAACCATTTTGCGGTAAGACCTCTCAGTTTGTTCCAAGCTTAAAACTGTTTAACCATTTGATACTGATTAGCCGGAGTTCCTCTCATGACCAACGGACCACTTCAACGCAAACTTCGTATGGGTCTTGTCGGCGGTGGACAAGGATCGTTTATCGGTCGCGTTCATTCCATCGCAGCTTGTCTCGATAACCGCGCTACGGTCGTGGCTGGAGCGCTCTCTAGCAACGCAGAACGATCCAAAGCATCGGCACCTGATTACGATATCGCTCCCGAACGCGCTTATTCGTCGTATCAAGAAATGTTCGCCAAAGAATCGCAACTTCCTGTCGGTGAACGCATCGATTTTGTATCCGTTACCACACCGAATCATACGCATTACGAAATTGCTAAAGCTGCTGTTGAAGCTGGCTTTCATGTGGTCTGCGACAAGCCGATGACATTTGATCTTAAGCAAGCTGAAGAATTGGCTGCTGCCGTAGATAAGTCGAACGCAGTTTTTGCGTTGTCGCACAACTACACCGGTTATCCACTGGTGCGACAAGCCCGCGAAATGATCTTGGCTGGAGAGCTTGGCGAAATACAGGCGATTCGCGCGTTCTACATTCAAGGTTGGCTCCGCACGCGCTTGGAAGCGGATAACCAAAAGCAAGCTGCTTGGCGCACTGATCCCGCCAAGAGCGGCGTGGCAGGTTGCTTTGGTGACATCGCAACGCATGCCTATAACCTCGGTCGCTACATGACGGGCTTGCTGCCTGATCAAATCAGTTGCCATCTCAAAACGTTTGAACCTGGTCGCCGTTTGGATGATTACGGAACCGCTGTGATTCGTTATGAAAACGGTGGACTCGGAACCGTTACTGCTTCGCAAATCAGCCATGGTCGCGAGAACGATTTGTTTATCGAGATCGATGGCACTAAAGGTGCATTGCAATGGCGCCAAGAAGAGCCCAATGTGATGACTGTTCGTTCCAATGGTCAGCCACATCGCCTCTACACACGCGATCCAAACGCACCGTTCATGAACGCATCAGGTCGAGCCGCTTGCCGTTTGCCTAGCGGTCACCCAGAAGCCTTCTTTGAAGCATTCGCCAATATTTATCAAGCTGCTTACGATGCGATGATTTTGCGCAGCGAAGGTAAGTCGATCGAGAAAGTGAATACCGTATATCCGAACGTTCACGACGGTGTCGAAGGGATGTACTTTATCGAGCAGTGTGTGGCCAGCAGCCAACAAAATGGCGCATGGTTGAATCTTAAGCACACCCGCGCTCGTAAATAGCACAGACTCGTAAATAGCACAGGCGCGCGAGTGATTGCGGTTTGTGCGAAATTGCAGTTGAAGAAACAAAGCGGTCGGTGAAGGATATTCATCGATCGCTTTTTTGTTGCACAGACCGAGAGGTTGCGTAAAGATTTAAGCCAGCGTTGCGACTTGCTCGTGTGATAACGCTTGTCGGTATCCCACCAGCATCAAGGGAATGCCAGGATGTTTGTGTTCTAAGAACAGGCTGAGCAAACGGGCGTTACTTGATACAGATTGGTCTGGCGCATCGAACGCGTTATTGAGGATCACGGCGCGGATGTTGAGTCCGCATCGCTGGATGCTTTCGAGTGTCAGTAGCACATGGTTCACGACGCCAAGTTTGTTGGCGGCCACGACCACGACCGGGTAGGCTAAGGCTTGGGCAACATCTGCATTGGTCCAGTGGAGTGATAAGGGCGAGTGCCACCCCCCTGCCCCTTCCACGACCAGCAATTGGCAACGATCTTTCCAAAGTGTCGCACCGCGAAGTAGCAGGTTTTCATCGACGATCCGGTTCTCTAATTCGGCTGCCATTGGGGGTGCGAGTGGCGCCAAAAAACGCTGTGAACAGTACAGTGATTTTTCCTCTCGATTGCCGGAGGCTTCGGCCAATATATCGGGATCGCCGGGCTGAGTTTCATCCATTCCGCTGGCGACCGGTTTGTAGGCTCCGACCGAGATTCCCAAGGAAATAAAGCCTCTGAGGATCGAAGCGGTGACAAATGTTTTTCCCACTTCGGTATCCGTTCCCGTCACAAACAGACCCCGTTCGGGAATCTGCTGGGACAAAGAATGAGGTGATTCGGCGCTGTTTGGAGTCATACGAGGAATGCACAATATTGCGGGAACGGAGGTGAAACCAGCGACATCCGCCACTCAAGATTTGTGGTTACGGGTTGTATGCTGGGGCGTAGGCGTTAGCATTACGAATCTTACCGTATGAATGTTCTGTCAGCGAACACTTTCTCGCCCATTCAGAGAGCCCTTCTGGGGCAGCGGTAGCTGGTGTGGTCGGATCGTTCACATGGAATTTTCACAATTGGGGGAATCGCTCGCCGTGGCAAATCCATCCGTGGTCAACATAGGCTTGGTGCAGATGTCTTGCACCGCCTCGCAAAGCGAAAATTTGGATAAGGTTGATGAGCGAATTGCCCAAGCGGCAGCTCGCGGTGCCAACATCGTTTGTCTGCAAGAATTGTTTAACGCACCTTATCCTTGTCAGACCGAAGATCATTCGCGTTTTGCGTGGGCAGAACCTATTCCTGGTCCAACGAGCCAACGCATGTCGGCGGCTGCCAAAAAACATGGCGTGGTTGTGACCGGCTCGATCTTCGAACGCCGTACTCATGGGTTGTATCACAACACGAATTTGGTTTATGACGTCGACGGATCTTTGGCGGGTATGTATCGAAAAATGCATATTCCAGATGATCCACTCTACTACGAGAAATTTTACTTTACGCCTGGCGATCTTGGTTTCACAATCGCGAAGACGAAATTTGCAAAAATCGGCGTGGGCGTTTGTTGGGATCAATGGTATCCCGAAACAGCTCGCTTGCTTGCATTGCGCGGGGCTGAGATTCTCTTCTATCCTACTGCGATCGGTTGGATTCTTGAAGAGAAAGAAACCTACGGTAAGAGCCAACACAACGCTTGGGAAACCATGATGCGCTCGCATGCGATCGCCAATGGCTTGTTCGTAGGAGCAGCCAACCGCGTCGGTATTGAAGGGAACATTCAATTTTGGGGTGCTTCGTTCGTAAGCGATCCTTATGGCAATCTACTTCATCGTGCAGTTCATGTTGAAGAAGAGATTGTGGTTGTCCCTTGTGATCTCAAGTTGATTGATACCGCGCGCACGCATTGGCCTTTCTTGCGCGATCGACGTATCGACGCCTATGCTCCTCTAACCAAGCGGTTTATCGACGATGAGTGAAAGCCACGAGAATCTTCGTAGCTCAAGTTACTTTTGGCCTGCCGAGTGGCATCCGCACGATGCCACTTGGATTTCATGGCCGCACAATCCCAAGACTTGGCCCGGGCGCATGGAGCCGATTCCTGATGCGTTCGAACGCTTCATTCGGACATTAGCCGAAGTGGAGCCCGTGCATGTTCTGGCGGGTCCTGCAGAAGCCGCCCGCGAGGCTCACAAGCGACTTGATGGTGCGAAGAATGTCCGGTTGTTTGATTTTGCGACCAACGATTGTTGGGTTCGCGACTACGGACCTACCTTTGTTATCGAGTCCGAAACGGGCAAAGTGGTTGGCGTTCATTGGGTCTATACCGCTTGGGGTGGAAAGTATCCTCCCTTTGACGAAGATGCCAAGAATGGAGCCCGCATTTGTGAAGCGATGGGGATACCACGCGTCGCATCGCCATTGGTTTGCGAAGGGGGCGGTTTGGAAACGGATGGCGAAGGAACGCTGCTCACCACAACTTCCTGTTTGCAAAGTGCGAGCCGCAATCCTGAACGCAGTCCCGCTTGGATCACCCAGCATCTGTCTGAAATGTTGGGTGTTACCAAAGTCATTTGGCTCGAAGGGACAGAGCTCGACGGTGATGACACCGATGGCCACATCGATCAATTGGCTCGTTTTGTTGCACCAGGCCGCGTGGTGGTGGCAGCACGTGGCATCGAGGTGGATACGAACATCGAGAGTTTGCAATCGATGAAGCAGCAGTTATCGGAAGTCACTGATGCGCGAGGTCGCAAATTGGAATTGATCGATTTACCAACTCCACCACCGCGTTGGATTAACGGTCAGCGTGTTCCGGAAAGCTATTGCAACTTTTATATTGCCAACGGGATTGTGCTTGTTCCAACGTTTCAGCATCGTCCGTCCGATGAGCGTGCCATTGGCATCTTGAAAGAACAGTTTCCCTATCATCGCATCGTTCCTTTGGATGCAGCGGACATGATTTGGGGTTTAGGCGCTTTCCATTGCGGTTCTCAACAGCAACCGCGCTGCGCGAGAGAGGAGATGGGAGTGAGGAGTGAGGAGAGCGCCTCGTTTAACCCGTACGCCGCAGGCTAGGCCCGCGCCGTTCGTCTCGTCAGCGCGTTCGACGCGTGCGTTGGACAACCGGCAATCGGGCGATTGGATCGTTTAGCCCGTGCGCTGCGCGAGAGAGGAGATGGGAGTGAGGAGTGAGGAGTGAGGAGTGAGGAGTGAGGAGAGCGCCTCGTTTAACCCGTACGCCGCAGGCTAGGCCCGCGCCGTTCGTCTCGTCAGCGCGTTCGACGCGTGCGTTGGATTGGTGCGTTCGCAGAGTCGCGCACAACGGCATCTCTGCTTCGGGTTCATCGCTTCTTTTTCGTGCCCTTCGTGTTTTTCGTGGTCCTTTCTTCGCCGCAGGACCGAGCAAGCCGCATTCAAAATAGTCTCATTTTCTGAGGGATTGCCGCGCGATCTGGACGCTCCTCTTGTGCTACAATGCTGACGGTTAACTTCTCAACTCTGCCTACCCCAGCGTGAAGCCCCTTTCATGAGCTACGATCTCTTCTTTGCACCCACGTATCGCAACTGCGGACTCGAGGAATTTGTCGAATACTTCCAGGGACGCCCTAACTACGATGTCGATGGTGGGACAGCTAGTTATTTCAACGAATACACGGGCGTATATTTCTTGTTCGAATATAGTTCCGATGCGGAGCTTGGCGACCAAGATAACGAACCCAGTGAAAGTGAGCTGGATGAGGAAGTTGATGCGGACGAGTTTCGCATTTCATTTAACATCAACTTCTATCGCCCATCTTTCTTCGGTTTAGAAGCTGCGAATGAAGTGATTGAGTTTGTCACCGAATTCGAACTCGCCGTGATGGATCCACAAGCTGAAGATGAGGAGGATGTCTTCAGTGCTGAGAGTTTTCTGGCAGGTTGGAATGCGGGGAATCAGTTCGCTTTTCGAGCGATTCTCAGCAATGACGAATACGATCAACATCCGCTGACCTATCCCACAGCGGGTTTGTTGGAAACGTGGAAATGGAATTATGAGCGAGACGAGCTTCAGGATCGACTTGGCGACGATATCTTTGTCCCAAGAATCTATTTCATGAATTTAGATGGGAAAATTGTGACCGCTTCGTTATGGCCAGATGCCATCCCCATCTGCTTGCCTAAGGTGGATTACATCTTGGTCTTGAGGAAAGAATTGTCGTCGGAACCCGATGCAGAAGAGCCTCAGATCTTACGCATTGCATGGAAAGATCTGGCGCAACATATCGAACGCTACAACTGGGAAGAGGATTTTTATTATCGGCTTGAGTTTGAGTATCCCGATGAATCGCTATGTGCGGTTATTCGAAAGCTACCGCTCCAATTACACGATCCAGAACTTATTCAGGCCTATGACAATGTGTTGGACGCAGAGCTAGTGAAAATGGCTCGTGCAGAGTAGTGCGAGTTTTGTTCTGTCTCGCTCTGTTTGCGACGCGGATACTACAGAGGTGCTGGTAGATCGCGTCGATGGAAATAATAGATGCCCGACAAATGAAAAGCAGCGCCACATAAAATCAGTAGGACCGAATAACCGAGTGGGCCCAGGCCCACAAATTCTCCTGACTTATCCCAGTGCAGCCATGCCCAAGCATAGTTTGGTTGTTCTACGATGACTCGCACAATATCGTCGGGGCGATAGGCGCTAAAGAACGTCAGGTTCAGTGCCCAACTGGTGGCTGGCGTCGATTTACCCAGCAAGTAGAGCATAAATTGTAAGACGTAAATGCCGATGACGATGCCAATCGTTCGCCAGCGATATTTGTCGATGGCACTGAATAGAACGCTCAAACCGAAAACAAAATACGAAAAGCCAAACAGATTCAAGGTCGGTGGGAGATAGAGTCTTCCATCGACGCGTTCTTTCAACGGCACCCACATTGGTTCTGCCGTCGAGTTGCTAAGCCCAAGTGGTATTTCGATCGGCAACCACGAAAGTTGCATCGTAGGAGTCGCAGGAGTTTCGCGAATACTGAGCGTTTCGATTCCGAAGGAGATGCCGATCCAAACGAGCAAGCACAAAAATGCTAGACCAAACATCGAAACAAGAGCATGCGCTAGCATAATTCCGCGACGTGTGATGGGTTGAGCTAGGAGCATCTCCATCGTACCTCGATGAATTTCGCCACTCACTACATCGCTGCCACGCGATATCGACCATACCAATACGCACAGGATAACTACGGGCTCGTCGAAAGTCATCGCAATGCTGCCCGCATAGGTTAAGAACTGCGATACAGGCACGGGGGAGAATTTCTCAAACGGCTTTAACTGTTCGAGCAACGGCTCAAGTCGTGACAATTCAAACTGAGCCACGATCCAAATGCGCATCCAACAAAATAGAGGAAGAATGAACGCGCAGGCTGACCACAGCAACCAGCTTTCGCTCCAATATTTTTTCACCAGCGCGTTAAACATATCGAAATCAGTTCTTAGTGCTCGTTACGGTTGTAGGTAGCTTGGAAGGTGTCAAAGGTGGATGGACTTGTTGATAAACGCTATCCAAGCCATGAGCTTCCATGCGGACGTGTGTCCATGATTGCTCGCTGACCCATTTCATAAACGGGTGCAGGTCTCCATGTAAATCGATCACCAATTCATGCGAGTCTTGTCGGACAATTTTGACTTGATCATTCCACTGTTGCGGAATCTCGCAAGGGGAATTTGTTCTGGCAAATAGACGATGGCTCTGTTGCAAATCGCTCAATCGCAAACGTTTGGCGACCACACCTTTGCGGAGTAATACGACTTCATCGCAAACTTCCTCGATTTCGCTCAGAACGTGCGATGAAAATATCACCGTTTGTCCTTGTTGTTTTGCTTCACGCACCAACTGGAGAACTTCACCGCGAACAGTCGGGTCAAGGTTTGCGGTCGGTTCATCGAGAATGATCAGTGGCGTTTGGCCGCTCATTACTGCAACGATGGCTAGTTTCTGTCGCATCCCTGTCGACATAAAAACCACCCGTCGGTCCAGGTTCAGTTCAAGACGGTCGGCGAGTTGCAAGTAACGCTCTTTGGAAACATCAGGCCGCATCGATTGGAAGAAAGCTAAACAATCGCGGCCGCGCATTTGCCGAAACAGTCGCGCATCACCAGGAAGATAGGAGGTCACGCGACGCACGTCTACTGATTGATGTTCGCAATCGAAACCCAGGATTCGACCTTTGCCGCCGGTTGGCTTGAGAAAACCCATCAAGGTTCGCAGCAAAGTGGACTTACCGGCACCATTAGGGCCGAGAAGACCAAAGACTTCGCCACGCTTCACTTTCAGAGTACAGCGATCGAGTGCCAAAAACTGTCCGTAGTTTTTGCTCAATTCTTCTGTTTCCAAAATCGCTTCCACATTACCGCTCAAAAATCACCCCGCTGCGATTAAGTGGAACCGATGTCATAACATTGAACCGCTGGCATCACCATGATCTTGCCATCACCCATCCGACCCGAGCGAGCCACTTCGGTTATCTTGCGAACAGCTTCTTCCACGTAAACGTCGTCGAGCCACAAGCTAATTTCCACTTTGGGCAAAAATGCTTGAGCAAATTCCGTTTCTGAGTATTGGTCGAGATAACTTTTCTGTCGACCGAACCCTTTAACTTCATTGACACTCAACGCTTCCAAGGGGACCCACTTGAGGTTCTCAAGAATCTTCTCGGCCTGATAAGGTCTAACGACGGCGATAACTTGTTTCACGATGAAGCCCACTTTCGCGACACTTGGACTGCCAAGCGACACTTCGGTATTGGATGCTGTATTCTCGGGTCGAGTCAAGCGTCGCTAAATAACCGAGTTTTGGAGCTCTTGGTCGCAGGGGAGAGAGAACTGTCGCCAAAGAGATTCCAAGGATCTACGCTATGATACAGTCGATCGCTGGGAATGCGAACCTGACAGTCAGGTTTCAACGGCCAGATACCGCAAGAACCCTCGATAAATACGGGGGAAAAGGGGAAAAAACTCGAACGTTGGCCTAGCTCGCCTGGGTTGGCTGTTCGGATAGGCTCGCGTCCAGCAGCGATGAAAGAACCACGAAAGGCACGAAAGAGACGAAAGGAATCTGCAGGAGCCGCCACCCGCCTTGTGCGGGTGGTTCCCGCGCCTGGGCAGCTACCAACGCGAACGCCAAACCAATATCAAACAGCGTTGACCCAAGTCAACCGAGCGGATGGCTGGCGGCGAGAGGGTGACGTCTCATTGATTCGTGCTGGCCGAGCCGCAATGAGTTGAGACAACTTCATATTCGCAACACTTCACGTACATTTGTACTTGTCGTGCATAGATTAATTCTAGTGCCAATTGTGGCTAATTGTGATCGCGATTATGTCTCGCTGCGATCACTGCGTAGCCTGTAAGTCATCGTCCCACTGGCACTAGGCCGAATGCCACAAGGTTAAGGATTTGCACGTCACAACCTGGAGCTAGCATTTCCGTTTTTCTTGGGAGATTTCGGATTACGAAATTAGTTCGCGAGCTCCCTCGTGCTTAACCTTGCGACATTCGGCACTAGGCCAGTGGTGACGGAGATCGTATCGCATGGAGGAGTTAGGTAGCCGGTAAGTCGCGGTCCCACTGGCGTGAAGCCAGTGGAGACCGGAGCGAATTATTGCGACGAAGCAGCACAGGTAGCTGGACAGGCGCGAGATCCTTCTGCTCAGGGCAGGAGGCGAATTTGTATGGCAGCTCCATCCTAGCGACCAAGCACCTAAATCCAACGCGACTGAGAATCCAACGGAAGTACGAATAGCCTACGGCACACGCGGTAAACGATGGGGCTCTCCTCACTCCTTACTCCCATCTACTCTCTCGCGCAGCGCGGCGTAAACGAGATCGCTGCGCCTGAGTGTCGGTTGTGTAACGCACACGTCTGATGCGCTGACGAATCCAACAGCGCGGGCCTAGCCTTCGGCGTACGGGTTAAACGAGATCGCTGCGCGAATGATAACAGACTGATTAAAATGTTTCTTCTTCGATCGAGCGCAATTTCTCGCGGCGAGCCGAGGGAACGACAGGAGTCACGTTCACTTTGCCGCGTTTCAGCTCTTCGATTTGCATCGCCATCCGCTGAATCAAGTTGGCGATTTCAGCTCCCGCTGCTTCACCAACATGAACTTGCAAAGCTTTGCGTGCACTATGGCTCAGGCCGAGTGAGTTCTTGCTCATGGTATATTCAACCTACAGATGGATTATCTTCAAGTATTGTTTCATTCGCCGTTACCAAGTTCATAGATTGATGCCAAGACCAAACTATGAATTTGGTTCGGCTAGCATTTATTCAACCGTTACGCTCTTCGCGAGATTGCGTGGTTTATCCACATCGCAGCCCCGTAACACAGCAATGTGGTATGCCAGCAATTGCAATGGAATGGCAGCTACAATCGGTTGGATGAAATCTTCCGCAGGTGGAATTTCAATGATGTCGTCTGCAAGTTTTTCAATCCGTTCATCACGATGATCGACAATCGCAATCACTGGGCCGCGACGCGCTTTCACTTCTTGAAGATTGCTCATCACTTTTTCAAAGACAGTGCCGCGCGGTACGATAAATACCGATGGCGTGTTCTCGTCGACCAGCGCGATAGGACCATGTTTCATCTCGGCGGCTGGATAGCCTTCCGCATGAATGTAACTGATTTCCTTGAGCTTCAACGCTCCTTCGAGAGCACTTGGGAAATTGTAATGTCGGCCCAGGTACAAGAAGTTGGTAGCGTTCGAGTACTTCGCCGCGACGTCCGCAACTTGCTGCTCGCACTCTAAAGTTTGTCGAATCAAGTTGGGGAGTTTTTCCAATTGATCAATGATGCGCAAACCCGCTTCATAACTCAAATGACGCAGGCGACCAAAGTAAAGCGCCAGCATCGACAGCACGAGCAATTGTGATGTGTAAGCTTTTGTGGATGCGACACCGATTTCAGGTCCCGCATGAAGATAAATACCACCATCCGCTTCTTGTGCGATGCTGGAACCAATTACGTTACATATAGCTAACGTATGGTGCCCTTTACGTTTCATTTCGCGAAGGGCAGCCAGGGTGTCGGCTGTTTCACCACTTTGCGTGATACCAAAGATCAGTGTATCCGGATCAACGGGTGGATTGCGGTAACGAAGTTCACTAGCGTATTCGACCTCGACTGGAATACGGGCGAGTTCTTCGATCAGATATTCGCCCACCAATGCGGAGTGCCAACTGGTTCCGCAACCGGTAAGGATGATTCGATTGGTCGATCGCAATTGTTGAGTGGTCAGATTGAGACCGCCAAATTTTGCCGTGGCGTTTTCGCGGTCGATACGACCACGCATTGCGTTGGTCAACGATTCAGGCTGCTCAAAGATTTCTTTCTGCATGAAGTGCTTAAAGCCATTCATGGCCACATCGACGGTTTCCGATTCAAGCACTTGAACATCAGGTCGCACTCGTCCTTGATCGCGATGATGAACTTGCAAGGTATCTGGTGTTAAGACGGCGATTTGATGGTCGGCAAGATAAATGATCCGGTCGGTGTAACCGATCAACGGTGAGGTATCGCTGGCAAGGAAATGTTCACCGCGTCCGATACCGAGAACCAGAGGGCTACCGCAACGAGCAGCGATGAGAAGATCTGGGCGATCGCGGAACATAATTGCGAGTCCATACGTACCACGCAATTGGGCCAGCGTCAGGCGTACCGCTTCGACATAGCGTTGATTCGGATCTTGGCCTGCCGGTATTTTCTTTAGGAAGTCGGCAATCAAATGCGCGACGACTTCGCTATCGGTAGCTGATGCGAAATGATAACCCGCATCGATCAAACGTTCTTTGAGTGAATCGTAGTTCTCGATCACGCCATTGTGAGCGATTACAACTTGTCCTGTTCCACCGAGATGTGGGTGAGCATTTTCTTCTGTGGCAGGGCCGTGTGTAGCCCAGCGCGTGTGACCAATGCCCGACGTGCCGCGATGCGGATTCTTTTGTGTGGCTTCCGAAAGTCGTTGAATACGACCTACGGCTCTTGAAAGTTGAACACCGTTATTGCCTCCCAGTGTCGCAATCCCCGCGCTGTCGTAACCGCGATACTCGAGCCGTTGTAATCCAGTCAAAAGGAAAGGACAGGCTTCCTTTGCACCAACATATCCTACGATCCCACACATCAAGCAAACTCCAGAAGTAACGGCCGGTAGAGAATGGTCCGACGTGAAAGGCTATGTCACGAAACGATCCAAAATGCGCGTCCCAGTTGCGATTGGCGAGAGAGGTTACTCTTTACGATAGTAACTTTGCGGATTGTAGGGATTGTTTTGGTTCGAAGTAAATCCGAAAAGCGCGGCGGCTAATAAGAGTGCGGCTTGCAGGCTGTTGATTTATTGTTTGCTTGCGAAGTGCCAAGCCAGTTGGCAATGATTTCAGGGGGTGTTTTTTAGTTTTTCGAACTGCGGCCCGACAAAATTGTCTGCTGAGCCGCTAGATCGCCAATT
>JAFLCP010000166.1 GCA_017303505.1 Planctomycetota bacterium | reverse complement strand
TTAAACAAAAAATGTCTAGATGGCTAAAATGCGACCCAAAGAGACATCGAAAACTCGATAAATTGACCAAAACCTTTGCCGAATCAGTAGTTATGCTTAATTGAACGGTATTGGGGTTAAACGAGGCCAGCTCCTGGCTAACGCGTGCGACTGATGCGGAGCAGTACTTGACTGCCGAAGACTTCCTCGAATAAGCCGCCGTTTTGTTTCAGTGCAAGCTGTTCTAGGGAGATATCTTCAACACCCCGCACCGTTAAAACGACACGATGCGGTTCAACACGGCATTTGAAATCTTGAATTCGCTGATTCCGCGATTCGTCCATCGAAATGGCAATTCGCAAAATAGCCGCCAGCTTGGCCACCGCAACTCGATCATCACGATCCAATGTGGCATAACCCTCATGCTCCGGCTTAGGGCTCGAACGACGATGATATCGTGCAATCAACGCAACCAATAACACATCTTTGCGGCTCAAACCAAAGAGTTCGCTGTTGCGGATCAAATACAGAGCATGTTTGTGGTTGCTGCGAACATTGACATACAAACCGATTTCATGCAACAACGCAGCTAAATACAAAATCAACTCCATGCGATGGTCGAGTTGATGTTCTGTCTGCAAATCGGCGAACAATTTTCGGGCCAATGCGCCAACATGCCGCGCATGTTTTTCATCAAAATGAAACTTACGGCCTAAGCCGATCGCTGAGCGAATAATTTGATTGCGGAAATCAGCGTTCCAGTGATCGCGCGTTGCTAAGTCTTGTAACAAACCATCGCGCAAGTTCACTTCGGCAACACGAATCGTATCGACTCCAAACCCACGAGCGAGCAACACATAACTCAGTAGGGCAGGGCCTACCGTTTCCGCGTCTTGGAAACTGATCCCAAATCGGCGCGCCATTTCGTCGTCGCTGAGAGTCAAGATTTGTTTGGTAAACTCTGCGAGTTGGTCTGTGGAAAGTGTGGAGAGCGATTCTTGATTGTTATCTTCCAACAAGTTGGCGACAGCAAACCGGACGTCACCACCTAAGGCGATGAGTTCGACCGGAGTATCGACCTGAACTTGTTCGCAGATCTGATCCACAACGCGGCGGATCTGTGATTCCATAATCACGAATTGTTTTGCCTTGGGGGCATCAAAGCGTTCCAAGGTTTCCAACAAGCGAAGCGAACCGAGACGATAGGTGTTCGAGAACAAAACATTACCGCCGCGAACTACCAAAATCTCGGTGCTACCACCACCGATCTCGACCACGACGGTTCTCGATGCTGCGAGTTTTGGATCTTGTTGCAGCAGCGGTTGAATGCCCATGTAAGTGATGCGGTTTACTTCCGCTTCTTCAATGGGCTCGACGCTCATGCCGGTCGCCACATAGATGCGATCGAGAAACGCCATGCGGTTCATCGCTTCACGAACGGCGCTGGTTGCCACGATTCGAATTTGGTTGGGCTGGGTGATGCCATACTCACGCAACAATTTGCGATAGCTCTTGAGAACACGAACGCAATCTTCGATCGAGGACTTGCGAATGCGGCGTTGTGAGAAGGTGTCTTTACCGAGTGATACCGCTTGGTTGAGCGTTTCGAGGAGGCGAATCTTGCCACTGAAATCGATTTCAGCGATGGCCATGCGGATGCTGGTGGCACCGATATCGATCACCGCCACCGGTACAGGTTTTCGATCCTCCGAGCGAATGATTGGTGAAAAGCCAGAAGACATTTGTACCCACGCCACGCCAAAAGAAGTCCCAACGTACCTACGGCACCCTAACTACTATGGTACATCCTGGTGGGGGAGTCGACAAACCCAAACAGCCGTGAAAGGCCTTCCTGAGCCGGATGTGAAGGCTAACTTTCGCCAAGGAAATGGCTTAACAAAGGCCAAATCAACCTGCGGATTTGCAGGGGAACGGCTCTTCCACGAAATTGTCATCGTGCGATGGATTTGACGTACGAAATCCTTATCGTACGTCAAGGTTTTTCCGCTCTCTGTGTTTCTAATGCTCACGGCGGACTAATTTGGTCTTGCTACCGAAGCTCGTGCCTAGGCGGCCAATCGGGATCGCCAAGCGGAAAGATCCGGGAGGACTTCGCTTCCCGTTTCGGCTTTTCGGCCTGCGGCTGCCGTCGAATAACGGAGAGCAAACTCCAATGTCATCCGGCATTTGTAACGCCATGAATCATCGCTTTTCCAGAGCGCCTTGAGATGCTTTCTGGCTGTACGCGTGTGGCCGCCACGTAGGGCCATACGAGTCCACTTGCCCGGTCCACCGTGCGCGCGAGTCTTCACCGAATCGATCAATACATCAGGTGGGCAAACAAGACCACGCTCTGCATACGCTTCTTGCAAAAGCGTGTTCATCAACTCGCGCTGTGTGTTGCTGCGCTGCCAACATACACTTGTGCTGTGTTGACGATAACCCAACACAACATCGTCGATGTTGGATAACTTGCCGATTTGGGAGAGCCTTAGCCACAAATCATGGTCTTCGATCCATTGATATTGCGCACGATAGCCTCCCGCTTTCTGCACCGCTTCGCGGCGCATCATGACACTTGGATGAATCAATGCACTGTGACGTGTCAGCAAACGCTCTACTAATTCTGCCGAATCACTTGGATGTCGAGTGATGCGTAACGCATCACCATCCGCATCGATTTCCAATGCAGCTCCACCGACAACCACTACGTCAGGATGTCGTTGCAGATAATCGACTTGTTTGCCAAAACGAGTGGTTACCGAAATGTCGTCCGCATCCATCCGCGCGAGCAACTCACCACGCGATTCAGCAATAGCTCGTTGCAGTGCAGCGACAATACCGCCGTTCTTTTGATCGATGACTCGCACCCGGGAATCCAAGTTCGCAAATCGTTCCAGAATGCTCAACGAATCATCGCGACTTCCATCGTTAACGCAAATCAATTCCCAATCGCGAAAATCTTGTTCGATGATGCTGGCTACGCTGGCAACCAAGTAAGGAGCCGCGTTGTAGACCGGCATAAGAACCGATACTTTGCAGTTCGAGGCATGCGAAGGTATGTTAGGCAGCATGAGAAGATGTTTGTGAACGAGAGTTGCTGGAAGGATCGCACGGCATTTGAACCCAGCCATCGCACGATAGATGCTGGTCGTTCAGCGTGTTTGGATAAAACCACTTCGCTGGTGTGTAGACGGCATGATTCGGACGTTGGCCGAGCCAAGCGCCCCACCAACTCAAAGTGCTGTTAGCAGTGATGCAGCATTCTGCTTGTTGCATCAGATATAGATCTTCGTGAGCCGTAAGGGCCGTCGTATGGTCAACGTACGTGGTCGGCTGGGACCAGCGAATGTTTTTCTTGCACCACGCGATGTCATTCGAAAAGACAAAGACGCGGACATTGCGATGATCTACGGCCCAGTCATTTAAGCAGCGTTCGTAATAGGCTAGCGTGAGAGGCAAATAAATTTTGGCAACATTCGGATCGGATACGTAATCTCCGCGACGAATGTGCATGGCTACCGACCGAGATTGTCGCATTTGCGCGGCTATCTCTTGAGTCGCTAAAGATGGAGGCGTTTTCAAAGTCAGTTCGTGCAGAATCGTGCGGGCAGAATCTGCAAAAAACGAATCACTTTGCCAATAGCCGTCAAGGTACACCGCTTTACCGAGGTTAAGCCACTGAGGCTGAAAGCCAAATGGCTTTTCCCGGACCCAGCGAATGTGAGTGGGATTAAAATTCCAAAGCCAACGTTGCCACTTAGTGCGTCGAGTGATGTCGGGTACAGCCGGCGCGTTGGAGGCGGTTAGGAATTCACCTTCGATGTTGAAGTGCTGGATAAGCAAGCCATGTTGGGGCTTGTGGCGATAGTCGCGAATATCCAATCGCAAAGGTACACCGTGGCGAATCGCTAAGGCGCGACCAAAAGCATATTGAAACAGTTGATTCCCTAAGCCACCATTCAGTCGTGTAACGATCATGAGTTATGTCCTTACGCGGCTTGTGCGAGTCGTCGCTGAAATCGTTGCAGCTTGGCCCACTGCAGCGACCATTTGTGACGTCGGGGATAAAGGGTTTGTGTTACCGGTTTGCCAACATGAGTTTGTTGCGAAAAATATTTGCGCACGATGGAGAACAAGTTGTATTCATTCAGCACTCGATCTCGACTGTCGCGCACTGCTTCAACGGCGTGCTGGTCGAGGTTGCTGTCGATCGCTTTTTTGATCTGAGCAATTGCCTGGTCAGGCTGATGAATATCGATGGTCGTAAAACTCTCCGTCGAAAAATATTGAGCGACGTTGGGGCAGCCGTAATAGAGTGGATACGATTGAGCTAAGAAGCAATCGGTGAGCTTCTCACTGAAATAATGTGATACCGAATCGTTTTCTAGCACGACATGGAATCGATAGGGTGCAATCGCATCCCACTTGTCACCAATCTCACGAAAGCCACGTCCGAACACATCGAGAGCGTCACCAAAGTGTTGTTTGAGTGTTTGCACAAATTCCAAGCGGGCTCGATGATCGCGGGTGATGGTTTTGTTGGAGCAGATAACGGAGATTAGCTCTGTTTTTTTTGGAATCGGTGCATTGGCTAAATCGGCGTATGCGTAACGCACGTGGTCGTTATTGAGGCGATCGACACCGAGGTGCCACGGTAAGCCTTGTGGGGCCAATTGAATATCAGGCTGACGAATGTGTTGATCAGCGAGCGATGAATGGCACGTAATGACATGCGCGAACTGCTGCACATAGCTGGTTCGATAGCGACGCATGCTCGGCGGCTCACCGGTGAGCAACAATGTATTCTGTGATGGAACTCTGGTCCGCTGCGGACGGGTCACGTCCTCCAAGACAACCCATGCATCCACTTCGTCAGGTTCTTGGTCGATGATGAAAGTCCAATCGTCCCATGTCGCTTCATTGCGATTGAAGGATGCATCGGAACCCGGCGCGAACATGCGAGCTGCCAGCCCCGGCAGCTGTCGCAACAGTGGCCATTCTGGATGAGGCGTGGAGATAAGTACTCGATACGACATGTTCGTGCCAATCTTTGATGGTTCTAAGCAGCCATGCGACCTGAACGTTTATAGTTACGGTACTCTGTAATCGAACGCGAGATACCTTCATCTAACGAAATGCCAGGTCGGAAACCGAGCTGTTGCACCTTGCTGCAATCCATACATTTTCGCGGCATACCGTCAGGCTTGGTGGTATCCCAAGTGATTTTTCCACGATAGCCAACTTGATGAGCGATCTCAGTGGCCAATTCTTTTATCGAGATGTCGTATCCCGTTCCCAGATTGATGGGATGAGGTGTTTCTACTTGCTTCATAATCAACACCAAGCCACGGACGGCATCATCCACGTGCATGAACTCGCGACGTGGTGTGCCCGTCCCCCATAAAGCGGTTTCGTAGCGACGTTGTTCGACCGCATCTGAGAAGCGACGAATCAACGCATTAACCACGTGACTCTTCTCGATGTCATAATTCGTTTCGTTGCCATAAACATTGCACAAAACAGGGCAAACACTTTTTAGTCCGTGTTGCCGGAAATAGAACTCAGCCAACTTGAGGCCGACAATTTTGGCGAGTGCGTATCCTTCATGGGATGGATCGAGTGAGGCTGTTAGCAACGATGTTTCTTGTATCGGCTGTGGCGCATGACGAGGGTAGATACACGAGCTGCCAAGGAACAACGTCTTGTCTACGCGATATCGATGGCAGGCTGCATACACGTGAGTGTACATACGCGTGTTTTCATCCAAGTACCCAACAGGGTCCGAGAAGTGCGTTGAGATACCACCCACCTTCGAAGCGAGCATCATCACATAACGTGGACGCGTTGTACGAAAGAAGTAATCCACTTGCTCCGCTTCCAGTAGGTCCAGCTCTTTACGCGTGGGCGCAATGATTTTGCTGAAGCCGAGCTGTCTCAAATAGCGAACCATGGTACTTCCTACCATGCCGCTTCCGCCTGTAACCAAAATTGTATCTTGTGGATCCATCCACTTCGTTCCTAATTCCGACTGAGTACCGTTAAGCCGAACCCATGTTGATAGAAGGACATTCGCTTCTCTGCAACGCCACTTTCAAGCTACCAAGGGTTTTACTGTATTCTTAATGTTGCTGAAACTAACTATTTTTTGACAAGTTCAAAGATGCCGCAACCGTAGTGGCATCCGCAATTGTCAGAAATCAATTCTGGAGTGAGTTCGATATCTGTGTGAAGTTTGCCCGCATCATCTACGAACGAGAATGCTTTCAAATCAAATAATGGTGCGAACCAATCCAACAGATATCGAATCGAGAAAACGCGATGGGCGTTAAACTCGATGCGTTGGGGACCGATGGGTGTGGAGAGATAAAGTGTTCCACCTTGTTTCAAGCAGCGATGGATGTTGGCTAGGCCGCGAAGGTGGCCTTTGGCATCAATCGGATCACCGTAGCGTCCCAAACCAAAGTGCTCGATGGCGTGCAGGCAACTCAACGAATCGCAATAATCGGTTAAAGTAAAGTCTGTGGAAGTGATGTCGGCTTGTTTGAAATGGATATTCGCAACGGTGCTTTCTTGAGGGCGAATATCGAGAACTTCAATATTGCGAAAGACGGCGACATGGGCAACAAATCCGTCGACACGTGAGCCGACATCGACGTGTTTCTCCGGTTGATTCAAAAAGATCTGTCGCGCGATCCATAGGTCTTGATGGAAGTAATGGCCCGAAGCGACACCGTTGCAATCGGAGCGATCGGTGAGGCAAGGATTCCACTTGGCCAGAGGAAATTCGTCGCCGAGTTCTTTGAGGCTATCTCGCAGGTGCCAGTAGTCGCGAAGGAAGGCGGGAAGTTCCCGCAAGCCGTTTCGTAACTGCCGCGTATTGATACCGAGTCCACGCAGCATCGTACCCATATCAGGGGCCCTCAAATCCGTTTTCAGGTGATTTTTGGCCGATTTCGCGCCTAGTTGGGTAGCAAAATCTGCACCAGTTTTTTGGGAATCTACCGGCCTATTGAGCCTACTAGTGGCGAGGAGGCGATCCATAGCTTCCCGCGCAAGTGGGAAAGACTAACTCGCTTTCGCAACTCGGGTCAATATCGATTCAGTTTGGTGGGGTGGGTGGTTTTGGTTGTTTGGGAAGAGTGGGCGATGGGTGTTAGCGTGCGTCGCGAAATAATGTGCGAACGCTGAGATCGGTTCGAAATGCTATTCAATTGAAGGCAATAAACTTGTTACGCTGTGCGGCATACGGCAATGAGTTATTGCTGACTCGTCGGAATTTCTTCGCCCAACGAAGATATCAGAAGCGTCTAAAACAGAATTTCTAAGTCGCGGAAGTTTGATCTTGGTTTGAAATGATTGCTAACGGATTAGGAGTCACCTTAATTTCGTCGCAACCGCAATGGGGTGGTGGCGAGCAGTGGCTATGGTCACTGGGTAAGGGGCTGAGTCAGATCGGTGTTCGGGTGCACTGGATTGCGCCGGAGAACAGTCCGCTGGGTCAGCGTCTTCAGCAATCTTCGTTTTCATGGCTCCCCGTCCAAGGTAAAGGGCGTTCACTCCGCGATTTGAGTGCCATCCGAGGTTTCATTCGTCGATCGGATATCGATGTGATTCACTTCAACGATAGTCATGCGGTGATAGGGACTTCGTTGGCGGTGTTGGATTGTCGGCGAATCGCACGAGTGTGGACCAAACATACGATTTTTCCACTGCGTTGGCGACAAAAGTATCGGTGGATGATCGACCGAGTTGTGTGTGTCTCTCGCGCTGCGCAACAAGCCGTTATTGATTGCGGTCTGCGAGCCGAGCAAACGTCCGTTATTTATGGCGCAGTGGACGAACCGCAATTTGATGCCTCGGCTCGCTCGTTATTGTTGCATGAGCTGAATTGGAGCGAACCGAGTCAGGTCATCATGTGCGTGGGGAATTTACTGGCTTGCAAGGGGCATCGGTTTGCGGTCGAAGCGATGCCAAAGATCTTGCAGCGGCATCCGCATGCCAAGTTAGTGATTGCGGGCGAGGGGAAAGAGCGAAATGAGTTAGAGCGGATTATCAACACCTTACATTTGCACGATTCGGTAAAGTTGTTGGGATTCCGTTCGGATGCAACGAGGTTGTTATCGGCTGCAGATGTGGTCGTACAGCCTTCTCTTTCGGAAGCGTTATCGTTGGTAGCGATCGAAAGTCAAATGTTGCTTAAGCCATTGGTGGCAACAGCGGTTGGTGGCTTGTCGGAAGTGGTACATGCGGATTTAGAAGCGCCGTTGGCCGAATTGATTCGTCCCGAGTCGAGCGACGATATAGCTCGGGCTGTGAATGTCATTCTCTTAGGTGGCGCTGAATTGCAATGGCGTTGCCAACGCGCTAAGGCAGCAGCTCATGACCGATTCTCGATGCCGAGAATGGTTGGTGAAGTTCTTCAGGTTTACGAAACGCTAGTTCAGGGGCGTCGCGGGGGCCGTAACAGTGGCCAACGCAGTTCCCATCAAGGGGCCCATCAAGAGGCCCGTCCAGGGATTCGCCAAGCCAGTTAGGCTCGGTTTCTAGGAAAATCGGGGGTGCCCGGTAGCCCAAAGCCGTCCCATATCTTCTGTACTACTTCTATCTGCATTACGATAGTACGAGGTAGTTAGCCGAGTTGATCGAGTATTTACTTAAGTTCGGGTATTTCCCATTTGAGCTTATTCGGATACCAGTCTCGGCTACTGGGATATGTGGGCGGACGACTGATTGGACTGGCGAGCGCATAATGAGTTCTGATTCCGTGAAGTTCTTCAATCGTGAATTGAGTTGGTTGGAATTTAATCAACGTCCGTTGGAGCAAGCCATTTGTCCTGATGTTCCGCTGTTGGAACGCCTGAAGTTTTTAGCGATTACCAGTTCGAACTTAGACGAGTTCTTCATGGTTCGCGTCGGTGGGCTTCAGTTGCAATTAGAGCAGCATTTGGTTTCGACCGATCCTGCCGGGATGACTGTCTCGGAACAGCTCACGGCGATCTACAACCGCGTTCGCCGGATGGTGATCTCGCAGTATGACTGTTTTCTTAATGCGATTGAGCCGGGTTTGCAGACCGCTGGAATTCAACGCGTTCGTATGCAATCGGCTTCACCGAAGTTGCGCGAGTTTGCTGAAAGGATGTTTCAGGAAGAAATTTATCCGGTGTTGTCGCCGATGGCGATCGATCCCGACGGACCGTTTCCACTGCTAGGCAATCAATCGCTTTATCTGTGCATTGCATTGAAAGTCGAAGAGCCAGAGCCAACGCGTCGATACGCGATCATGCCTCTCGGTAAGATTCTGTCGCGATTTATCTCGTTGCCGGCGGAACAAGGTTATAGCTACATGTTGTTAGAAGATGTCGTGACTGCGATGGTCGAGCGATATTTTCCGAGCGATGACGTAGAAGAGGTGGCGACGTTCCGCATCACCCGCAACGCTGATGTGAGTGTGCGCGAGGATGGAGCCGCCGATTTGATGAGCGGTATGCAGGAAGTTTTGTATCGACGTCGCACAGCGGATTGCGTGCGTCTTGAGATCGACATGGATTGTTCGCAAACGATGGTCGATTATTTGCGGGCACGGTTGGAGGTGGATGATCGCGATGTCTTTCGAGTGAACGGTCCGCTCGATCTTTCGGCCATGATGCACTTGTGTTCGTTGGATGGTTATGCACCGCTCCGTGATCCAGCTTGGCCGTCGCAAGCCTCGCCTCTGGTGGATTTGACGCAGAGCCTCTTTTCGGCGATCGGCGAAAAAGACATTTTGTTAAGTCACCCGTATGAGAGCTTCGAGCCAGTGGTTCGATTGATCGAAGAAGCGGCTGCCGATCCCGATGTGTTGGCGATTAAACAAGTATTGTATCGAACCAGTCGCAAGAGTCCCATTGTGGCTGCACTAAAGAGAGCAGGGGAACGTGGTAAATATGTTACAGCTATTGTTGAACTGAAAGCTCGCTTTGATGAAGCTCGCAACATCGAGTGGGCACGTGAACTTGAACAAGCTGGTGTGCAAGTGATTTATGGTGTGAAGGGACTTAAGACTCACGCCAAAGTTTGCATTATTGTAAGACGCGAACCGCACGGCATTCAGCGTTATGTGCACTTCGGGACGGGCAACTATAACGAAATGACGGCTCGGCTCTACAGCGATGTGAGTTTCTTGACTTGCAATGAAGAACTCGGCGCCGACGCGAGCGCATTTTTCAATGCTGTAACTGGATATAGTCAGCCGCAACAGTATCGACGTATCGACGCAGCCCCCATCGGTTTGCGAAAACGCTTGTTGTCGATGATCGACGCGGAAACACAACGCAAACTGCAGGGGCAACGCGGATACATTGCAGCGAAGCTTAATTCACTGGTGGATCCGGCGATTATCGAAGCGTTGTATCGAGCCAGCCAAGCAGGCGTCACGGTTCGATTGAATGTACGCGGAGTCTGCTGTTTGCGACCGGGAGTGCCCGGTTTGAGCGAGAACATTTCGGTCATCAGCGTGGTCGATCGTTTCTTGGAACACGCTCGTATCATGTACTTTTATCACGGTGGTGATGAGCGCATGTTTATTAGCAGTGCCGACTGGATGCCCAGAAATCTCGATCGCCGCGTCGAATTGCTGGTTCCGATCGACGATTTTGCTTGTCGCAAGAAATTGATGGAAATACTCGACAGCTACTTCCGCGACAATCAAAATGCTTGGATGCTTCAGCCCGACGGAACGTACCAGAGATTATCGCCTGAAGAAGGTGAAACTCCGGTTCGATCGCAAGAATTGTTGTATCAGATGGCAGTTGACACTGTTCGTCAGGCGGAAGTTACCAAGCGAACGATGTTTGAACCTCACCTATCCGCGTCGAATCGACCCGTGTAACCACGCGTTGGTTCGCGCTCCTGTCCCTCATCCATCCCTATTCAGTTACCTGTACTGAAATCGGCTCAAGGCGTTTCGCGTCTGGGGCTACCTACCTTTTCAACAACCGGAGTTGGTCACCATGCGCTGTTTGAAGTTTGTACGTACTTGGGCGCTCCTCAGCGCGATGTTTTGCGCGAGTTCCATTGAGAGCTTTGCTTCGGAGCCAGTGACAGTTGCCGATAAGGGAAATGAAGTTGCAGCGGCAGGTAAACTGAAGGACTTAGATGGTCATTTTCCATTTACTGTTCCCGCCGATCTGGCTCAATGGGAACAGCGAGCAGACGCCGTGCGTCAACAACTGCGAGTGGCGTTAGGGATTTGGCCGATGCCCAAACTTGCTGAAGTGAAAGCGGTGAGGCATTCAAAACATGTGATGGATGGTTACACCGTAGAGAACGTTTTCTTCGAGAGTTTGCCTGGATTTTATGTTACCGGCAATCTCTACATGCCAACCGATGTAGCACCCGGAAAGAAGATCCCGGGAGTTTTGTGTCCTCACGGTCATTGGACCGAGGCTCGATTCTATGATTTAGGCGAAGCGGAACGAAATCGATTGCTGGCAACCGGAGAAGAACGATTTGAAAGTGGTGCCCGCAATCACATTCAAGCTCGCTGCGTTCAGTTAGCTCGAATGGGATGTGCCGTATTTCATTGGGACATGGTTGGTTATTGCGATAGTCAACAGATCAACTTCGATCGCTCGCATCGTTTTGCGAACCAAGAGCGCGGCTTGGAGATGAACGCTGACGGTTGGTTGCTGTTCAGTCCTAAAGCCGAAGAATTGGGGCAATCCGTGATGGGATTGCAAACGATCAATACGATTCAGTGCGTGAACTTCTTGCAGAGTTTGCCAGAAATCGATAGCAGCAAGCTTGGGATCACTGGGGCAAGTGGAGGTGGAACGCAGACCTTTATTGGTGCTGCTTTGGATCCGCGTTTGTCGGTAGCATTTCCTGCGGTGATGGTGAGCACTTCGATGCAGGGTGGATGCACTTGCGAGAATGCGTGCGGCTTGCGTGTTGCCACGGGCAATATCGAAATAGCAGCCTTAATCGCGCCGCGCCCGCTAGGCATGACAGCGGCCAACGATTGGACGCGCGATATGGCCAAAGATGGCTTTCCGCAACTGCAAGGTTTGTATGGATTGTATGGCAAGAAGGATCAGGTCGCATTATTCCCTGCGTTGCATTACGGTCACAACTACAACCATGTTGCTCGAGTTTCGATGTACGGTTGGTTCAATCAATATTGGGGGCTGGGAGCTCAGGCACCTGTGCTTGAGCGAGATTTTCAAGTCTTGACCCGTCCCGATCTAACGGTTTGGACTGCAGCTCATCCACGTCCCGAAAGCGGAATTGGATTCGAACGGAAGTTGACTCGAGCTTGGGCTGAAAGCCAGTCGCAACAGATGAAGCCCGGCCTGAAGGAAGCTCAAGATTCTGAGGCCTTTAAGAAGTCGGCAGAAATGATTCGGCAAGGTTGGAAAGGATTGTTGGGGCCTGGTATCGAGGCTTTCCGAGATGGTGCCATGGAAGTGGTTCCCGAATCGTTGAAGGAAAGCATCGCGCGTGGCGAATTGAAACATCCTGGTATCGCCGAATCGATTCGTGTGGGAGCGACCGGCAACTTACAAGGCAAGAAGGCGCTGATTGTCGTAAGCGATTTGGGAAGTGATATGTTGAGCAGCACCGATGGCTTTGTAGCTGATCGCATCCAGCAAGCGAAAGGTTCCGGCGAATGGAAGGTGGTGGCTGGTGATTTGATCGGGCAGCGGTCTAAGTTGCATTACGGCGAAGCTTCTTTTGCTGCGCTGCAACCACTAGTGGGCAACCCACGTTTGTCGGCTGCTTACACTTATGGTTACAACTGGCCCGTGGCTGTGAAGCGGGCTCAGCAATTGTTGGCGATGATAGCTGCCTTGAGAAAAGGTGGTGTGGAGCATATCGAGATCGTGGGTAGCGGCGATGCGGCGATATCGGCTGCGGCGGCTGCGTTCCAGGCGGGGGGAGAAGTGCAGGGGCTCGCAATCGATATCCGTGCGGAGCAACTTCAGAGTGCTGAGTCGATCAAATCGGTCGAGTTTTTTCCTGGTTCAGCCCGTTATTTTGGTGTGCCCGGATTGGTTTTGGTGGCCCCAACAGCCAACATATCGTTGCGTTATGATGGCAAGGAAGTTTCGCCTGTTGCAATCATCGAAGGGCTCTAGTGGAAGCTGGTTGTCTCTCGGTGCATTGTTAAGATGCATAGTTTGCGGATTATGCGGTCACTACCCAGCACTCGAAGTTCTCTGAGATAGCTTCGAGATGTTGGGTAATTTCGCTCTTGTGATAGAAGTCGGATAATTCGTATACTTTCCGAAATCCTGTCGACACCCTGCGCCTATTGATCTGGTTCGTATGAACTAGAATCGTGTGGTGGGCGTAGATGGGGATAGCAAAAGGAGTCTGGTTTGGGAAGGAGTCCAGCTTCAGATTTGCAGAGAATTTCCATTTCCTTGGAGCAAGATCGTTACGTTCGCTCAATGAATTATTTTCGTTGAAGGATGGTTGAACGTTACGACGCGAAGGTTGAAGAAAACTTTGGAAATGGAGTAGGTGGCTAGTCGAAGAAGGAAGTACTTCGAAATATGGCGCGCCTGCGAAGTCTGCAAAATTTGATTACGGATAATTTCTCCCGACACGGATAGCAGCGCTTGATTCCACAGGATTCATGCCGAGGGGCAATGGATTTTGAGGAAAGTTGCCGGTTGTTGGTTATTGTTGTTTAGGGGGAATTGTGATGGAAATCCGTGGTCTTCAAGGCATTCAGTCGATCTCGGGTCTGGCATCGGCAGGTAAAACTGGGCGTACATCGGCTGCCGCTGAAACAGCTCCGAGTTCTATAGCTCCAATTGTTGATGAATTGGATCTCTCTGCCGAAGCTCAAGGCCTGACAAGCACCAGTGGTGTGGGGGCAACAGCGGAAACCGCAGCGGCTGATGGTGGCATTCGGACTGAAAAAGTCGCCGCATTACGTCGTGCTATTGCGGAAGGAAATTACGACACGCCTGAGCGAATGTCGGCTGCCCTTGATAACTTCTTAGACGAATACGCTTAATGGTTTGTCTTCCAAAGATGACTCCTTCTGATGGTCGAGCGTGAAATCAGAGTGTCAATTCTCTCGAAGAACATTTGCGTTTTGAGTCGGTCTCTGTTGGCTTTGCGTCAAGGAGGCCGAAGTACCAATTGGTTAAGACATTTTCTCGGTCGTTTAGTCCGTGTGCCGAACACTGCGCGAAGGATGAAAGCTCATTTTGGTCGCGTCTTATGCCGACCGTCTGACATACCGCAGAATTCTCTCACGCCAGCCGCCTTGCACATTTGGGGCAACGAGATTTTCGGCTGGAGGCCAAGCCTACGGTACACGGGATAAACGACCATCCCACCTGGGAGTTTGTTCTGGGCTGCATTACTGAAATCAGTTTGAGACGTTGGCCAGGATCACAAGACTGATTTAGTTGTCGAACATCCAGTTCCCGATCACGTTGCCATCTTTGTCTTTCGACCAGATGTCAGGCTTTTTGCCTTGATGATGTTTGCCTGCGAGGTCGTATTGAAAAATGTTTCCGAGGGAGTCCTTTAGGGCTCGTTCTGGAAGCAGTTTCACTTGGATCAGAGATTGAAGTTCCGTGGGGAGTTGGCTTCCTCCGCCGAGATCGATATTGCCCAGATAGGTTTGAACAGCGGAATCCAAAACGTCTAAACGGATTTCAAAATCATCACGATCGGTCCCACGTCGATGTTCGGCGATACGGCCACTTGCGTATTTGTAGTCGAGACAATCTTTATTCAATACGACCAACTCGACACACTCTTCAGAGGCGGGCTCATCGGAACTCGCTTGATCTTTTTGAAAGGTCAAACGGATGGGTACTTGAGTGCTATCGATTCTCCAGGAACCGAATTCGCGATACCCGCCACCGGGACCGTAGCCGTAAAAGATGAAATCGCCATCGGCTTGAAATATCGCATTGCCAACACACGGCCCGCCACCGATCCAAGATCCGACGAGTTGTTTTTCTAGGTTGTTGAGAGTCCGTGGCTTGTTGGGCTCTTCTCCAACGACAGAAAATTTTGATACGAAGCAGCATGACGTTAGTAGCAACGCCAGACATAGATATTTCATTGTCCTACCCATCATGAAATTGTTCTTGTAGAGAGCAATGGATGGGGTAGACGTTGGATATCTTCGTGGAGTTCCCAAGTGTCTTTTATTTCGGGGACGCCGGTCCTGTTTGGGCGACTGAGCTTTAGACTCGGCTAATGATGCCAAGCGCGGCAAAAATCTTGCGTAAGAAACCGAAAAGTGCGCTGCGGTTTTCTAGCTTTTGTTCTATTTCAAGTTGTCGATTGACAACAGAGTCCGCTTCATTCTGAAAGCCACAGGACAAACAGAAGCCAGAGCCCTTGGAAAGAGGTTGTTGGCATCGCATACAGGTTGGGGCTTTCGCAGGAGGAGCCATAATAATTTTTATCCAACGGGTTGAATGGAAGCCATTGGGCGCGACTTGGGGCCGCAGTTATCAATGGCAATCAGACACTTGATTTGAGCTTGCTGTATTTGATGGCGGTTTTCAACCCCACCTTGGGAAAAAGGAGTCCGTGCAGGCTGCAATTGTTTAACCCGTACGCCGCAGGCTAGGCGCATTGGACTTGCCATTTTGCACGACCACTCTTGCGCGTTTGATATTACATCAGGCGCTGCGGACGAGACTTCGCAGGATAGTGAGTCTTGCCTACGGGCTCGTTTAACCCGTATGCCGTAGGCTAGGCGCGTTGGATTGGCCATTTTGCACGACCACTATTGCGCGTTT
>JAFLCP010000165.1 GCA_017303505.1 Planctomycetota bacterium | reverse complement strand
AACACCGCATAACGGCTATCAGGTCAGCTTCACAGCCTTACTCGAGTTACTGGACAATCAGCGATTCGCGCGAGGGCTGGAACCAGACGAAAAGCAACTTCGTACGGTTATGGTTCGCCGGTTGAAGTCAGAACTGGTAGATGCCGAGGGAAATGCGAGATTCAAACTCCGTCAGGTCGAGCCAATTTATGTGGATTATTCCGAACAAGAACGTCAAGCCTACAAGGATTTGGAGCGCTATCGGATCCTATTAGAGAAAACCGTACAAGACCAAGCAGGAGCTACTGCTGCGTCATTCGTACTTAAAATGCTGAAAAAGCGAATGTTCTCATCGCCAGCAGCATTCCTTTCAACCTTGGAAAAGCACAATGCGACGCTTCGTGGGATTGGCAAGTCTAAAGCACCGGTAAAGCACAACGCTCGTGCAATGGAGCAGCAGTTCGCCGAGTACGAAAGTGAATGGGCCGACGACGAGTTCTATGAACAGGAGTTAGAAGACTCCATTGGATCGGCCTCAAAGCTATTCGACAAATTGAATTCAGAGCAGAAGTCGCTCCTGCAAAAGCTTGGCGATTGGGCACGTGAAGCTGAACGTCGCCCCGACTCGAAATTTAAGGCACTACTACTGTGGCTGGAAACGCACATTCGTCCCAACGGAAAATGGAGCAACGAACGCGTCATTATTTTCACACAGTACCGTGCTACACAAAAATGGTTGCTCGGGCTCTTGGCTGCCAACGGATTTGCCTCCGAAGATCGGTTGCTGACGATCTACGGCGGAATGGATTCGGAAGAGCGCGAGAGTGTTAAAGCGGCCTTTCAAGCTTCTCCGAAGGACTCAGATGTTCGGATACTCTTAGCGACGGACTCTGCCTCCGAAGGCATTAACCTTCAGAACCATTGCCACCGAGTCATTCATATCGAAATTCCATGGAATCCGAACGTACTTGAGCAAAGAAACGGACGCGTTGACCGCCATGGACAGAAACATACGCCGATGATTTACCACTTCGTTGGGCGAGAGGTCTATCAAAAAGACGATTTGGTCAACAGTCGGGCGGGTGATCTCGATGTAGATCTCGAATTCTTGATGGTGGCTGCACGGAAGATTCAGCAAATTAGCAATGACCTTCGTGGCAAAGTCAATCCTGTTATTGCCAATCAGGTGCAGGATCGCATGCTCGGAAAACGCACAAGCCTCAATACAGCGAAGGCTGAGGCGGATGTGAGTGCCATCTCTCGGCAGTTGAGCTATGAACGCAATCTGCGTGAAGATGTCAAACGACTGGCTAATCAGCTAAGCGAATCGCGATCACGCTTGAATATTTACCCAGCGTCAGTAAAGGCTGTCGTCGACATAGGACTTGAGTTAGCTGAAAAGCCGCCACTTCGAGAAGCCAAGCTGGAGGGCGTGTGGCCAGATCCATCAGGTTACCGAAAGAAGTGTCCGGTTTTCGAGTTACCTCAGCTCGACGGTGCCTGGAGGCATTGTGCACATGGTTTGATCCACCCACATACCAAGAAGATTCGGCCAATAACGTTTGACGATACCATCGCTGACGGTCGCGATGATGTAGTTTTGGTCCACCTGAATCATAGACTGGTTCAAATGTGTCAACGATTGCTCCGCGCTGAAGTTTGGTCCGGGGCCGATGCTCGGAAACTCAGTCGTGTTACAGCACGGCTGATACCTGAAAAGCTTTCATCGTCTCCGATCGTAGTCGCCTTTGGTCGAATCGTTGTGCTTGGCGCAGACAACCAAAGTTTGCACGAGGAAATAATTGCTGCCGGTGGTGAAATCAAAGATGGACGATTCAAGAGGATCGATGGAGTAGGGAAAATTGAGGAGTTGATCGCCAGCGCGCTTCCCGAGAAAGCCCCTACTCCAGTAGCCAAACAGTTCAAATCAGACTGGTCCAAAATCGGCGAGCCTTTGATGAGCGCCCTGCAATCTCGCATGGATGCTCGTACGAAAAATCTGGCCAGCTTTCTCGAAAAGCGTAGAGATAAGGAAGTGAAGGATATTGAAACCATCCTTACGGAATTAGCGTCGACAATTAGAAGTCAGTTTGAGCCAGAAAAAGAAATGGTCCAAATGACTTTCTGGGAGGATTTCGGCGAGGAGGAATTTAACCGAAATAAGGAGAACCTCAAGCTTCGGCTCGAACAGATTCCGTTGGAGCTCGAAAAGGAACGCGAGCTCATTCAGCGACACTACGCCGATCCCAAGCCAAGGCTCTTTCCAATTGCGGTGATGTTGCTTGTTCCTAATTCATTCTGACAATATCCCGTACCGAGACCCCGCACAAGCCTTAACACGATTCACTTCCATCGGTTGAACAATGCCTAAGAGATCTACCCAGCTTTCGTCAAAACAATCACTCGTGCGGCATCATAGCGATTGGATGCGACTGGTCGAACGAAGTGGTCCGTTCCTATCGATGCCCGTGTTGCTGGATGTCTTTCCTCAAGGACTAGGGAAAGACGACCGGGATCGACGTGCCGACCTTCGAGATATGTATGAGAATTGGGTAGTCAACAACCGTGATATCGCAGTACATCGTGGCTGGATCAACTACGTTCTATCGACAGGCCTAGAGATTCCAGATAGCCACATTGTAGATACGGGGCACATTCCGCAAGAGCTGCATGTTCGCGTGCCTATGCAACACGAAACACTCCAGCCAGATTTCGCGGTATTAGAACCGAGCGATGATGGGAGCGAATCTAAACCAAGAATGATCGTCATGGTTGTTCCACCTACGCAATCCTTGGACAAACCTTTGCCAAACAAAATTTGGCATGCTTCTCCGCACACTCGCATGTCCGATCTGGTTCGGGGGTGTAACAATTCAGGCATCTTCTTTGGTCTTGTGACCAATGGTGAGCAATGGACGCTTGTGTACAGCAAGCAAGGTGAAACAGCCAGCTTCACGACCTGGTATGCATCAATTTGGTTCGATGAGCCCATCACACTCCGATCGTTCTTGGAGTTACTGTCCGCCAAGCGTCTCTACGGTGATCCGAACGCGACGCTGGAGAAGCTATTTGAGCGAAGTTCCGAGCATCAAAGTGAGGTTACGGACCAACTTGGCCTGCAGGTTCGCGATGCACTCGAAACACTTGTCGAAGCCATCGATCGCATTGACCGAGATCTCAGTGGGAAATTGCTAAAAGGCTTCTCTGAAGAGCAGTTATACGAGGCATGCGTAACGGTAATGATGAGGCTCGTATTTCTTTTCTTCGCGGAAGAAAGACGCTTGCTGCCAGTCAAGGAGTTTTTTTATGAGCAGTCGTATTCGCTTCAAGCATTAGTTGAGCAACTTCGATCCGAGAAAAACGTGGGCGAAGAACTGCTTGAATACCGCTATGCAGCCTGGAGTCGATTACTCGCATTATTTCGGGCGATTCATGGTGGCGTGCAGCATGACGACATGCAAATGCCAGCTTACAGCGGCTCGCTATTTGATCCCGATCGTTTTCCCTTTCTTGAGGGACGGTCACAGAGAAGCAAATGGCTCGAAGAAGAGGCAAAGCCGCTTCCAATCAATGATCGCACGATCCTGCATATCCTCGAAGCACTCCAGTATTTGGAAGTAAAGGGAGTTAGTAAAGGCGAACGCGTTATGCGTCGATTGTCGTTTCAAGAGCTTGACGTCGAACAGATCGGTCATATTTACGAGAGCCTTCTCGACCACACGACGAAACGAGCCGATGGGCACGTTCTTGGTCTCGCAGGTACGAAAGGTCAGGAGCCTGAGATAGCACTTGCGACTCTTGAAGCGAAGGCCAAACAAGGTCGTGAAGCTCTTGTGGAATTTCTAATGGAGGAGACTGGGAAATCGGCGAGCGTTCTAAACAAGCTCTTGGACAAAGAGTGCGAATTTAATGAAGCCGTTATGTTAGGCACCTGCGGAAATGATCAAAAGCTCTTCGGTCGAGTAATGCCGTTTGCGAACTTGTTGCGTACTAATCGTAGCAATGATCCTGTTATAATTCCCGACGGAAGCATGTATGTCACTGAGGGTACCAGTCGTCGCAGCACTGGAACGCACTATACTCCAAAGGTACTAACGGAACCAGTTGTTCAATATTCCTTGGAGCCATTGGTTTATGAGGGGCCTGCAGAAGGCAAATCGGAAGATGATTGGAAGCTTCTTCCCGCTGAAAGGCTGCTAGAGTTGAAGATCTGCGATATGGCCTGTGGAAGTGGAGCATTTCTTGTTCAAGCGTGTCGGTATCTCTCTGAACGACTTGTCCAGGCCTGGACAAACAGCGATTCTCAGTTGGCGCTGAACAATGCCGTCGGCGGTGACCTAGGCCAATATTACCAGACTAAATGGGTTCGTTCGCGTACCGGCGAAACAGCGTATAACGAGCCGGATTTCTCCAGTGAAACTGACATCTGGTTCCCGTTGCCATCGGATCATTTCGAACGGCTCACAATTGCTCGACGCATGATCGCACAGCGATGCTTGTATGGAGTAGACAAGAATCGGTTAGCCGTAGAGATGTGCAAACTGTCGCTTTGGCTCTTGACGCTTGCTAAAGAGAAGCCCTTTACGTTTGTTGATCATGCAATCCGCTGTGGAGATTCACTTGTTGGCATCAGCGATTTCGAGCAACTTATGAGATTCTCATTCAATGATAACCACGAGAAACGTCCGTTGATTGAGCAACAACGCGAACAAATAAAACGTCGTATCGACGCAACTTTGATGTTACGTCGACAGATCGAAGTAGCACCCTCAAATTCACCTCGTGACATTGAACGCAAGTCTGTCATGCTCAAGACTGCTGAACAGCAGACCCGAAGACTTACGTATGCCGCAGACTTACTTCTTTCAGGAAGTTGGCAACCAATGAGCGATGGGGAACGTGAAGCCGCGCTTGACTCCTTACTGAGCAAAGCAGTGTACAATTTTAGGGATAACTCGGTGGAAGAGTTGGATCGTGAAGCAAAAAACAAACTCGCTAATTCCGGGGTTGGCGAACGGTTTCATTGGCCACTGGAATTCCCCGAAGTGTACGTGCAGGGCGGTTTTGACTTGTTTATTGGCAATCCACCGTTTATGGGTGGGCGTAAGATATCGTCTAATTTTGGCGAAGAATACGAACGCTATTTAAAGGGGGCAATTCTTGAGGGTAAGAAAGGTTCTGTCAACCTCGTTTTGTATTTCATGATTCGCGCAAGTCAGGCAGTCAAAGAAACCGGAACCTTGGGATTTGTTGCGACAGATTCAATAAGAGAAAGCGACTCACGCGAAATAGGAATGTCTGCTTTGTTCTCCAGAATTACGCCCTATTGGGCAATTTCATCGCGTCCTTGGCCCGGGGACGCCGGAGTTTATTTTGCCATTGTCATCGGATCACGAGGTAGATGGCTTGGCAGTAAGAATCTCGATGGTACAAAAGTAGAGCATATTTCAACGATGCTTGAAGGATATGAGGAACTGCCAGAGCCCTTCCAACTGAAAAACAACTCATCGTTCTGCTCAGATGGTGTAAAGGTGCAAGGAATCGGTTTCGTGGTAGACGAAAAGGAAGCTTTCGCAATCATTGAGGCAGATCCAAAGAATCGAGAAGTATTGACTCGTTACATCGTTGGAGATGACTTAAACCATCATCCCGAACAATTGAGCAACCGATGGGTTGTGAACTTTTGGAATCGGCCTGAATCCGAATGTAGAGAATATATTCAACCCTGGAAGATTGTTTGCGATCGCGTAAAGTCATATCGAGATGGCCTTACTAAGCAAGTCCATGAAGCATGCTTTTGGAAATTCTGGGATCGAAGGGAGGCATTCTTTAATCGAGTTCGGACGAAAGGAAGCGTTTTTGTCTGCTCTAAACTATCCAAACATTTGGTGATTGGAAAAGGGAATCCAAACTACATTTATTCTGAGAAGGTAAAAGTATTTGACTTCTCTTCAGCCTCGGTTTTCGGGTTGCTTCAATCGAATATTCACTCTTCCTGGGTTTTGCATTGGGGTTCATCAACCGGAGAGACTCCGGCATATGTTGGTTCAAGATGTTTCGATACATTTCCATTTCCGACTTGCTTGATTGACTCGAGTGGTAAGCCTGTTTCAAACGCTACGATTGAGCCATTAGAAACATTAGGCAACGAGTATCTATCGACGCGCACCGCGTTTGCAAGGGAGAAAAAGCTTGGAATGACAGACCTTTATAATTTGTTTCACTCTGAGGAAACAAAGCTACCAGCACTGGATGAACTGAGGACTTTGCAAATCGAGATGGATCGCGCCGTGTTGGAGGCATATGGTTGGACACAATTAAACCTCGCTCATGGTTTTCACGAAACGCCTGATGGTGTTCGGTTTACGGTTAGCGCCTCGGCAAGAAGGAGTATCGTTCAGCTACTACTGAAGTTGAATCATGAAAGATACTCTGCGGAAAGTGCTGCTAAACTTCATGAGAAAAAAGTTAACGGCCCAATGAGACACCGCAGGTCTGGGATTTCTCGATCCGCCTCGTTGCCTGGTTTTGGCGACCAAGAAAAAGATGGCTGAACGCGGGTCACAAACACGCAAACGTCTCATATCCACCATAGCCAAATCAAACCGAGCGGCCTTGCCCAAGCGGAACGAAGAGACTCCGCGTAAAGTCGTATTCAGCAATACTGAGATACCTTCAACAGGTACTCGCTGCAATTCGCGGCGTAGCCCGCAATCGAGCCTGGATCGATCGCGAAGTGCTTCTCCGTGATCTTTCAATCGAAATGGGGCAAAAACGCGTCGGCAGCCAGATCCGCAAACAACTCAGAAAAGCATTCGAACCGTGTTGCGCCGCAAAATCCTTGAGGCCGAAGGAGCTAATCTTCGTGTTTTTGCTAGATCGATCGATGAATACTGCTTCGACTACCTGCGTGAAGTCCTGATGTCAGTCAGTGACGCGATTAAAAGTTCTTTACGACCGTGTGACCCTATTTCGCTCCATCGCTCACCACCTTGGCTTCACTGGCCTGACGCAAGAAAACCTCTGCGTTTTGAAATCCACCCTCAACTCCACCATCCGCTGTGTAATGGTCGAACGCGTTGCTGGACAGATCCGGAAAAGCACTTGAGATGATTGACATCCGCTTCGAAGAAAAACAGTATCAGCAAACTGCCAACATTGAACTTGGCTTGAGGCACTCAAACACTTTTCTCTGCTGGGCAGGTTATGAAAAGCGTACTTGGCTCTGACGCCGCTGCACGTCAACCAGCTAGTTTGCTAAGTTCGAAGATACTCCGAGCGAATCCTACAAGCGGGATAATGCTTGTTCCGAATCTCTGGTTTCGAGCGGTAGTCGAGTCCCCGTCAGCTGTTTTGCCAATTAAAATTCGCAGCCTGGTACTACAATTCAAGGGCTTAGAATACCTTTCGAATTGGAAATCAAAGCAGTGGTACTGTTGGAATCAGCCCAGCTTTAGTTTCGAACTGCTGGATTCAACAGAGAATTTCTGAAGCGTTCGAGTCATCATCCGGATCTTCTGTCGTGACGCGTTACGCAAGCGCAGCGATTCGCAGAGCGCGAAGACCGGATCGTCAATAGAGAAGTTCTTGAAGATTCAAACTACTTTCCGGCAAACCGGCTACTCGCTAGGACACACCGGATAGGGGGGCAATCGCCAATTCCGAAGATATCGGATACGAGGATTTCACGAGACT
The DNA here is from genome assembly GCA_017303505.1 of Planctomycetota bacterium. GTDB lineage: Bacteria > Planctomycetota > Planctomycetia > Pirellulales > Pirellulaceae > JAFLCP01. The sequence goes on along the minus strand of JAFLCP010000165.1, from coordinate 8,113 downwards.
AAGCCAGACCTTAGAAGAAACAACCCTGCTAAAGCTTCTCCAACTAATACACGACCAATTGCGACGAACTGATCCTTCAACCGCAAAAATTACACGCGACCTGTTTTCGAAAGTAGAGTATAAATATGGAGATTTTTCGCCGGAGCGAAGAGCAGGATTGTCAATTGTTGAGTTAATTTCCAGATAGATAGGCGAAGTATCAGCAAATTGGCTTGTAATGAATTTCGAAAAACAGCTCCAAGCCGACTTCATGCTATACCGTCACTACGAGAAAATAATCGATTTTTATGGTTCAAATGATCCCAAGCGTTCCAGTAGACGGCTGTGCCGACTCTGAGAAGACAGTTTTCGAAGCATTGAAATCCACACTTCCAGGTGAATGGATCGTGATTCATTCGCGTCGCTTCGTTCTACCTGCTACTGGAAATTTTTGGAAACCGAAAGAATGTGAAGTCGACTTCCTCATCCTCCATCCAAAGCGAGGGTTTCTTGGACTGGAGGTAAAGGGAGGGCAAGACATCGGCCGAGATCACGACGGATGGTACTCGATTGATCACTACGGCAACCGACATTCGATCAAAGATCCAGGTGCTCAAGCGCAGAATGCAACACACACGGTCTCCAACTATTTGAAGAACTTTGCAGAGTTTGCCACATGGCAGCTTGCATATGGTTGGGGAGTCTGCTTCCCGGGCGTGACAATTAATCGGGATCTCGATCCTGGTCTACCGAAGCAGATGGTTGTCGACAATACGCAGCTATCCGACATGAGGACTCATTTGGATCGGGTCTTCGAAGCGAATGGTATGGTTGATGGGCTGATTCCTCAATCCAAGATCAAAGCGTTTCTCAATGCACTTGCCCCTTCTTTCAAACTTGCACCTTCACTCGCATCCCGATTCGACGCCGAGTCCCCAGCGCTTGTCCAAATGACTGACGAGCAGAACGACGTGCTCGATATGTTTGAAGAGTTCAATCGTGTCGCCGTAAAGGGTGGAGCGGGGACCGGTAAGACATTCGTCGCCATGGAGAAAGCTCGTCGACTTTCGAAGAATGGAAAGCGAGTTTTGCTACTATGCTTCAATCGCCCATTGGCGGACTTCCTAGCTAAACGCGCAGATGGCTTTGTGGTCGAGACATTTCATCGCTTCGCCTCGCAGCTTTGCAAGCGAGCGAGTATTCAATTTAAGGAACCATCTGAAGACAACAAGAAAGACGACTTCTGGTCCGCCGAAGCTGCCGATCTCCTGCAACAAGCAATAGAGGTTTATCCAGACGAACGTTATGACGCGGTGATCGTCGATGAGGCCCAGGACTTTAAGCCTGTTTGGTGGATTCCAGTAGAAGGGCTACTAAGGTCTTCGAGCAATTCCACGTTCTATATTTTCTATGATCCCAACCAGCAAATATACGATGGAGGTCCGGCCGAGGATCTTGGCTTAAAGTCGACCGTGCTTAAGTACAACTGCCGCAATACCCGCAACATTGCAGAATATAGCTGCAGAATCGTCAACATGGCCCCAGTGTTGAAACCAGGCGCACCTGTAGGCCAGGCCGTTGAGATACTACCCGTATGCAAGAATGAGAAGGACATGGTAGACGCCGTCCGAAGAACAATCCATCGTTTGATTACGGAAGAGCAGTTGGCGACCGATCGCATCGCCATTTTGACAACCGGCGAACTGAAGCGCAGTCCCGTCTATCGGGCACAAAAGCTGGGTAGTATCAAAATCGTGGGTATCGAGAACCAACCAAATCGCGATGAAGTGTGCATGTCTTCATTGCATCGCTTCAAAGGGCTTGAGTCTGACGTGGTCATCCTTTGCGACGTGAAACCAAACGAGGAAGACAGCGCACCTCGGCAACTATACGTGGCTACCTCTCGAGCGAGACACCTGCTTATAGTCGCAAAGTACAATGATTAATCACTTTGTGGGCGCATGCGAGCGGAGTCATTCGCACGGAGAGTTACAAATTGAGAATCCGCTTTATTGACAGGTGATTGAATTGGTAGAGAGAAAACTGCTGCATACATTGATCCAAGCAACTTTGCGAGTTATCGAAGACGAAGGATTTCTTCACCATTGCATTGAGTCAGCTGCTGTAGTCGTTAGGACACTTCGCAAACTCGGTGTTGACGCTTATCCCTTAACCGTGGGTGTTAAGGTTATGAATCCAGCAATGACATCTTTCACGAAGCGGCACGGCAGGCCTCCGCATGATCAAGAAACTATGATGCAATGTCACCACGAAGGAGGAGCGATTGTCGTCTTGGACCCCAATTCGGATGAAGTCCAGGATGGGCAGTGGCCGGGTCATTTGGTTGTAATAGTTCGTAATGTCTTCGATAAGCTCCATGCGATGATAGATCTTACGATTGTGCAAGTAAACGATCCTGAATGGGACATCGATGTAAAGCCGCTTTTGGTCCAAGTAGATGACCAGTTCGTCACAGGAAATTCCTTCTCGGTTGAGAGTAACGGATCGATGCTTATGTATAAGGCCTATCCAGAAAACCGAACTTTCGGTGATTGGGGCGACATAGTTGATTCCGAAGAAGCCGACCGGATCAGCGAATTAGTCGTTAGGGAAATGCAATAGTGCGCTACCGCGGCGTTTGCAGACTACTTAGTCGAGTGCCTTCAATATTCGATGCTCCAGCATCCACCTAAGGTGTTGTTGCACAGTTGCAGCGTGATTTGAACTGCGGGCCAGTACCCCCATTTCGATATTCAGCTGCATCGCGGCTTCGGTCAGATTTGCACTTGAAATGAACAGCAACTCGTCATCGCAGACCGCGCACTTCGCATGCAACATTCCTCGCTTACCATCAGCGCTCGGCTGCCTATTCTCGGTTGGCCACACAAGTATCCGTACCGCACTTCCGAATGTTTGTTTGAGTACTGCCAATTGATCTCCAGAAAGTCGTCCTTCACTTTCCTCGCTCGATTCCAGTACAAGATTGATCGTCACTCCGCGCGATTTGGCACCTGTGAGAGCTTCGGTCACGATGCGAACTTTGTAGGCCGCAAATGAAACGACCCATAGCTCATGTCTTGAACTTCGAATCAGCTCAAGTAAGGCTTGGTCAGTTCTTCTGAGACGTGAGTTTGGTGGGCTTGGCCCCGTCCAGACTAGCTCCCAGCTGGATGAACTCTTCCACTGATGTCCTGCCAGGAATGCGCATTCGAGCGCTAACGCGATTTGCTTATCGTCAACTCCGGCGACCGCTGCCAACTGGAATATTTCCTGCATCGATTGACGCAATGGAGCGGAAGGCAAGTAACCAATTGCTTGGGATCTGCTCGAATAATCGGCCTCGTTGTCGAGCGTCGAAAGGAAACCCTTCAACACGACTTCGGGAATATCCCGAGTAAACTTCGCGATTGCAACTGCTAATTGCTGATTCATCGTCCCTAACCATTGGTAAAGAACGGAGTGCAGGGCTTCGACATGGTTTCAATGAGCATTGATCTGTCGAGATACTTGTTTCCTCGCTCGCATGAAGTCTCGGAAACGAACATGCACGCGTGGCATGCAGCGGCGTGTAGCGTCAATCCGTCTGCCTCGGGGAAACTCTCCGCACATAACGGATCGGATGCGCACAGACGAACTCGTTCAAGTGCCTGATCGAGGTGACTTGCCAATGTCTTGGGATCGCCAAGCGCAACTAAGCCACCTAGAGTTCCTTCGCTATCGGCAGCTGCAGTGTATAGCAGTAGTCCCGCCATTGGACCATCTTCATCTTCAGCCGATAGAGAATAAATTCGTTCTTGGATACTCGCAGCAGCATATCCGCAATCGATGGATATCTGTCGGATCAACGCGTGTGACAGCGTATGAATCAACGTATAACGCGCGATGTCGAAGCCATCGTTATTTGGTTCGATCTTTCGCTTTCGCCGGAACTCGACGTGGGCCTTGAGTAAATGCTCCTCTCGTTTGCGTACATCGCTATTCTCGTCGATCCAGTTACAAATCGCCGATTCTTTGAACTGTATGAAGATGCCCTCACCTCGAACTTCACTTGCTGGTACCCAGGTCGGTACCGCGCGAGACAGCGGAGCTCGTCGAAGGTTTGGAATCTCGCTGAGATCGCCGTAGTCGCCTGGTGAGCCGATCCGAGTGAATCCGGTGAGCGCTTTCACGACTCTCAATCGTTCGACCAGGACGACTTTTTCAAAATAGCTCTCGTAGCCAGCAGGTACATCAACTTGCTTCAAATGGAAGTCTTTGGAGTTTAAATCGGGATTAGGCTTAGAAAAAACCTTCCACTCATCGACTTTCAGCTTCAGAACTTTGGTTACGTCATCGTCATCTCCAGCGTCTTTAGCAGTGCGTTTTTTGCTAATAGCTTGCCAGAGTAGGTCGTCCGAGAAACCGTCGAATGCTCGAAGTACACCCACTTTGCGAAATCCGAGCATCATCTCACGAGTCGTTGCCTCGCCAAGGACATTCCAGTTCTCCTCGACAAGTGACTCTAACTTGCCTGCATGTTGTGGCGGAATCCAAAGCGAGGAGACTGTGATAGGAAACCACATGTTTGATGCCCCCACCAGCATTGTCCGAAGCGTTGCTTTGCATTCACTGTCGTGGTCGTAGCCAAGATGTGGGTGGCAACCACTGCACGGCGGTAGTGACTTCTCTGCGGCTTGCCCAAACGCCATCGTCAGGGGCTTGGCAGCTTTGCAGTCGTCACAACGAACCCAGAGGTCAGCAACTTCCGAAGATACACCACGTTCCTGCAACCTGAGATTTCCTCTGCAGTTCGGATCTTTGTGGCCTACATAATGATGCCATGGAAAATCTTGAAGGTGACCATTCTCGCAGACCACGACGAAGCGTGCGGGTATGACCGCAGGACTCTTCCCTTTCCACTTGTCGCAATTCTCATGAACATAGCGTGTTCCGTCGACTCGATAAGGGTCGGACTTGAGCTTGAATACACCATAGTCAACCGGAGCCAGGAGTTCGCACTTAGGACAGCGAACCCATCGTGGAAATGGCGACACGGGAACTCCACGGTTTTCGTAAAGATCGCGGGTGAAATCGCCTGCATTCTCAGGAACAGGTGGGCGAACGAGTTGCTCCACTTGAGGCCCTAAGTGATTGCGAACAAGCGTCAAAAGTCGGTCTTCTACAATCGCATTGATTTTGCTTCTCGGGTCCCAATCGGTAGATGCCCACTGATCCAATCCACGAACAACAACCGATAGGTTCGGCAAGTCAACGACACTGCCAACACCAAAGGTGTGCAGGACTTGTCCGGCGCGGACTTCTCCCACGCGTCTTCTTTGAAAGTTCTTTGCCATGGTAGTTTACATTCCGTCTTCGATCAGGATTAGGCTAGACGACTCCTCGACATCACGAAGAGAATTGAGGCATGTAAAGGTATCCCAATTTCCAGCCTCTGCACTCTGGAGCAGATTCACCGTTATACCGTCTCGTTTTCCCTTGAAAGAAAGCGTAGGAGTCCTTTGACGGATCGTCATCCACTCGTCAAGTCGCTGTTTGAGCCCCTGTCGAACATCTTCCCCCAGTGAATCAGAACCTTCTACGCGTTTGATTCGATCCACGATCGTTTCTATCGCATTTTTCACGTATTGATGTTCGCGATCTACATTTCTGGCTTGTTCGTTTCCGTTGAATTCTCGTCCGGCTAGCCGAACCAATGTAACGAATATAGCGGTAAGTCCGCGATCCAATGCTCTTGCTGCAAATGGAGTAACGGAAATCGCCTCAACCTGCTGATAGAAAGTCGCGTGGTAATGTTCAAATCTCTCATAGTGCGAAAGATCACGGGGACGCGCCCAATTGTAAACGGTGCAGACTAAGCCTGGGCGATCACGACCGACACGGCTGGTGGCCTGGATGTACTCGGATGTGTTTTTGGGCTGGCCACCGACAACCATCAGACCTAGTCGCTTGATGTCGACACCAACGGATATCATGTTTGTGGCCAGAAGAACGTCAATTGGCCTTCGTGAATCTGGAATGCGTTTCGCTTTGACGGCCTCGGCTCGATCTGCTTCAAGTAGCGGATCAAAAACTGCCTCCATCAAGTCCAATACTCTTGGTATGTCGGTTGAGCTCTTGCGCGAGGTGAGCTCTTCGATGAATGGTGACTTACGTTTTGCCAATCCATGTTGATCCATATGTCGTAATCGGTTCTGTACGTCATCTTCGACAAGGCGGCGCATACCAGCCAGCTCACGAAGCGAATTGAAGTAGCCGACAAGCGTCATCCAGGGATCGACTAATTTGCCATACTTGTCGTAGAGCAACTGAGCTGCTGAAAGTTGTGCGGTGTAAACTCGAATCAACGCAGCTTTGATACTTTTGCCCGGTGCACAAATTCCAATGTACCGTCGGCCAGGTCGACTTTTGGGTGCGTCGCCTGTTGGTCTGCGAATTGAAAAGAAGTTATCGGCGGCACTCGTACCTGGAGGTGGGAATATCTCTACATTACGTTGGAACAACCGTCGAACTTGATTCTTCGCATTCCTTACAGTTGCTGTAGAGGCAATGATTTTGGGACGAACCTTCTTGCCGTCGACTGTCCATGAACACAATTCATCGATGGCGGTTTCGTAAAGCCCTACTAGGCTCCCGAGTGGCCCACTGATTAAGTGAAGCTCGTCCTGGATTATCAAATCAGGCGGTCGCAAGTTTGGATGCGAAATAGTCCTTACTGGTGGAAACTCGCCTTTCTTTGGATGCGAATCGGCATCGTCAATATCCGACGTCTTGAAGCCATGGCGTGGGCAAATTTCATCAACATGTCCAAAGAGCATTTGCGTGCGCCCGTTCCATGGCATTTGGGCGAACTTATCGACAGTCGCAATCATCATCGTTGGCAACTTCTGATAGATCTCTTCGTCAACAACGACAACAGGTATGCCTTCTCTCGCTGATTTGTTTGTTCCAAACAGGCACTTGTAGTTGCTGCAGTAGATCAGCGTCCGCCCTCGGCCCTTTGCATTTGATTCGACCTCGATGTCACTGCCGGGGTCAATTTTCCAGCCGCACCAGGGGCAGTTCGTCAACTGAGCCGGCGATCCAATACTTCCAACAGAGCCATAAGAATTTGAGTTTCCGCGTTCTTGGTTGACCGCGTGAGCGGCTTGTTCCGTAGTATTGGGAGTAGACTTCTGGCCAACCCAAAGTCCCAAGCGAAATGGCTCCGTACCCCAAACTTCGACCGCATCACGGCGTAGCTTTTCACATGCACAGATAAGCGATGCGGCTCGCTGAAATTGTTGTAACGTCAACAAGCGAAGTGTGTAACGCATCAGGACTGCCAATCCCTTATCGCCTGGTCGGCCCTCGATGACGCCCTGAAGGCGTCGGATTGCCATAACGTATGCCGATAGTCCGAGATAGGCTTCAGTTTTACCACCGCCCGTCGGAAACCAAAGCAATTCTGCGATCGCTTTAGATTCATCGCTTCGATCTTTATGCTTTAAATCCGTAACACTCTCTAGATTTAGCAAAAGGAACGCGAGCTGGAATGGCCGCCAGCTATAATTTCCAGGAGAAGCGTCAAGCTCATCGAATTCTTTAGCCTGATGTCGGCGTTGCGATTCAGCGATCAATCCATGAATTCGCTGCAAGTACATCGCTTCATTCGCGAACTGAAATGCTTTGAACACAATCTCGTCGGATGTAAGCAAATCGATTCCCGCTTGAATCCTCTTGAGCGTAGCTCGACAGCGGGCGACGGTGCGTTTGACTGCTTCCGCAAACTCTCCGAGGCGTTCTTCGGGATCCTTGAGTTTTGCTTCTTCGCGTTTTATCCAGGATGCATACGCTTTGGTAATCGGATTCAGCAGAGAACCGATCGACAGCTTATCCGCGCGAGCTAGGGCATTCATGCTAACCTCAAGCCCTGCCAACTCTTCGAATCCTTCGTCGTCCTGCTCCGCGGCTGTTTGTTGCGGAACGTCATAGGACGGGATCGAAACGGTCTCCAATGTGACCGCATGCCAGGGGTCGCTATCAGGCGTGGTTGCATGGACTGCTACTCCATGACCGACAGCGAATTCAACATCATGACGATACAACATCGCGATTTCTTCTTCTTCGAAGAATTGATCGATATCCATCTTTTTCC
>JAFLCP010000164.1 GCA_017303505.1 Planctomycetota bacterium | reverse complement strand
ATTGGTCTGCTCATTGCCAGCCTTATTGCCCGAATCAGGCTTGTTGCCCGCTGCATCTTGTCCCGCTCCATCTTTGGAAGAAGATTCACCTTCCTTACCTGCACCCTCTTTCTGACCTGCTCCATCTTTCTCTCCTGCGCCGTCTTTCTGACCAGCTCCATCTTTTTGGCCTGTACCTTCTTGCGATGGAGAGCCATCTTTAGACTCAGCGCCGTTCATAGAATCTGAACCATCCTTAGATGAAGCACCATCTTTCGATTGAGAACCATCTTTGGATTGAGTGCCTTCCTGAGAATCTTCGCCGGGTTTTGAATTTGAAGCCTCTTTTGAACCCGCATCATCTTTAGAATTGGCTCCACTTTGGGAGTCGTTGTTCTCTGCAGATTTCCCGTTAGCATCAGACTGCGAGTCGCCCTCTTTCCCAGGCTCACCGTTCTTCTCTGGTTGCGCGCCCTTTCCAGAGTTGTCTTGGTTCCCCGAAGCTGGATCATTTCCTGGCTTGGATTTGTCACCATTCTTGCCACTGCTTTGGGAATCATCTTTGTTACCGGATTGGTTCCCTGCGGCATTGTTCGCATCGCTGCCATTTTCTGGTTTGGGTTTGGCCCCTGCGGGATCACCATTCTTCTCACCCGATCCTTGATCGTTTGGAGATGTTGACTCCGAGTTGTTGTTCGAGTTGTTATTCGAATCGGGCCTGCTAGGCGAGTCGTTATTGGGCTTTTGACCGTTGTTGTTATTCGGATCGGCAGAGCCCTCATCGTTCATCTTGCCATTGGGATCACTCTGGGGTTGATTGGCTTGATTGGGCTTCTGGCCATTGTTTTCAGGAGCTTGAGCATTGTTGCTGTTGTCGCCAGAACCTTCATTGTTAGGTTGGCTATTGCGATTCCCTTGCGAGTTCTGGGCATTGTTTTGTTGCTCGCGCTGCATGCGTTGTTGAATGCGTTCCATGATGTCACCGTCATGGTCCGGTGGTGGTGCGTTGTTGCCTTCGCCGCTTTCTGTGGACGATGGTTTGGTCTTGGAATCGCTTCGTTCCCCTGTCCCTGATCCATCTGAACCTTGCGAGGGAGATTCGTTCTCTTTTTGGTTTTCAGAGGGCTCGCCACTGCTATTCCCACCGCTGCTGTTATTGTTCTTGTCCGTGGACTTATCATCCATCGACTCGCTGCTTCCTTCGCTACCGCCAGAGCTATTATTCGAGTTCGATTTGGACGCATTGGATGAATCGCCTGAAGACGAGGAGTCACCGCTATTGTTGTCTGAGTTTTGTGACTTTGATGATGAGGCACCATCTGACGATGACCCTCCACCCGAGTTGCCTGATTCGGACTTGTCACCGTTCTTACCATTACGGTTCGGTTGCGACTTTTCCGAGTTGCTTTGATTTTGCGGGGGAGATTTTTCTGGAGTCATCTCTTCGACTGGAGAGTTCTCCTCTTTTGAATTCCCCGCCGCGTTATTGGCTTTCTCTTCCTCGGTTGGCTCGATGATTTCAACTTCCAAGGATGTTGAGCGAGTGACGTTGGGATCTGATGTTTCAGTACCGGGCTGACGTCGATTGTCTTTCGCAATAGCCGTCAACGTAATCTTCTCACCGTTCTGCAATCTCCATTTGGAAACTCGGATTTGGAACGTTTTGTTCCAGGGATCTCGCAAGCCTTCGGGGTTCTCTAGAAGCTTCAGTGTTTCTAAGACAAAGCTCCCTTTCTTAATTTCCAATTCGACGTTTGCTAAACCATAGTCTGGGTCTAGTGCATTGATCTGAACCGAGAGCGAGCCTCGCGATGAGACGCGGAGCGGTGGTTCGGTTGAAGAGGTGAGGCGAATTTCGGGCGCATAATCTCCCGTAACTCGCATCGAATAGAAGAGAGGATTGGGAGCCGTGTTGCCTCCAACGTCTACCGCACGCAGCGTGTAGGTTTCCAAGGTTGGATTGTCATGTTGACTATTGAGTCGAACGGTAAACGCGGTTTGCCCCTGATTACCGTCAATTTTGATCGGCTCGGTTCGCAATGAACGTTGTGGTTTGTTGTCAGGTGTTTGACTGTAGAACTCAATAAAAGTTTTGTTGGCATCGCCAGTCAGCGAACTCAGCAACTCCACTCGAGTTCCTTCTACCGCTTCAAAATTACCATCTCCCATTTGTTCGCTGGCAGGAAGTTTGGTGTAGGCAGGATAGATGAGCCGAACTTTATCGATGGCTAATTGGGGTAGCGGATTAACTTTGAGCGAGTAAGGGCCGGCAACGGCATCACCCGCCTCGATCCAATACTCCACATCTTGTTGAACGCCTCGGCCGTCCGTGGTCAACGTACCTTCATACGATGAGCCTGCGACCTTAGGCACAAGTTCCAAACGTTGATCGATGATCTGGCGATCGGCAGAAGTGAAGCGAACGAATACTTTCTCGTCGCTCAACAAACCTCGTGCTTCAACTTGAATAGGGCAGGGGAGCGATTGCGGAATAATCGACGAGCCAGGGCGCACTTGTTGGATTTTTACTCGCGCTGGAGGAGCGATCGTTTTCCATGGGAACATGATGCGTTCCGCAGTGGTCCACGCACTTCGCGGTGCGACGAGCGAATACAAACTCACAAAGACGGTCAAGCTCAAGGCGATACCAATCGAAATGATCATCGGTCGAGTATCGAGCAACGCAGAGGAGTCGTGAGTTCGAAGTTGAGCTACTGCTTGGCGACCGACGGCTGCCACAACACCTCGCGGAGCTGAATTCGGTTCATGCTTGAGTTCCCACCAACTGATCAAACGATTTTTCAGTTCGGGGATGGCTTCTTCCACAACTTTGGCGGCGTAAAGTGGATGTATGCGATAGATGAAAAGTGGCAGAATGCGGCGGACAACCCAAAACAACGACAAACCGATCCAGGTCATCCAAAAGACATAACGGGCAAATGTGGGGAGAACCCACAGCCAATGGTCTAACAAAACGGCGACAGCCAAAACAGCCAATAACGTGCACCACCACCAAGCAACATTTGCCGTTGCTTCCAGAAATTGTAAATGCCGAACCGTTTTCTGAAGTTCTGAATGCAACCAATCCGTTAACGTCCCTTTCCCTTTTTCTGTGTTGTCAGAAACGGGCGTTGGGCGTTCGGGGGTGGCGGAACCGAATGAAGATGAGGCTGTGGGCGTCGACATGTTTTCAATGCGCGAAAAATGGGGGAAACGCCAGGAAGATCAGAAAAGTCGCTTAACTTTGATTATACCCGCTGGAGTGGGGAGGGGAGCCGAGGAAAGAGGCCGGAATTCACCGGAATGATAAAATCGGCTGGTTTCCCCTGCAAAAGCGGCTTATGCTCTCTCTTTTCCGGGGGAATTCAAAGTCCATAAAATTGGCCAAAATCGGCGCCGATTTGCGGCAAGTCCTTACTGTAAAAGATGTTACGACGGTACATTGTGAAGGGTTGCTGGCTCGGTTCCTGTTGCCAATTTTGGGGATGTGGATCCAACCGGCAATCGATCTCATTTGAGAAACACGCGGGCGATTTTTGGCTTTTTGGCGGAAACTTAGTATGTCATGCGGACCAACAGGCTGTGGTAGTGGAGTAACTGGGATTCAATCAGGATTTAGTGGCAAAGGACAAGCCTTCATTCGTTTGCATCCCAGCGACCAAGTGGTCGTGGTAACGCAACCTACTCCCAAGGGAACAAAGTTAATCATCGACGGTGCCACGCTGGAAGTACGCGATGATGTCCCTGCGGGTCACAAATTGGCCACCTGTGAAGTTCCTGTCGACCGCCCCGTGTTCAAATATGGCTGGGCAATCGGCTTGGCTAGCCGCCCTATTCATCCTGGCGAACATGTCCACACACACAATCTGCGTTGCGATCATCAAGTAGATCTTGAAGCATTGGCGACAGAAGTTCCACCACCGCCAACTCCACGCGTGGGCGAAACGTTCCAAGGTTATGTTCGCAGCGATGGTCGAGTGGGCACACGAAACTATCTAGCGATCATCTCGTCGGTAAATTGCTCCGCTTCCGTAGCTCGACATATCGCGGACCGTTTTCGCGGCGATGAACTCGCCGCATTCGGAAACATCGATGGTGTCGTCGCTTTGAAACATGAAGGTGGATGTGCGATGGCATTTGATGGCCTGAAACATCAAATGCTCAATCGCGTTTTGGGTGGTTATGCTCGGCATCCCAATATCGGCGGCTATTTGCTGGTCGGTCTTGGATGTGAACAAGGTTCGCTTGGGCATTTGATTTCCAGTCAACGACTCGCTCCGATTCGGTTGCCTGATGGACGAGAGGTTGGGGCCAAGACCAACGGTATTCCCGTACTGTCGATGCAAGATGAAGGTGGCACGCGTAAGACCATCGAAAAAGGTGTGCAGATGGTGGCCAGCTTGCTACCTCAGGTGAACGATGTGCGACGCCAAACGGCTAGTGCCAGTCACCTCTGCGTTGGTTTGGAATGCGGTGGCTCCGATGGTTACTCAGGTGTGACTGCTAACCCGGCTGTTGGTGCCTGTGCCGATCGTATTGTGGCGGCTGGCGGAACAGCCATCTTGTCGGAAACCACGGAAATCTATGGGGCTGAGCATCTGCTCACCCGCCGCTCACGAACGCCAGAAGTCGGCAAGAAGCTCTTGGCGTTGATCGATTGGTGGAAATGGTATTGTGGAATTTTTGGACAAGAATTCGATAACAATCCCTCGGTCGGCAACAAAGCGGGTGGGCTCACGACCATTGCTGAAAAATCGCTGGGAGCTGTGGCAAAAGGTGGCAGCACCATTCTCGAAGATGTCTTCGGTTATGCAGAACCCGTAACTACCAAAGGCTTCGTTGTCATGGATAGCCCTGGTTACGATCCTGCCAGTGTCGCCGGGATGGTGGCGGGCGGGGCCAACGTCGTTTTGTTTACAACAGGACGCGGAAGTTGTTTTGGGTGTAAACCCGTTCCAAGCCTGAAAATTGCGAGTAATTCGCAACTTTACCACCGCATGACTGAGGATATGGACATCAATGCGGGCGAAATCTTGGAAGGTAAAACGGTCGACCAGGTGGGGGAAGAAATGTTCCAAAAGGTCCTGCAGGTCGCCAGCGGAGACTTAACAAAAAGCGAATTATTAGGGTTGGGAGACGATGAGTTTGTCCCTTGGACGGTCGGTCCGACCCTATGATCGCTTCTCAGCCGCGTTTTTCTTGGTAGATTCTTGGGGAAAGCTGTTTTCCTCCTCCCAACGTCGTTTTAGCCGGGGATATTCTTGCGATGGCATATGATGTAACTTTGATCACAGGTGATGGTACAGGGCCGGAACTTTCAGACGCCGCCCGCAAATGCGTCGATGCCACCGGCGTAAAAATCAATTGGGACATTCAGGAAGCTGGCGTCGATGTGATGGCGCGCACTGGAACTCCAATTCCAGACAGCACCATCGCGAGCATCCGCCGCACTCGCTGTGCCCTTAAAGCACCGATCACCACTCCAGTTGGAACCGGGTTCCGCAGCATCAACGTTTATCTGCGACAAGAACTTGGTCTGTACGCCTGCATTCGCCCCTGCAAGTTGTACAAAGGTGTTCGCACCTATTTCAAAGATGTTCCAGTTAACTTCGTCATCGTTCGCGAAAACACCGAAGACTTATATGCGGGTGTTGAGTTCGAAGCTGGTAAGCCAGAGACTCAGCAATTGATCGACTTCATCAACGGTCTCCCGTCAGATCGCAAGATCAAGACCAAGGGAAATGAAACCGGCGTATCGATCAAGCCTATCAGCGTTTCCGGTACCGAACGAATTGTGCGCTGCGCTTTTGATTATGCCGTTCAACATGGCCGTAAGAAAGTGACTGCAGTTCACAAGGCTAACATCATGAAATACAGCGACGGTCTGTATCTCAAGACCGCCACCAATGTCGCTAAAGAATATCCAGGCATCGAGTTCGAAGAACGCATCGTCGACAACATGTGCATGCAGCTCACTCAGAAGCCTGAGTTGTATGACGTTTTGGTATTGCCAAACTTGTACGGCGATATCGTTAGCGACTTGGGTGCTGGTTTGATCGGTGGATTGGGTATCGCTCCTGGTGCCAACATCGGTCCTAATGGTGCTGTATTCGAAGCAACTCACGGTAGTGCACCGAAGTACAAAGGCCTCAACAAGGTTAATCCAACCGCGTTGATTCTTTCCGCCGTATTGATGCTTGAGCATCTCGGCGAAAAAGATGCTGCCACACGTTTGGAAAATGCAGTAGCAGGTGTGATCGCAGAAGGTAAAGATGTTACCTACGATTTGAAGGCTCATCGTGACGATCCAACCGCAGTTGGTACCAACGAGATGGCCGAAGCGATTTGCCGCAAGCTCTAGTCGAACCTAACGAACGCCGATCGAGCCATTCGGTCGGCGTTTTTTGTTGGCAATTGCGATTGCATCAGCGACTTCGAGTTGACCCTCTATCTGGTTGCCCCTTATGAAGTCAGCTCATCAATGGATTTCCTGGATCGACTCTCGCTTGTCGAGTCCGGCACGGCATTGGCCTCTCTGGAAAAAGCTGTGTATTCCGTTCGTCCGCGGGCCATTGTGGGCTGCAAGTCTTGGTTACTCTCTGGCCACCACACTGCGTAACCAATTCTATGATCGAGGCTGGTTCAGGACGCATCGTTCCGATGTCCCCGTTATTTCTATTGGTAACATCACCGCTGGTGGAACTGGGAAAACGCCAGTGGTTGCCTATCTAGCAAAACACATTCGGCAACGCGGGTTGCGAGTGGCCATCGTGAGTCGCGGTTACGGGGCAACCGCAGGCTCCGTAAATGATGAAGCGTTGGAACTTGAGCGGCTCTTGCCTGATGTTCCCCACATTCAAAATCCAGATCGATTAGCGGCGATTCGATTAGCAGTTGATGAACTGGCGGCTCAAGTCATCTTGCTCGATGATGCGATGCAACATCGTCGCGTGCAACGTGATCTTGAGATCGTGTTGATCGATGCCACCAATCCCTTTGGCTTTGGATATCAACTACCACGAGGTTTGCTGCGAGAGTCTTTACGTGGACTTAAACGGGCTAGCGTGCTGATGTTGACCCGCGCTAATTTAGTTGCCGAACGGGATGTGGCACAAATCAAAGCGACGGTCCAGCGTTACGCGCCCAATGTCCCATGGCTCGAAGCAACTCATGAACCCGAGTGTTTTTGTCGCTGGCCCGATACTGAGCAAGCGTTGGCGGCTTGGGCGGGCAAGAAAGTGATTGCCTTTTGCGGCATCGGAAACCCAGACGCTTTTCGCACCACGCTTGAACGCCTTGGTGTGCAAGTGGTCGATATGCGAACCTTTCCAGACCATTGCGCTTACGAGCGTGGAGACATTGAGTCGTTGCAACGCTGGGTAACTGAACGCAAGGCAAGTATTGATGCGGTCGTTTGTACCGCAAAAGATATCGTCAAACTTCAAGTCCCCATGCTGGCTGGGGTGCCGCTGCTAAGCCTCAGAATCGGATTAAACATCACTGCCGGTAATGATGTGTTGGCTCAGCGTCTTGATGATGTGCTGGCAGATATTCCCATCGATACGCTCTGGGATTGAGCAGACCTGTCTTCTAATTCCTAATTCCTAATTTTTAATTCCTGATTCTTCCTCATTGAGCTAGTTGTCTACGTTGATGTCGTTGACCAACGGTAGTTCGCGCGTCGCTCTTAGGATCACTTCTTGGGCCAATTGTTTGTGGTAGAAGCTGCGGACGCGGCCATGTAGATAAACGGTTTCGCCCTTCTGCTCTACTTGAAGCTGACGAAGTTCCCAGATTGGGCTTTCCGACAGGACTTTGCGTACTTTAGCGATTAAATTGCTTGAGCCGGCGTCAATCATGCTCGTTATCCCTCAACGAGGGCCGCCTCACAAAGCAGGGCGGCTGTCTAAGAATTGGGTCCATACTGGTCCTGCAAATCGTCCGCTTCAGCCGCTTGCGGTGAAGTCAAAACCAATTTCGCACGTTGCATCATCATGAAAGCCAGCAGGTAGGTGGGACATTCTCCCTCCACTTGTTTAGGTATACCTTTGCTTTTCCAGTTGTCAAGCAAAATCGACACAACCGTTACATTCCCACACCATAAACCCCTGAAATCACACTTCGTGGTGGGGATGTCTTTTGACTGCATCTTAACAGAGACCTACCGTCCGGTAATGGCCCGAATCAGTTTCAGGCTGCGCGTTGTTTCATACTTCAATAGTTGTTGACTCCAATGATTGAATTTCTTTGCACACTAGCGGGGACCGTGATGGGGATTGGGATCGGTGCGATCCTGGCCCAGCAACTTCGGACCAATACCAGTGCGAACAGCAAATTGGAAATGGAACAATTGCGGCATTTGATAGCACATTTGCGCTCGATCGCTACCGGTATGGCCGCGGGTGTAGATATGCACCAAGGCCGAATCGAAATGGTAAGCAATACGCTCACCACCATGGAACCCGATAATCCCGCTAGCCTTGAGCGAGCCATTAACGCGTTGTTGCAAGCCAACAAGCTGATGCAACAGGAATTGAAAGATGCTCAAAGCCGAATTGCTAAGCAAGCACAGGCTCTCGAAGAAGTTACTGCCCAGGCTCGAACGGATGCTTTGACCGGCGTTGCCAACCGTCTTGCTTTCAATGAAGCAACTGAAGATGCCATTGAAAGCTTCCAAGCTGAAGGCCGTACCACAACCTTGGCTTTGATGGACATCGATTTCTTCAAGAAGGTCAACGATACCTACGGACATGCTGTGGGAGACCAAGTCCTCACTGCGGTTGGTACTCTGTTGAATGAAAAACTCCAGGGGCGCGGCATTGTTGCCCGTTATGGTGGAGAAGAGTTTGGTATTCTGTTCGCAGGATGTCCAGCAGCCTGGATGGTAAAACTCGTTGAAGAAACTCGCAAATCGATTGGCGAAATTGTCGTCAATACAGATCAAGGGAACATTCGTGTTACTTGCAGCGTTGGTATGGCCGACTTCCAACCCGAAGACACGGCCGCATCGCTGCTAGAACGAGCCGACGAAGGTCTCTACATGTCCAAACAAAATGGACGTAATCGAGGTTATTGGTGCTCGCACGGCAATTGGTTGCCGATGGAAACTCAAACCCTCGAAATGCTCTGGCATCCGCTGGAGCCCTCCGAAGCCATCGCTTTGGATCTGCGGCCGAGCAGCAAAAAGCCTGAGTCCGAGGCCAAAGCTAAACGCCCGGTTAACGCAGGTTCCGAGCCGACCGAGCAAGAAAAAGACGTGGTTGCCACGACTCAAGAATGTGTCGACCTGGCACAACGCGCAACTCAAAACGATGGACCACCTGAATCGGGGCCACGCTCGTCACGACGTGGTAGCGGCGAACGACCTCAGCTGTTGCAAACCGTTATGGATCACGAAAAATTCTCTGAGTGCTTAAGGCAAGCTCTCGGTTCGATTCCAGAATCGGGTGAGCCCGTCTCGGTGCTCAAGGTTCGAATTGCAAACCGAAAAGAACTCAATAAGAAATACGGCGACGACGCCCTAAGTATGTGCGAAGAGGCTCTCTTGCAGTCGATTCGTTGCAGCCTTCGAGGAGTCGATAAAGTTGGCCAGACAGAGGATGGGGATTACGAAGTTCTCATGGTCGGACCAGTCCTCGAAGCGGTATGTTATCGCGCCGCTCGTATTCAAGTCGGAATGCATAGTGCCAATGACACTTTGGCCTTAACCGAAATGCAGATCAGTATGGCTACCACATTTGTCAACGAAGTGTTGGAAGTAGCTGCCATGTTTGAGCGGCTCAACGAAGCTCTCGAATATGAAACCGATCCAAACGTGCCGTGTATTGTGATTCACGATGGCAATGAAATCCGAGTCGAATCGCATCCGCTGATGGGCCTCTAAAAACAGCGAAGTAGTGCCGAGCTTTCGTGCCAAATGTAAACGCCTATTAACGTTTCCAGAATGCATGTTGCTAGCATCACAAAATCCCACAAAACACTCGGATTTTCGAGTTTATTTCATTTTTCAAAATCATGAAAAACTCGCCTTGACCTCATGGGCCGATAGACCCTATCTTCCCTCTCGTTGATGCGACGCGGCACACAGGCTTACTCACATCAATGAGCTGCTTGATCGGCGGAACTGCATGATGCGGTTCAAGGATTGGGAACCCGAGATGGATTTTGGGATAGACCTCTCTTTGCGGAACTTGTAAGCTCCAAATGTGGTGATGATCACAGGACGTGAAAGTCACCTACTTTTTGACAATCCATTAGCTCCCGGATAAGTCGCGCGCAGTCCTCCGCCCCCCTGGGACTCGTTCACATCCGGGAGCTTTTTTTGTTTTCTCACGCCACTTTCTCGTGTGGTGTTGCCATCGATTTTCTCTTCTTAATCGATTCATTTTCACTCACCCCAACATTCCCCAATTCGACATCGCGCCTCTAGTCTCTATTCGCAATAGTCGATTCACCCACAGAATAGGTCGATCAAAAACCTCTACCTCCATGCAGTGAAGCCAGCGACTTGAATCTGCCTCACAGGACGTTCGATTCATGCTCCCCAACCTGACGGTGCAAGATTCCGAATACGCTCCTGCCCAAGCGGATGCGTCTCACTGCCGTCGACAGTGGTTGCTTCAGCTTATCTTCATCCTCTTCTGCATAAGCGGTTCCAAGGCCACTAGTGCACAAGATGCCATTGTTCTGCTATCAGAAGATTCCGACACGACCACAATTGCCCCAACCGCTTCCGCCCCAATCATTTGGGATGCCGAGCACGTGGTAACTCGGGCAATTCAAGTTGATCCCATCCGCAACGTTCTGATCGATGAGAGACGTCTCGCTCAAAGCCAACGCTCAGGGCACCACAGTTCTTGCGCTGTTCAAAATTGGGTAACATCACACCTCGACCAACGCATCGCTCGCCGCGAACAAGAAGTGCGCTCTCAAGTTCTAAAGCTGCATTTCGGTCTGGCTGAAGTTCAATCGCAAACCTTAGTTCTTGATGAACTGCAATCGCTACGGACCCAATATGCCGACATGGTTGCGAAGATCGCCGAAGCCGAAGAGGCGACCGATTTGTTAGCGGAAAAAGGAGAAGAACTCTCAACTGAGATTGAGCAAAGTCAATTACAGCTGAACTATTCCCTTTCCCAAATTCGCATTCAGTTAGGCAGCTTGCTCCAATCCCCAGAAGCGGCCCACTATTGGCCTGCTGAGCCCTTGATTATCCAATTTCAGCCTGTGGATATCGAGCAACAAGTCGCTTTGGCAAAACAGCAACGCTCGGATGTGGCTCTCTGGCAATCAACACCCCGCATCGCAGGCACCGCCGACGAACTCGCCAAAATAGAGAAACTTCTTTCTGCGAGTTGGTTAGTCGTACCCACTTCGGTAGCGACGCCCTCATTGCTTAAACTCTTGGCCCACAGCAAGTCGTCCAGTGACATCAGGCGGCAATGGAGTATACGCAAACAACAGATGCAAGAGTTAGCTCGCGCTAAATCGATTGAGCTTGAAACCGACGTAAGACTTAAGGCTCTGTCCGTCAATCAAGCTTACCTTGCAGCCGAGGCGTCCCAGCTCACGAAACAACAAGCGACCAATCGACTCCAATCCCTTGAAAAACGCCAAGCAGCAGGTGTCCCGCAACCCGATCGCTATTGGGAAGCTGCGTTTGAACTTCAACGTCTGCGAGCCGAATCATTTCGCAAGCTGGGCGAAGCTCGGCAGGCTGAAATTGAACTTGATTTTGCAACCGGCTCGCAAAGATCGTGGTTGCCCGCAATCGAGGCGACCAACGCTCCAACCGCACCCACTGTTTTAGAACAGTGAGGCAGGATCAGCTTGCCATAAACGTCTGACAGCCAGCAGGCCGCTGAAGACGCACATCAACAGAGTCAGACCGAATACGGAAAGAACTCGGCTCAACGAAAGTTCCATGATGAGTCCTGTGCTGTAAGTGAGCAATTGAAACAAGCCTTCGGTGATGACCAAGCCTGGCACAAAGCCGATGCAAGCTAGATACATCGCTTGGCACAGCACCAAGATCACAAAATATTGGTTGCTATAGCCCATCGCTTTGAGCGTAGCGAATTCCGGCAAATGATCGCTGATGTCGTTGAAGAGAATCTGGTAACAGATGATGGTCCCCACAACCAGGCCCATAACGGTACCGATGGTAAAAATGATTCCGATCGGCGTATTGCGTCCCCAGAATCGAATGTCTCGTTGTGCTATTTCTTCGGGCGTATAGACATCGATTTGCCCTGGAGCAAGTTGCTGCAAAAGTTCTTTGACGCGTTGAATGTCGGTTCCATGTTCGACGCGAATCAGGCCCATATCGACCAGCTCCGTCGGTTTGTTTTTTCCATTTCGAAAGGGGAGAACATCGGGTATGTCATACAACGACATAATGATGTTCCCGTCATGTACGAAATCGGTACCCAGCGGCATGAGGCCCGCAACTTCAATGCGTTGATTGGCCAATTCAATCGCCTGAGCGTTAAGCTTTTCAGGTTGCTCCAGTTGAAAACCGTATTCCTTTTTGGAACGTTCGTCGAGAAGTACTTGGCCGGGCCGCTGGAGCAAATCAAGTGACTTTTGAATCGTGCTGTCGCGAAAGATGTGCTCTCGAGGCTCTAAAGAAATAACTCGGATCGGGCGACTTGGACGCCCAGCCACGCGAACCGGTGATGCTAGGCGATCGATGAAGAGGGGAGATGACCAAGCCACTTCCTTCAGCATCGAGGCCCGTCTCAAAATCTGCCGATCAAAGCGAATTTCGGTCGCCAAGTTGTAACGGCCACTGCTGACAATCAGCAGATCGGCATCGAGAAGCCGCACCAATCGCACCG
Organism: Planctomycetota bacterium; assembly: GCA_017303505.1. Lineage (GTDB taxonomy): Bacteria > Planctomycetota > Planctomycetia > Pirellulales > Pirellulaceae > JAFLCP01. The sequence continues at coordinate 3,008 of JAFLCP010000164.1, read as the reverse complement.
TGCTGTCGAACAAAGAATTGCGAAAGCCATTTTGAACAAACATCAACACGACCGCAAAGGTAATTCCCAGCAGCGACCAAAAGAACTTGCGACGATCCGCCACTAAGTTCTTCCAAGCAATCGGTGTTTGGGATGAGAAGAAGGCCATATCGAGAGTCTGTCTCTAGAACAAATACAAAGGTTTAGAACAAGGATGCAGGTTCAGCTCGTCGCAATTTGCTTAATGCGATTGCCCCGCTGCACGTGCAAATGATCAAGCCGGCGAGCGCGACCATCAAGATTCGAGAAACTGTCATGGTGATGGGGATTCCAGCAAACCATGACGTGAATCGATAAAGTAACTCGGCTAGTATCCAAGCTGGTATGAAGCTCAACAGCGCGAGATACCACGCTTGAAAGAGAACGACATTGCTCAGATAGCCATTGCTAAAGCCCATCGCTTTTAAGGTGGCATATTCGGGCATGCGATTCGCGATATCAGTGGAGAGAACTTGGTAAACAACCGTCGCGCCTACCATCAATGCTAACACGACACCCATTTGAAAGATGATCCCGATCGGTGTCTGAGCGATCCAGCGTTGGGTTTCGCGGGCAATCACCTCTTGGCGTGTTAACACTTCGACCATCGCCGCATCGCGTCCATTGGTTCGCAATAGGGCATTGAGTTGTCGGGCAACCGTTTCGGGATTGGAGCCAGGTCGCAAGCGAATGAGCCCCATGTTGGTACGTCGTGAGGCATCCCAAGGTACTAATTTGGCGAACGCCGATTGCGAAACCACTGCCTGTCCATTGGCCGCTAGACCAGTACCAATATGTATCAATCCGGCAATGCGAACACGTTCATTCCCCACCATCACTTCTTGCCCAATGTCCGCTTCGGTAAATCGGCGACCATTGCGCGGACCAAAATCTCCGCGCGATGCTGTGTCGATTAACAGCTGTCGTGAGTTGAGCAGTTCGTTGAGCTTCTGGGCTCGCTCAGTATTCGCATCAGGACTCGTTTCGGGAAGGAAGGGAACCTGATCGACCCGCAAACCGATCAACGCTATGGCCCGCACACGTTTGTCTTGTGGATTTTGCCATCGAACTAAATCGAGCCACAATGGTTTGACCTCCATGACATCAGCCTGCCCACGACACCAAGCGATCCAGCTTTGATCAAAGTGTCGCGGCTCATAAAGATGCAGATAGTCAGGAGACCGAACCACCAAATCGAATTCCAATTGATTGAGTAGCACTGTGGCTGTGTTGGATACCGCCCCGAGAAATCCCAACTGCATAAAAACTAACAGCAGCGCGAACGCAATACCCGCTGCAGAGACTGTCGTGCGCATTGGGAACTGCAGCACGTTATAGAACGCCATCGGAGTTTTCTTCAACCACGATGACATCCTGAGCATCTCCTCTCTGTTTCGCAGCGGCTCTTCAGCTCGCTGCATGATTTAGTTCTGTTACTTAGCTGTTGCTTCGGGAGCAGCTACCACATCAATGGCCACATCGACTTGCAATTGCACAAAGTCGTCGGCCAGAGCCACACTCGGCGAATCGAGTTCAATGATGACTTGCACCACGCGATAGTCCACCGGAGCAAGTGGATTGGGAGAGCGATACTGCGGCGTACCAACAATCGGATCGATACGCACAACAACGCCTTGCAAGGGTTGCGATAGGGCAGGGGAGCTCATCGATGCTTTCTGTCCGACCTGAAGTCGCTGCACATCGACTTCGCTGATTTCGGCTTGGCAAACCATCTTCGACGTGTTGGCCATTTCGATCAGTGGCAGAGTGCTGACCGATCCACCTTTGCTCCCATCCACTCGCAAGATCTTGCCAGCGACTGGCGCTCGTAGTTCGGTCTGCTCATATTGAAAACGAACCAACTCCAGCTGCGTTTTCAGCGATCCCAATGGCGAGGTTTTATTGATCCATTCGCGACTTGCTTGAAGTGACTCGAGCTTCTTCTCTGCTCCACTCAGTTGAAACTCCGCGAGTTTTTTGGAATGCTCTGCAGCTAACTCCGCTTCTTTTTGCTGAGCCGCAATTTGTTGCTGCTGTAATTTTTGTTGATCGACAGAAGAACGCGACACAGACGTCGATGTCGCAGGGTCTTTGACCAGTTTCTCCATCCGCTCGACGTTCTGATTGGCAATATCAACCGACTTGCTGCCACTGCGAGCTAACTCTAATTGTGCATTGGCGCTTTCTAATTGAGCTTTGGCTAGGGCTAGTTCTTGTTCGGCAACCGCAACCAATTGTCCGTTTTCGTGAAGTTTGGCGGCCAAGGCAGCTTCCGCTTCTCCCAATTTTTGTTCGGCAACTTTCAACTCAAGCTCTCGCAACTGCCGACTCGCAAACTGAATCAAAGGGGCGTTGGCTGGCACGTCCGTGCCGACCTTGGCCATCATCTCCCCGATACGATCACCGGGTGTACCGACCAAGCGAATGATTCCCTCCGCGGGCAATAGCTGGCCTTGGGCTGCGATGCGGGTTCCTCGACTGAGCAAATTGGTCGAGGTCTCGGAATTTGCGGGAATTCCTGAATTTGTGGCAGGTCGATTGCATCCGAAAGAGGTTGCTAGCACAGTTGCGGCCAACGGAGCTGTTGCTAGCAAAGCCAATTTCAAACGATATTGCAATGTTCGAACCATGACCGATCCCTGAAATAACATTTTCGCGGCATTCTCATCCACTATGCCAGCATTTTCGGTACCCAACCATTTCCGGACACCGAAGCCTGCGATTATGGGGTAGACTAGCACCCAGCTGCAATGCAATCTATAGGAAGTTAGCAAGGATCGGCAAGCAGGGGGGCGGTGCCGGCACGACACGCTTCAAATTGTGTCATCCTCTTCGGCGTGCGATATAATCCGTGAATAATCTCGAACGCAAGGTCTTGATCAGTTAGGAGCAATGGAATGACCGGTGGGGGAGTGATGGAGCGAGAAATTGTCCGAGCGACAGCGTTTGACCCCGATTTACATCGACGTGCTACCGGTGAAGTACATCCC
>JAFLCP010000163.1 GCA_017303505.1 Planctomycetota bacterium | reverse complement strand
TCGCACTTCACAGTGCCATATCTGCCACGGAGGCTTTATGATTCGTTCAGCTTTTCGAAATATGTTGGCCATCCTATTCTGGGGTGGGCTTACCAGTGTCTCTATGGCTCAAGTGGCGGGCGAATGCGACGAACCCAATCTGGAGTGTGATACTCCAGTACTTTGTGATTCCGCAGATGGCTGCGATGGGTTGAGTGGTAGCGATTGTAATGGCTGTAGCGATTTGTGGGCGCGGGAAACTCTAACGGGTGGCTGGGGCGGCCGTCGCAAGGCACTTGCTGACTCCGGCGTAAAGTTCTCGGGAAGATCGACTCATTTCGGCTTTGGAGTCGATGGTGGCGTAATCGCTCCTCCAGTCCCTGCACTTGGGCCTGGCGATACATTCAAATACACCGGACGCGGTGAATATGATTTGCTTTTTGATTTGGAAAAATTCGGTGGACTCCCTTACGGCTCGCTCTTAGTACGAGCCGAACATTGGTACGGTGAGTATGGAAACGTATCGCTGAATACAGGTGCTTTTCCTCCGGCAGTGTTTGCCGCAGCCACACCTGTTGCCCCCAATGATCCCGGCGTTCCGTACATCACCAATTTCTTATTGACTCAACCCCTTTCAGAAGAGTTAGTTGTCTTCGTAGGTAAGAAAGACGTACTCGGATCATTGGATCAAGATGATTTCGCTGGTGGAGATGGTACCGATCAATTTGTCAATCAAGCGTTGGTAGCAAACCCCGCCTTTTTGCTGGGGTTGCCTTACACATCGTTTACCATGGGTGCAGCGATGCCTCGCGATTGGGGCATGATCACTACCTTCATTTATGATCCGCGAGACCGAACCCAAGACTTCTTCCAAGTGGATGATCTGTTTGCGGATGGGATCATTATGGGTGGTGAAGTCAAAGTAAAAACGAACTTTCTCGGTTTGAAGGGGCACCAACATGTGGGCGGTCTATGGAAACATACCGACCTAACCGATCTAAGATTTGCCGAGCCACCTCCAGGTGTTTATCCTGAACCCGTTGTGCCAGGCTTTGCAACGATCTCAGATTCCTACACGATCTACTATGGCTTTGATCAATACTTAGTTCAATTCGCCGACAACCCTGATCGAGGTTATGGGCTTTTTGCACGAGCCTCGATCAGCGATGGCAATCCAACTCCAGTACGCTACTTCCTCAGCGGTGGGGTCGGTGGTTTTAGTCCGATCATTGGCCGACATCGTGGGGACACGTTTGGCGTGGGGTGGTACTATGTTGGCGCGAGCAATGAATTTGGTGCATTACCCCAGGCTATATTTGGACCGCAAGATGGAACGGGCGTTGAAATGTTCCACAATATTCAGGTGACCAAATGGATGAACATTACGCCGGACGTTCAATTCATCCAACCTGAAGCAACTGCGATTTCGGAAGACGCCGTTGTGTATGGCATCCGACTCAACGTTCGGCTCTAGTCGAGAGTGAGGGCAATTAGGAATTACGAATTAGGAATTACGAATTAGGAATACGAGATGAGCCGCTTAATGTTGTGACGTCGCGGTTTCTTTCGTAGCTCCTACTTCGTACTCAGCGCAGCGGTAATTCGTGCTCGTATTCGTCCTCGATTGCGATTTCTTGCGGATCGATGACGATGACGATGACGATGACGATCACGAGCTACGAGCTACGAGCTACGAGCTCAGCCGCTTAATTTTTCGGCCGTCGCGCTGGACAAAATCTGCAATCGATGGCATTCCAGCCAAGTCGGTGGCTCGCATTTTTCCGCGAGTCGGCGGATTCCATTTTCTGGAATGGCCGAGGAACGTTCACGGTTCTGGCGAATGATGGTTGAAAACGGCGGCTCGATGTAAACGATATCGATTTGTGCGTTGTAGTCCGCAAACAAATCGAGCCAACGACCACGGGTTGCCCGCATCGTGTTGGTGGCATTGAAGATAAACGAAGTTTTGCTTCTTAGAAACTCACGGCAACGTTCGCGGGCGAATTGAGCGACTTCGCCTTGATTGTCGGTCGGGGCGACGTCAAGCTCTTCGCGGATCGAATCCAATGCAACGACAGGATGCCCGTGGCCATGGTGGTGAATCCAACGATCTTTTCCTGAACCCGGCAGACCTGACATCATGGTCACGGTACAGGCAAAGTTCTCATGCGGAACATAATGCACATTAGGGTTCGCTTGTCGAAAAAATGTAAACCTCGCATGATCCGTTGCAAAGGGATAACGCATGTCATAACACCCCTGCTCCGCTGCAACTTCTTTCCAATAATGCAAATTCTCTTCCGGACGATCTAACGCATCGGTATCTCGACCGCGCGCATCGGCAAGCGCAAACAGATACAGCAGCTTGTTATTCGATAGCCAAGAGAGGCGAATGATTTCATGGATAGGCTCATCTCGGTTCAGTAGAAATACCGGCCGGCCATGATAACGGATCAATTTGCAAATCGCTTCACGGGTTGCCAAGTCGCATTCGAGTGTTCGCAGAATATTTCGAGCGAGCATTTCACCTTTGGCCGCATGATGATGAGACGTTATATTCCCCGTGATAGAATCGACTTCGGTCGTGAGTGGTTTGGCGCTGTCGTGAAAAATGGCCGTGAACCTTAAGAGCGTTTGTTCGTGTTCCGTTAGTTCTGACCATTCGGGTAAGCATGGAAGTTCTTGAAGCACTCGTTGAGTGTGTGTCCATACGTCCCCTTCCGCATGCCAGCGTGTATCTTGAATGCAGGCGGCCATCGCTTGACACCAGGGTTGTCCTTCGGCCCAGTTGATCAACTCGGCCGTCGAAGCTTGGCTCAATTCAGACCATTTCATCGTTCTTCTCTCGCCGCTTACTTGATGTGGAACCGATGTTGCGTTTGCAGGCCTAGCTCAATTCCAGATATCGACACCTTCGGCAAGCAAGTTAGGAACCAAGGTTTGTTGTTGCCAATGGGTGCTTTCTTTGATCTTCTCGACGAACTCTGGTCGTACGAATTTAGCGCGCCCCGTTACTGCCGTCTCATCTTCGATACGCAAATAAAGACCTTCCATCAGCGAATCGGTTCGCCGCGTCGTTGGGTGCTCGAATTGGCTATCGAACGCTGATTCTACGATCAATTCGGGTAGCATTTTTCGCTTTATTGCCCCTTTTCCGACGATTGGCACCGTTTGAATGCCCGACTGGTACAAGATTTTCATCCGCTGCGGATAGCTCAAAAAATGCTCCGCTTCTTTATCGTAGATGTCGAATTCGAAAAAGTAGTGGGAGAGTTGGCGGTAATGGATGGTGTGTTTGGCATACATCCATTCGCCAAAGAGGATGTAGCGTTTTTCCAATCGTTCGAGTAGCACTTCTCGTTTGACTTGGCACCATTGCTTGAAGAGATCGTACTGTGGGTGCATACCTGGGGTGATGAGATGCCCTCGGCATTGAAGGACCAGTTCTCCGCGATCATCAAAATGAATGCCCACATTGGTACCATCGAGTTTCTCTTCGATGATTAGCGTTGGATCAGCGATGAACTTGGCTGAGTCGCGTTCAGACAAATGTTTATCGTCGTCGGTACCTTTGGAACCAAACAAATGTGGCGTACGAGGATATTTGATGAAGTCGCCGTGTGATGATCCCATGGAAACACTTTACTTTGGAAACTTATTCCTGAGGAGATTTGAATCGTAGCGAGCGAGTTGCGAGCAAAGCAGTGGTTTCCCAATGCAATTGCAGAGCTGCATGCTCAACCCCTAGCGTCCGTTCGATAGGGGAGCCACCAAATTTGCATCTCTAGACTCTGGCTAGATGGACACCGTCAGTGTGTTAGCGTTCGCGGACTGCTCAAAAGAATGGGGGGTATTTGAACCATCTACAGCTTTATGGGAATGAGCTTAGTAGACGCAAGCGAACGAGCGGAAGGCGACGTGATAGTGGGGATGGGGGGATCAGGGTTTCTGTTGAAACCCTTTGACGCCTGACCACGCAATAATTGCACAGATACTTGCCAAGCAGAGGCAGTAAGTCTCCGCCCGGCAAGTGTCTACGGGAAAAAATGACCACGAGACCGTTACCGAAAATGCTCAGCGACATTTTGAAAAAACAGTCCCGGTTATGCGGACTATTTCACGAGTTCGATGTCAGGAAGTACCCATGACTTATCGAAGAGTGCGGGAAGTGGACCATAAAAGCGGAATAGTATCTCGAATTCACCTTTGGGATCCGTTGGGACCCAATTCGATTCTTTGCCTGTTGGAGCAGTGGGCCCAAAATAGAGGTCGACAGAACCATCCTTATTGACCATCAGACCTGGAGTTTGTGACGACCGAGCAGCATGCGACATTTCGCGAATCAGTGCGTGTGTCTCTCGATCGTAGAGTGTTGCCGACCAATATTGTCTAATCGGAGCGTTGGCAGGCACATTTAGCCGATAGGTCTTGCTACCATCCAGCGTGTTTCCCGCTTTATCCTCGATACCCATCAAGTAAAACTGACCTTCACCAAGTCGTTTTGGCAGGAAGAAAATAAATGACAATAGCAGTCCGCGATTTTCTACTGGATAAAGGTTAGGTTCAGAGAATTGATTCTGGGCTGCTTTGAAGACCTGTCCCATCGATTCAGGGAACGACCATCGGCTGCCCGGCGCGAACGGTCCACCAGAAACCAGTGTTTCGTACTTCCCATCGAGATATTCTTTCGCTTTGTGTGCGGCTGTATTGAGTGTCTGTACCATTTTTGCATTGGGGGCAAATGCCTTCCCCTTCTCGATGCCAATCGATCGCAATACATCGATCATGACTCGGTCACGTTCCAGCCAAGGCTCGTGCTGAACAACGCGGTCTAACGATTCGTAGAAACGAATGTCGTAGGGAATAGTCGCGTCGTATAGAACGCCAGCGGCATCGACGTAAGATGTCGGCGGTGGGTTCGCTGCTTGCGAAAAAGGATAGATCTTGATTCGTTTGCCGTATTCAACCGCGTTCTTCAAATCTTCTTCGCTTCCGCTCTTGCGAATCGAACGGAGAAGAGCATAGCCCTTAAAAGTGGTTGATGGTAAAGCAATGTAACCATTAGGCACCTGCTCAGTGTAGCCTGGAGGTAAGATGAGATACTTGCCGCCTTTACCTTGATCGGCCCCCGCAGGTCCCACATCTTCGAGCGGCGTCTGCCATGCATCCATAATCGTACCAACAATCGCACCACCCTCAGCAGGTGGAACTTCCATAACCACCGGCCCCACATCCTTGGTGTCAAAATAGGGTGTCAGATAAATAACATCGGTGTTCGGAGTAAGGGTCTGATTCTTCCAATCTAGTAAGCGCGACCAGTAGAGCATCTGGTTATCGCGGCCTTTCGTTTCACGTAGCATCGCTTGGTACATAAGATCGCGATTAACTGCTGGCATACCCCAGATCAAGGCCTCAATGGCGCGATGTTCAATTACTTGTTGCTCAATGTCTGAAGAGGTTTCTGCTGAGACATGATTGATGGCGGATGTGTTTGGTTCTTGTGCATTCGCACGCGACAATAATAGACTGTTCCCAAGGCAGCCAAGTGCAAATGCACAGCTGGCAAGGTGAAGAAAAGGCTTCTTTTTCAACATGATGAACTCCACACTCAAATGACTTTTACGGCGATAGCAAACCTAGCTGGACTAGGTAATCGATTTTAGGATGAAAACGCTTTGCGCACATTATTGGACTTGGACAATATCGGGCAGTTTCCAACTTCGGTCGAAGTAAGGTTCAGTCGGTGCATAGAGACGGAAGTAGGCGAACCAACCACGACCTGGTGCAGTGGGAATCCAGTTCGTTTCTTTCCCCTCAGGGGCCTTGGGCCCAAAATACAAATCTACTGAACCATCAGCATTCTTAATCAGTTCTTTCCGTGAGTCGAGCCCAGCGATTTGTTGCTTGGTTACGATAAAGCTCCTTGTCTCGGTATCATAGAGCGTCATAGCCCAGAATTGTTTGGCGGGAGCATTGGCAGGCACGCGCAGCATATAGTTATTTCCACCCTGCAACCATTTCCCGTCTTTGTCTTTCTGGATGCCAAGATACACCTGTCCTAATCCCGGCGTTGTACTTGTCATTCCTGCGGTAAGAGTAACGGCCTCATAGAACCAAGCCGTGCGTTCATCGAGTGCTGTGTAATGTTCGGTTTCTTGATTAGCCTCCAAAAGAACGGCATTCTTCCATTGCGTCCCGGGCCATAACTTCGCTTCCGATTGTCGCTTAGCAAAACTTTGTGCGCGAGCCATCGCCTCGCCAATTACGGCAGCTTGTAAAAGGATCTTTTGTTGACGCGCATCTGGCTCGAACTTTTTCCCCTTCTCAAAACCCAACGGCTTCAGCATGGCGACCATCATGCGATCGCGCTCGTGGACCGGTTCTTGATTGAGCATTTTTGACAACAGCTCCCAATATTCGAGACCATTTGCCGGCCAACCAGTCCAAGTCTTTCCGTTTGCCGGGATCATTCTGGTTTTGCGCGGCTTATCTCGTTGAGCGTAGGGGTAAGCTTGATATGAATTCTTGAGAACTTCCGCTTCCTTGGGATCAGTGGTCAGAATACGAAAACCAGGAAAAATGTTATTCGTTGGAGATTCGAAGATCAGATAATCCTCCGTTTCTGCAGGCGCTTTCTGACCTGGAGGAAGGATCAAGTATTTGCCACCAGCGCCTTTATCAGGACCACTGAGTCCCATATCGGTGATAGGTCGTTGCCACATATCCAGTACACCACCTGCCGTCGGGCCTTTGGGGTAGTCAATAACCATCGGGCCAGTGCGTTCGAGATTCCAGAATCCGAGAAGGTACGTCGTACTGTCATTGGGCGTAAGCATCCCCAGTTTGTCTTGCGAACTGACCATCTGTACGAGGTCACCATCTTCTTGGCCAAACACGGTTTCGTGTTGCTGTTGCCATTTTGCAAAAGATACGAGCGGAATCGCCCACATATAAGCTTGTGTGGCCCGTTGAAAATCCATCTCGTCATACAATTTGCTCACGGTATCATCCGTCGGATAAGCCCCATCGAACTCTAGTCGTCCGATGCGTGAATCCATTGTCCCATGGGTCGGCAGAGGAGAGATGGAAGGACTTGAAATTTGTTGTCCGCAAACCAAAGGTGGGGAGAGGATGGTTGCGATGCCCAAGCAGAAAATGGAGAAAGGTTTTAGCATTTGTATTCACCTCAACATTAGAATGCATAGCAAACGATTTGCGAGTTTGCAGGTAGATAGCAGGCTCGCAAGATGTGGAGCTTGTCACAAATTTAGCTCAAAGCAATTAGAGTTCTACGTAGTTTCGGCCAGTTGAAAAAATCTATAGCCAGCCTACAACTGCTGCTCGTATTGTTACGTTTTGGGATGAGAAATGACTTGCCAAATCTTCACCGATTACGACGCGTTCACTGAGTCGATTCGAGAAGCATCGATGACCATGCGACTTTCCGCGTTGGAGATGCCGAAGTGGACATTGCAAACCGTAGATGTTGCATCGCTTCGTTTGCAAAAGGGCTTTGAAGGTGGTGGCAGCATTGCTGAAGGTGCCACGTTTTCAGAAGGCTGGACTTTCTACCATCAAATGTCGCCGGTCCACACGAACGGTCAAGTCGCTACAAGAAATGAAGTGTTTGTTGCACCTCCCGAAGGCGAGTTTTGTATTGCCTGCCAGCCGATGCATGAATGGACTACAGTTTTCATTCCAACTCCTGTGCTGTTTTCGACACCACAAGAGTTGCACTTTGCGCCCTCCGCAAAACCTATGTTGTTAAAGCCTCCTCCGCGCGTGACGAGGAGATTCGTATCGCTTGTTCATCGCTTTCTGTTGGCTGCTAGGCAATATCCTGAACTTCTGAGATCTTCTGCGGCGTCAAGCAATTTTCAAGAGGAGATAGTCACCGCTGCTAGGGCACTATTTGTCAAAACCCCGCTAGTCGAAAATCGCAACTTTGTACGCTGGTATAGGCTTGCAAAAATGACAACGGAGCTCGCTCTGTTTCGCCCTGATATGTCACGCTCGATTTCCGATCTCGCTTTGCAAAGCGGCGCGGCAGAGCGAACTCTACGAACCGCTTTTCAAAAATGCTTCGGTGTTTCACCTATCGAGTATTTACGCGTTCGCCGTTTAAACCAAGCTCGTCAACTTCTTGAATCCGCTTGTGTTGGTGAAACGTCTGTAACGCAAATCGCCTTTCAGTTAGGGTTCTGGGATCTCGGACGATTTGCGAAAGCCTATCACCAACTCTTTGGTAAGCTTCCTTCTGAAACTCTGCGAAGGTCATCGCGAGGTTAATCGTGCCTGTTCGTTAACGGATCGTTATTTTCGTTTAGCCCGTAGCCGCAGCCGATGCCGAGGCTAGGTTTCCCGCGGTAACGACTTTGCGTTTCTTCGTTTAACCCGTAGCCGTAGCGCATGCGGAGGCTAGGCGTCCAACGGTACCCGTTCAATATCGGAACGAACACCCGGATCGACAGTAAGGACGTCTCTTCATTTCGACATCCAGCGGTAGTACTCCTAGCCTAGCGGCTCACGGGCTAAACGACGCGCAGTCTGGCCCGTAATGTGATTTTGACAAAATTCGCTTGACTACGGTTCATTTCACCTCTACTATAAAACCAAATCTAAGAAACCAAATGTCATAGGAGGATGGTATGGCGCGGCCAAAAGCAAAGGAGCTCACCGAACGTGAGCTCGAGATTATGCACGTTTTTTGGGAACATGGGGAGCTTACCGCAGCAGAAGTTCGCGACCACATGGAAAAGTTGGGACGGGATTTGGCTTACACCACTGTCGCAACGTTAGTACGCATCTTGTTGGAAAAAGAGTTCTTAAAGCAAACCAACGAGGAGCGGCCTTTCAAGTTTATTCCAGCGAAAACGTACGAAGAAGTTTCGAGCAGTCTGCTGGGAGACTTGGTGCAAAAAGTATTTGCTGGATCTCGTATGCAACTTTTAGTTCGCTTGTTTGAACAAAAGAAACTGACCGCTGCAGAGCGTGATCGACTGCAGGAGATTTTGGATTCGATGAAAAAGTAAGTAAGTGGGCGGCGGCTTTACGAATTGAACTCTTCACCTCGTCTAAGAGGTTCTTATGAACGCAATTGGCAATCTTTTGATTTGTGGGCTATTGCAAGTTAGTTTGGTCGCAATTTTCGCGATCGCAACGATATCGATTGGAAGTCGGTGGAGTCGCCGTTGGGCCGCGTCACTCTCCTTCTGGTCGCTCCTGGGAATTGTCACCTTGACCGTGCTGGCGATGTTCCCTCTTCCAAGTTGGTTTGATCAAAAACTTTGGAAAAGTGCCGACTCTGTGTCAGGTACAATCGCCGCAGTGCAGGGAAATGAAAAGGGATTTATACCGTCTGACAATTCAGCCGCCGTGAAAGCGACTGGCGAACCCTCTGCCTGGAGTGAAGTGTTGGCTGCCGGCATCGATGGGATTCGCAACTTCAATCAACCGAGTGACGTAAAGTCCGCTGCAGAGGTCGAACGCAAAAATGAATCTGGGGTTTCAAAAAACGGCATGATCTCGATTGCGTTGTGGGTTTTTGGGATTGGGGTAGTGCTCGGGTTGTGTCGATTCTTGGGCGGCATATTGGGTGTTTATCTGTTGGTTCGATCCAGTCGGTTGGTGCTAGAACGTCGTGTGCTCGACTGTGTGGAATTGAGTCAAGCTGAATTGAAGTTTGTGCAGCGCATTGAAGTACGCGAGACGCAGCAAGTTCAGACAGCGGCGGTAGTGGGTTGGCGAAAGCCTGTCTTGTTGTTGTCCGTCAACTGGCGAGGCTGGAGTCAGGATCAATTGCAAAGCGTGATAGCGCATGAGGTCGCGCATATCGCCCGCGATGATTATTTTACGAATCTTCTGGCACAATTAGGTTTGGTTTTGCACTTTTATCATCCTCTGGTGCATTGGTTGGTGCGGCGGATGAGATTGGAACAAGAGTTGGCTGCGGATGCGATGGCAGCCAAGTTGGTTGGGGGAGCAAACGTGTATTTGAGAGCGATTGGGGAGCTCGCGTTGTCTCAATCGAAGGAGCGGGTCGCGTGGCCTGTTCAAGCATTTTTACCAACGCGGGGGACATTCTTGAGGAGAATCGAGATGCTACGGGGTATGGGGACGATTTCCGATCGAGTGCCGAGCGCGTGGCGCCTTGGCTCACTCGGTGTGCTAGTTGGGGTGATGTTGATTGCGGTTGGGCTACGACCTGGCTTCGCAACGTTGCCAGTTAGCAGTATGTCAGAAAAATTAGCGGCAGGTGAGCCTTCGCCGCTGACGCCTGTTGTCGCAGACGCGCCCTTTGAGGCGCAGTTCGTGCCAGGCAATGCGACCGCAGTGATCATGTTGCGCATGGCGAAGATATCAGAACAGTACAAGCAGATTGCTGCGCAACTCCCGCAGCTGCCGCAAAACATCGAAGAGATGCCAGTGGTACCCAAAGGATGTTCGGAAATGACGATTGTTGTGGGTGAGACAACACGCGAGAATGGACCGCCTCAAATCGCTATGATCCTTAAGTTGGATAGCAAAGAGAATCGTGACGCTGCCAAGAATAAACTGCTGCGTGGCAAGGAGTTGGTCGTCGAGAGGGTCTTGCTAGCCGACGTGGAAGTGGGCGGATCAGAAGCTGCCTATAACGTCGATGACAAGACGTTGATTGTCGGTGAAGTGGATTGGGTGAAGCAGCTTGTGGTGAATGGACCTTCGTCTAAAAGTATGTTGACTCGCACAGACGATTGGAAAGCAGGTGCTAACGGTGACATCTTGATTGCCTTTGATCCCCACAAGACATTTAACGGAATGCAACTGCAACGGGGCTTGGGACCTGCGTTTGCGCTGATTAGTCCCTTGATCAGTGCACCTCATACCGACACGATTTCCATCGATATCGAAAAGGATTTGAATCTGCGATGGTCGATACTAGCTGGCGATGCTCAGTTCCAGACACTGGCCGAAGAGACGATTGGAGGCATCAAAGCTTCGGTTAGTTCTATGTTGGAAAGCCAACTAAAGAAGAGTCCGAATGAAGATATGGCCTTCGCGTTGAAGCTCTTGAAGGATACAAAAATCGAACGCAAAGCAGAACGATTAACCGTCAGCTTAAGTGCTGATACGGAGGCATTGAACAAAGCCGTTTTGTTATTGATCGCGCCAGCGGTTCAAGCGTCACGAATGGCAGCAGCGCGATCGGAGCAAGCGAACCATTTGAAGCAAGTGTTACTGGCGTTGCATAACTACCATGATGCCTATAAGGGATTTCCACCCGCGATTGTGATCGATAAAGAGAGTGGCGTCGCCAGAAGTTGGCGCGTGGAAATACTTCCCTACTTGGGTGAAGTTGAGCTATATAACCAGTATCGCAAGAATGAACCATGGGATAGTGAGGCCAACAAAAAGGTACTCGCAAAGATGCCGATTATTTACCGCCATCCTTCGCAGCCAGCCGATAGCGTGAATACCTCGATCTTCGCTGCTTACGGTAATGGTCTGATGTTCGAAAAGAAGAGCGGCGTTTCGATCGGCTTTAGGGACATAACCGACGGCACATCCAACACCATCGCTATCGTTGAAGCCAAACGCGATATTCCCTGGACGAAGCCAGAAGAGATTGAGTTTGATGCAACGGCAGCTAAGTTACCCGAACTAGGGTTTGGCCCTGAGGGAACTCAAGTGGGGTTCGGGGATGGTTCCGTTCGCTTTCTCGCTCGCAGTATCGATCCGTCGCTGTTCAACAAACTCTTGACCCGAGCTGGTGGCGAAGTGGTGCAGTAAATCGCCTGTACGGTGTGTGACGCGGTCAATAGCAATAACGTCCAAATCGGTTTGGTTGTGAGCGAAGTTGTTGATTGCAAGCGTCGTTTGATTGACCGCAAAACACACCGTGCATTGGGCTCGCCGTTGTGTAGTGTGGTAAATGGCGCTGTTGATTCCAATAACTTCTGAAATTGAGTTGGCTAAATTGTCATTTCATTGCGTTGGACTAGCCGTCCAAATTCGCCTCCCGCCCTGTGCGGGAGGATCTCGCCTGACCAGTTACTGTTACTACTCGAGTCATTGTCATAATGCCCGCCGGTCTCCACTGGCTTCAAGCCGAATGTCGCAAGGTTAAGCACGAGGGAGCTCGCGAACTAATTTCGTAATCCGAAATCTCCCAAGAAAAACGGAAATGCTAGCTCCAGGTTGTGACGTGCAAATCCTTAACCTTGTGGCATTCGGCTTCAAGCCAGTGGAGCCGCGATTTACTGGCTAGACGGTGATCGGACCGCAACTTCTACGCACCCAAGTTGGCGCCAATTGTTTAGGATGCGGTTTCATTTGTTGAGACGTACAAATGTACGTGAGTGCTGCAAGTGCGATGTTGGGTCAACTCGCTGCGGCTCGGCGAGCATGAATCGATGAGACACCAAGCTCTCGCCGCCCAATCATCTGTGAGTTTGACTCGGGTACGCTCTGTTTGATTTCGATTTGGCGTTTTGTTGGGTAGCTGCTCAGTCGCGGGAACCTCCCGCACAGGGCGGGAGGCGAATCATAGGATTGACCGTAGGGATTAGTCACGGTTTTCCTTTTCAGGGGCACACGGGCTAAACGACACATCCGCTAGTAAATCTCTGCACGATTAGCGCGATAGGTAATGATTGGATGATCATTCGCTTTTTGGGCTGGGGCCGATTCCATGATCCTGACTGTTCTCAAAGTTCCCACCGTCATCCTGACGATTCGCGCTGACGGAATAAATGAACCAGCCCGTCTCCGCAGAGCCCTGGAGTTGAAGTGGTTTCATTGTGTAGGGATCTTGTAAATCTTCGGGTGAAAGACCAAGACCATCGAGAGTGATATCGGTCGAGTTACTGGCAACTTGCTGTTGGATCTTGGCCAGAATGTACACGCATTGTTTTAGGATATCGACGCGTACTGAAATCGTTTTGAAAGCGAGGTTATTGGCTCGATTAAGGTTGACCACATTGATGAATGGATTCCAAGAAAATGGCGTATCGAAGCCAGCATACTTGGTTTCCCATTGCTCCAAAGGAAGTTCGCAATTCTGGACAAACTCGTCATACATATCAAAGTGATAGATCAACGCGGAATAAACGCGACCCCGATTGAACCAACTTAAAGCCCCTTTCTGTTCCAATAAACCTGTCGCATAGGCTGCAGAATCAGAGGTCAAGGCCTTTCGTAAGGCCTTTACGGTCTGAATCTTACCCAGGTTGGTTTTCAGTTCAGCAACCTGCGAATCCGAAAGGGTCGATTGCTGGAGTATTAAGTTGAGGGCTTTCAGGTTGTGCGAAGTTTCGCGCGTAAAGATGAGAAAGCCATCAGATGTCGGTGCATTGTTGGCCAAATTTCCGAGAGCTAATGCGGCATAGATCGCTTGTAACGCTTCGTTCAATTGATTTGCAGAGTGAGCATGTAACGCCCGCGTTCTCAGTAAATCACTAGTGAGTGACAAATTTGTTAGGTCGGGGGAAATGGGATCTTCAATAAGGTCAGAGAATTGAACCTCTTTCGGTATCGGTGAATAAAACGACGGGAGTTTTGAGATCGCGATGAGCTGATTAAGAAGGTCATTTCGGTCGCGTAACAGCGGCGAGATTTGGGTCAGCTCGGCGTCGGTTAGGTAGCGATTGGGAATTGCCTCTTTGGGCAAATACTCGTCGAGCCTGGAGTGTAAATCTTTTACCGAGTCAGCAATTTTCGCCAGTTGTGCAGCCACGTTCTGTTCGTCGGGAACGTTCTTGCCATTTAGGTCCACCAATTGCGATGGCAGCCCAGCTTTCTGTCGTTCTTCAACACGAACTCGAAAGCGTGCCTCGGCAGTCGCGTTGGCCCAGAAGCCGTAGCTGACATAGCCGAGAGAAGCAAGGGTAACGAAAGCGATAAACGCGAAAATGATCTTGCGAAACCGATTCATAGAAGACATGTGATAATGGCAAAAGTGTGTTTGAGCTCGATGAGGATATATTCTAGGTGATTCATGAGCGTTGAGATACGGCCTCCCATCGAAATCCGAAATGGTCTCTTGGGAAGTTCATTAACTCGACTCGCGATCCTGCTCGTAGCTCCTACTTCGTAATTCGTCGTCGTAATTCGTGTTCGTGCTCGTTCTCGTGATCGAGTCTTGCGATCGATGGCGATCACGAGCGCGATTACGATTACAATTACGAGCACGAGCACGAGCACGATTAGCAGTACGAAGTACCGCTGCGCTGAGTACGACCCCGGTGGCGAATCAAACGAGCCTGAGGGGTTTTATAGAAAATGAGGTTACCGATCTCATCGATTTTCATCCCACCCCGATTTAGTGTAGATTAATCCAATTGGCGGTTTGGTATCCTCCTTCGCAGATTGAGCGATTTTCATGACCTACGATTGCGTGATTGTTGGAGCAAGTTTTGCTGGATTATCCTGTGCAACAGCGCTCGCAAAACTGGGATTGCGTACTCTGGTCCTGGAAAAGAAACGCGATGTTGGAGAAAAGCTTCACACGACAGGGATCATTGTTAAGGATGCAATCGATCAGATCCCGTTACTGGACAATCTACCGCCGGAACTCGTTCGGCGAATCGAGGGAGTGCGAATGTACGCTCCCAATTTTCGGTATGTCGATTTGGCGGCGCCGGGATATTATTTTCTGGCGACCAATACGCCGGATGTACTGCGTTGGCTGGCGGAAAAAGCGATTGAAGCGGGAGCTACGATTCAACACCAGACCACCTTTCAGGATGCGAAGCGGATCCAGAGCGGATTTGATCTTGGGGAGATTGGAACAACGCGATATCTCATCGGAGCCGACGGTCCAAGGTCGCGAGTCGCTTCTGTTTTTGGGCTCGGCCAAAGCCAACACTTTTTGCAAGGGCTTGAGCATGAGTACGCAGATTGGAAATTAGAATTACCCGACCGATTGCATTGTTTCATCGATCGCAGGATTGCACCTGGCTATTTGGCTTGGGTGCTATCGGGGGTCGGGATGGTGCAGGTAGGTTTTGCTCGTCGACACAACCAACGGCAAATGACTACTGCTCAGGCCATGAATCAGCTGTTGGAGAAGATTGCACCGATCTTCGATTTTCGTGGTCATGAGCCAACGGCGGTGCGGTCCGGTTTGATTCCCTGCGGTGGGGTCGTGAAGCCGACAGCTGCGAATCGAGTGATGTTAGTGGGTGATGCGGCAGGGATGGTGTCACCCTTAACGGCAGGTGGAATTCACACTGCACTCAAACATGGCCTAGCTGCCGGGCATGCCGTGGCTGACTTTCTTAATGGGAAAGGCGAAGATCCCTGTCAGGGCTTTACGAAATCGTATCCTAGTTTTCGAACTAAGCGATGGCTGCGGTTTCTGTTTGATCATTTTCAAAGCGATGTCATGTTCAATCTGCTGATTGGGACTCGAATGATGCGAAATGCGGCGAGTGTTATTTACTTTCATCGCAAGGGTGTCTTCGACCCGCAAGGCGAGAAATCGAAATCGTAGTTTTGATTTCCCGTTCGTAGCTCCTACTTCGTACTTCGCAATTCGACGTCGTAATTCGTGCTCGTCCTCGTGCTCGTCCTCGTGATCGAATCCCGCGCTCGATGACGATCACGCTCACGATTACCAGTACGAAGTACCGCTGCGCTGAGTACGACCCGATGACGGGTCAAACTAGCCTGAAGAATCGCATAGGAATCGAGGTGATCTGCCGATCGATGGTCGGGTTCGTTTGGCCCTCGTAGCTCCTACTTCGTACTTCGTACTTCGTAATTCGTCATCGTAATTCGTGCTCGTCCTCGTGATCGAATCTAACGCTCGATGACGAGCACGATCACAATTACCAGTACGAAGTACCGCTGCGCTGAGTACGACCCGATGACGAGTCAAACGAGCCTGAAGGGTTGTGTAGAAAACGTGGTGATCTGCCGATCGATGGTCG